>NZ_DLGY01000052.1:0-5476 GCF_002482945.1 Flavobacterium sp. UBA7682
ACACAGGGCATTCCGCCCATCAGCTGGATATTGTTGGTCTTGTTCATTATTGCATTGGTGAAAAAGCCGGTGCAACTGATGATGTTTGTTTTCATCCCTTTCATTTTAGGGCATATGATTGTACCGCACAAAGAGTTTCGCTTCATCTTCCCGATGATACTGCCATTTCTGGCCTTATCTTTTTCGGGCTTGCAGGAAATCTGGGAAAGTATTAAAAACAAAAAATGGCTGATGCCGGTATTTCGTGTTCTGGTCGTTTTCAACCTGGTACTGATGGCCTATCGTTGTTTCTGGCCGGCCAGCAATACACACAGCTATTACAAATATCTTTACAATTATGCACAAGACAAACCGGTTCATTTAATCACCATTGGCCGGGGAATTTTTGATGAAGGATATAACCAGATTACCTTGTACCGCCCCAAATATCTTACTGAAGACACGACGGATAATGAGGCGTATCCTGCGCTGATAAACACTCAAAATGCCGATTCTGTTTTGGTAATGAGCTATCACACTTCTTTGTCTTACCACGACCCGCGCTACACGGAGCAACTGCTGTATGTGCATTTGCCACAGTTTTTATTGCATAATAATTTCAACGACTGGCAATCCCGTAGCGACATCTGGAGTCTTTGGTTGCTGCGCAAAAAGAAATAACGGTTTATTTTTAAGGTACTACCAGGCAGCTGTTGTATTCAATAATTCCCCACCTTAATATTTCAGAGCACAAAAAATGCCTGAAATGTACCGCTCGTGTGCAAAATGATACCGTTGGTGAAATAAGATGAGAATTAATAAATTCCTGTATTATTTTTATTGTGAAACAGACAGTTGTCGTTTAAAAGATTCAGAATGAAAAACCTCTTCCTCATATTAGTTTTGCTCTTTGCTTTTGCATCCTGCAATAAAGAGCCTAAATATGAAACAAAATATCTGGATGCGAATTTAAAAGCAGCCCTGAATAATAAACCGGGGAGTTACTGGATATTTAAGGACTCAGTTTCCGGAGAATTGGATAGCGTTTATTTAGTGGCAAATGAATTAAAAATTGACGGAGGCTATACCACGAATTCAGGATTTAAATATGAAAAAATGCATCTGTATTTTGATTCGAAACATATTGGCAAGGATACCTCATATAATCTCAGTTTAGATTTAAGTGTTACAACCAGATCATCGGATAATAATCATTTATCTTGTGGCTTGACAAAGTTTAGCAGTCAACCATTGTATCTCGTATTTTTCTATCCCTTTTCCTATTTGGCTCCGGTTAATTATCCTCCTCATGATACAATAGTTTACACCCGACTGAAAGAGCCACTGCTTTTGGCTGGTTCAAAATTTGATAATGTTTGTGTTTTTTCTCAATACGATAAGACGCTTGGTTCCGATGCTGCCAGCACGGGTTATTGGAGCGACGCATTCGGCTTGGTAAAAATGCGTTTCGTTTGTTTTACATCCAGTGGGAATATGACTAAAGTGCTGGAATTGCAACGCTGGAAAATTCTAAAATAATCCTATGAAATATTCCCTCACACTATTAATCGCCTTTTTCTTTTTTACAGCCTGTCAAAAAGAACGGACTTTGTATTTAACAGACGATATAAAAAGGAACTTCTCTTACAAACCCGGCAGTTATTGGATTTACCGGGATTCCGCTACAGGAAGAGAGGATAGTTGTTACGTAATCAAGAACACAACTTACTTTGATGAAACTGACTATGGCTCGTTAATCGATTATGATAAAATTGAGCGTTTGGAGATCAAAATGAAATTGGCCACTATTCACAAAGGGAATAAAACAAATATAGAAATTGAATTTTTAATGCGTGGTAATTTCTTAAATGCTCTCTTTGGCTCCGATATTGAAGATGTATTTGGTTGTTACATGCCAATAAGCGAACAGACTTATCAGGCAAAATTACCCAATACCTACATTCCATTTAAAAATGTATCCGGCGAGAATTTTGATAAAGTGTATGAAATCCCAACGGCGTCAGGGATGTATTATCTCAATAATGTAGGGCTGATTAAAATGAAAATGCCTTATTATTCTGTTACGTATAATTGGGAATTGGTAAGGCATAAGGTTATAAAATAAGCAATCATAAAAAAGCAATCATAATTATTCTATGATTTATTCTGATACTCGGTTGTAAAAAAGTACATACTTCTAATGTTCCGAAGAAATAAAACGCAACTTTTCATTTAAAGAAGATTCTTATTGGATTTATCGGGATTCAATAAGTGGGAGAGAAGATAGTTGTTATATTGAAGAGATTATCAAACAGTATGGCAGGTCATGACTACGACGGAGGTAGATCTGAATCATCTTCTTGGCTTCGAGGACTCGAAGTAAACAATTTTAAAAGGAATGTATGGTTTTATAGGAAGTCATTATTATCATGCAGACTATTTAGTCAAGCCTTTATTCGAATTTATACATCTGGCGTGGAAATCTTATTATACTCCTGAGCACATCAGTTCAGTTGATTTAATTATTATTGCCCAAAAAGATAAGTTCATTGTTAAAATAACTGACACGGTCGGGCTAAAATCAAAAAGCTTGCAAACGCCCTAATGTCCTATAAATTTTGCAGACAAAAAGTGCCTTTTAACCGATTTGATTTTGGAAGATGCATAATATGATTAATTTTTACAGTTCCATTCCAAATAATAACAACTAAATTTTGAAAAAGTATCTTACTCATTTTATACATATTGGGTTTTGGTTTTGTTTTGGGTTAATCATAATTGTACTACTTGCAATTTTAATGCCCAATCAAAATGACATTTCCAAGCTTCCTTATTACTTAAGTATAATCTTCGGTATTGCATTAGTTCCGTCATTCATATCATTCTATGGTTTCTATTACTTAATTTTTAAATACTATGTCAAAACAAAGAGTATTTTTAAAACTTTTCTGGCTGCATTATTCATTTCTGTTATTGCAGCTTTTTTCGGATACATAGTTTCGTATTTTATCATACCAGGTAATTGCAATACTACGGAGCTAAATGGTATAAATGTTGCAATAGCTATGATATCGTTTATGAGTTTTATAGCTTTTGTAAGTGGTACTGTTGGTTTTGTTATTAAAGGGTTTGTGACATGGCATAGTGAAATAAAAATTAAAGAAGCACTAATGTCAAAAACACATGAAACAGAAATGGCTTTGGTAAAATCTCAACTGGACCCTCATTTTCTTTTCAATACCATTAATAATATTGATGTTCTGATTCTTAAAGATCCTGATATCGCTTCGGAATATTTAAATAAATTATCTGACATCATGCGGTTTATGCTTTACGAAACCAAGGCAAATAATATATCGCTCAAAAAGGAACTGGAATACATCGAAAAGTATATTGAATTACAGAAAATAAGAACATCAAATAGTACGTACGTAACTTACCAGGTCGAAGGAAACAATAACGGGAAGCTCATTGCACCAATGATTTTTATACCATTTATTGAAAATGCGTTTAAGCATTGCTCAAATAAAAAAATGGGAAATGCGATCAGTCTTAAGATTACCATTGACGAAAACAGGATAAACTTTGTTTGTACAAATAAGTACACAAGAGGACAAAACGAGGTCCATGGAATAGGCTCTGAGTTAATAGCAAAAAGGTTACATTTATTGTACCCCAACAATCACGGGCTTACAATCAACAATACAAATGATACATACACTGTAAATTTATACATCCATTTATGATTTCATATCGTTGCATCATTATCGAAGATGAGCCTCTGGCATTAGACAGATTAAAGGAATATGTACTTAAAGTTCCTTTTTTAAGTTTGATTGGTTTTTTTGACAACGCACTTGACGGCCTGACTTTCTTAAAGAGTAATAGTATAGACTTACTTTTTTTGGACATCAACATGGATGAGTTATCCGGAATAGAACTTCTTGAGTCTACCCAGGTTGATTGCGAAGTAATCCTAACTACCGCATATCAGGAATATGCACTAAAGGGATATGAATTAAATGTATCAGACTATCTTTTAAAACCCTACACTTTTAATCGTTTTTTGCAGGCCGTAAACAGGGTTCAGGAAAAACTATCACTTAAACATAGTGAACACAGGTTTGAATTTATTTTCGTAAAAACAGAAAACAGATTAGAAAAGATAAACATCTCAGACATCATCTATATTGAAGGAATGCGGGATTACAGAAGAATACATACCTCCTCAAAAAAAATTATGACTTTACAAAATTTTGGAGAATTTGAACAGATCATTGCTTCTAATATTTTATGCAGAGTGCATAAATCCTATATGGTAGCGATAAACAAAATCGACACTGTCGAGCGAAGCCGCATTAATATCGGAGGAGTTATTATTCCTGTTTCGGAAACCTATAGAGAGCTTTTTTTCAAGACTATTAATTCAAAAATGTAAACCAATACCTGATTTTGCCGAACATTTTTACTGTTTTGCAGAGGACATTGCTGTAGTAGCATATTCCAGTATAATAAGCTATAAAAGCAAATCATCTTTGCGCAAACAATAAAAATTATACGCAAGAAAAGATGAAAAAATTCTATTTAACATTAATTGCTGTACTACTATCAAGTTTTGTAAAAGCACAAACACTAAGCCAAACAATAAGGGGTACAATAGTAGATGCGGATAGTAAATTACCTATCGAAGGAGCCGTTCTTCTTGTCAAGGATATCAGCCCATCTATTATAGCAGAAACAGACTCTAAGGGCAATTTCAGGCTGGAAAAAGTAAGAATAGGTCGTGTGAATATCCAGGTTTCTGCTACACATTATCTAACGGCTATTATCCCTAATATTGAAGTAAACTCAGCTAAAGAAGTAATTCTTAATTTAGAAATGCAAGAGACTTCTATTAAAATGGCAGAATTAACGGTGCAGGCTTATAAAAATAAAGGAGAAGCGCGCAATGATATGTCATTAGTAAGTGGCCGCTCCATCTCCACAGACGAAACCAGCCGTTTTGCAGGGGGCTTTAATGACCCCTCTCGTATCATGTCAAACTTTGCAGGTGTCACTAGTACTCAGGATGGCGGAAACGATATTATCGTAAGGGGTAACTCACCAAAATATGTACAATGGCGATTAGAGGGTATGCAAATTACCAACCCAAACCATTTTGCAAATCAAGGTGCAGCCGGTGGCGGTATCAGTGCATTAAATAATAATTTATTGGCAACATCTGATTTTTATACCGGAGCCTTTTCTCCGGAATACGGTGATGCATTGTCTGGAGTTTATGATGTAAAAATGAGAAGCGGCAACAACGAAAAGTTGGAAACTACATTTGGCTTAGGCATTTTAGGAGCAGACTTGACGGTGGAAGGCCCATTTAAAAAGGGGTACAAGGGCTCATACCTTGCCAATTATCGTTACTCTACTGCTGGCCTTGCCTCCAACCTTGGCCTGATGGATATTTCCGGAACACCCAAATTTCAAGATGGTGCTTTTAAAATAA
>NZ_DLGY01000042.1:0-104642 GCF_002482945.1 Flavobacterium sp. UBA7682
CTTATCCCTTTTCCCTTTTCCCTTTTCCCTTATCCCTTATCCCTTATCCCTTATACTAAATAAACCGCATCTTCTCCATCCTTTTCTTTCCAAGACACGATTACTTTTTCATCATTAATGACATCTACCTGACGTCCGCGGTAATCGGGTTGTATCGGTAAATGGCGGCTGAATCTTCTGTCAATCAGTACCAAAAGTTCTACTTCTGAGGGTCTTCCGAAGGATTGAATGGCGGTTAAGGCCGCATTGATACTTCTTCCGGTGAATAGCACATCGTCAATAAAAACCACTTTTTTATCTTCTACCAAAAAATCGATTTGAGTTTTGTTGGCTTCCAATTGTTTTTCGCCCCGACGGAAATCATCGCGGAAAAAAGTGATGTCTAAGAAACCTAATTGAACGTCTTTGATTTGGTAGTCTTTCTCCAACAAAGCCTTGACACGGTTGGCCAAATAAGTGCCTCGCGGTTGTATGCCTATTAAAACGGTATTGGAAAAATCGAGGTGGTTTTCGATTAACTGACAAGCCAAACGATGGAGTATGATATTGACTTCTTTGGAAGTGAGCAATACTTTTTGACTCATGGTAGTGTTGTTTGGGTGGTAAAAGTAGCGTTTTTTTTTAAGCAAGGCAAATTAGTTTTTAGTGGTCAGTGGTCAGTGGTCAGTGGTTAGTGGTCAGTAGTTAGTGTTCAGTGGTCAGTTGCTTAGTTGATAACCGAGAAGCTTTGTTGTATGACAGTTGGGAGTTGCAAGCTTGCAAGTATCTTTGATGCTTTATCCACATTTTGAGACTTTTGCATTAATAGATACTGTGCAAAATGATACCATAAATTAAAATCTTTCCTATTTTTTTGTTAAAGGGAAAACAACTTACCGAGGAAACTCCCAATTTTAAAACCTGAAATACTATCCATTTAAACCCAGTTCCATACATGAAACATTTTTTCTCTTTACTGTTTACTTGTTGCCTCACCTTAGCGATTAACGCGCAAGCACAACCCAAAAACACGATATTAAATTTAGACATTGAAACGGTCGTCGATGGTAAAGCGGTTGGCTGGACGCTATTTGGTAATGAAAAATTCACTGCCGTTGTTGACTCGACCATAGTGCATGGCGGCAAATATTCTTTATCGATTAGCAATGACAGCGATGTTGCCAATTTTAGGGCTTGGAACTTTACTTTACCCGCAAATTATGAAGGCAAAAGAATAAAACTCAGCGGTTATTTAAAAACGGAAAATGTTACTACCGGATTTGCCGGTTTGTGGATGCGAATTGATCCATCGATAGATTTTGACAACATGCAAAACAAAGGCATTAAAGGCACCAACGATTGGCAGAAATTTGAAATAACACTTCAAATGAATCCGCAAGAAACTACACAAATCGTATTAGGCGGTTTATTGGTGGGCAAAGGCAAAATTTGGATTGATGATTTGGAAATCCACATTGACCGAAAGGAATTGAAGAATGCCAAAATCTTTGAAAAGGAAAAATTACCCGCCGATTTAGATACTGAGTTTGCCCAAGGTTCTGCCATCGCCGATTTTACGCCGAATGCTACCCAATTGGAACACCTAAAAACGCTTGGTCTGATTTGGGGTTTCTTAAAATACCATCATCCGGCAATAGCGAAAGGCAATTACAACTGGGACTTTGAGTTGTTTAGAATTACCCCTAAAATACTGGCCGCCAAAACCGCTACAGAAAGAGATATGGCTTTGTTGGAATGGATTAAAAAATTGGGCGAAGTAAAAGAAGGAAAACCCGAAACCTTTAAACCGGACGAAGTCAAAATAAAACCCGATTTAGATTGGCTCACCCAAAGCGGCTTTTCGGCGGAACTGCAAAACCAATTGTTGAAAATCAAGAATGCGGACAGAAGCAACAAGCATTATTATATTGATTTTTATGCCGGTGTTAAAAACCCTATTTTTCAAAACGAAAATGCTTATGATGATAGGGAATATCCTGATGCCGGTTATCGCTTATTGTCGTTGTACCGTTATTGGAACATGATACAATATTATTTTCCATATAAAAACCTAATCGAAGAAGATTGGAAAAATGTATTGCAAGAGTTTATTCCGAAAGCAATAGCCGCCAAAGACAAAACCGACTACACGCTGACGATGTTGGAATTGATTGCCCGCATTCATGATACCCATGCTAATATTTGGGGTGGTAACAAAATCCTGAGTGACTTTTGGGGTAAAAATTATACGGCGTATAAAGTTAAATTTATAGAAGAGCAAGCCGTCGTAATTGATTACTATGATGAGACTTTGGCGAAGGAAAACCCACTGCAAAAAGGAGATGTTATTCTGAAAGTGAATGACAAAGAAGTCACCCAAATAGTCAAAGACCTTTTAAAAAGAACTCCGGCGTCCAATTATCCGACACAGTTGAGAGACATTGGTCCCAAACTTTTGCGCAGTAATGACAGCTTGGTTACTGTGACTTACCAACGCAACAACGAAATCCTGACGCATACCATTAAAACCTATCCGAGGAGCAAAATGAACTTTAACAATGCGGCCGAAAGTACTGAGCATAGTTTTAAATGGTTAGACCAAGACATCCTATACATTCACAACGGCGATTTAAAGAAAAATGAGTTACCTGAAATTGGGAAACAAATGCAAAAGGCCAAAGCAGTGATTATTGATGACCGAAATTACCCTTCGGATTTTCCTATTTTTGAATTGAGCAAACTTTTACTTCCTCAAAGGAATCTCTTTGTCAAGTTCTCTAATAGCAGTTTGAAAACCCCGGGCTTGTTTACCTATTTCGGTGAAGGCACTTACGTAGGCTCCAACAACAGCGATTATTTTAAAGGAAAAGTAATTATACTGGTTGATGAAACCACGCAAAGTTCAGCCGAATACCATGCCATGGCGTACCGAACTGCACCAAACGCCACCGTTATGGGTTCTACCACAGCCGGTGCGGACGGAAACGTATCTTCTATCAAACTTCCGGGCGGTATTATGACTATGATTAGCGGTATTGGGGTGTATTATCCTGACGGCAAAGAAACCCAGCGCATTGGGATAGTTCCTGATATAGTGGTCAAACCTACTATTGAAGGTTTTAACAAGGGCAAAGATGAAGTGCTTGAGAAAGCTTTAGCGTTTATAAGAAAGGATTGATTGGGGTGGATTGTAGTTAGTGGTCAGTGGTCAGTAGTCAGTGGTCAGTTAGTTTGGTTGATAACAGAAACCTTTGCGTTCATTGCGCCTTCTTTGCGTGCTTTGCGGTTAAGTTTTTAGTGGTCAGTTGGTTTAGTTTAAACCGAAATACTTTGTGTTCCCCCGCTACCGTTGTAAAGAGCTGTCGTTTCAGCAGCTGTGTTTCGGTTGGAGTTCTGTTTGTTTTTTTGGGCAGCGAACGCATGATGTCCTTGCCCCTCCAGTTGGCACCAACCACTGTGCCAACCTTTCCTGAAAATGGGCCCAATATGCCCTTGTTGTATGTTCCCATAGTTTTAAGTATTTGGGATTAGTAATTTAATTCCCAGCCCATTAGGTAACTGGTAAAGCAAAACTATTTCCTGTTTTCCAACACGGCAAGCAGCGCGAAGCAAATGATGTAAATTGAGTCTTAATGAATCAAATTGAGTTCCAAAGAGGCTCAATGAGACTGATAGCTACACAAAAAGCCTTTTTTTAACCCTTTGTTCGGGTGTGGTTCGGGTGTTGTTCGCAAGCTGTTCGCAAAATGACCTGTTTTTGCGAACAACACCCGAACATAATACGAAAAAAGGTTATCGATCATCAAACGCTTTTGAGGGGTCATTTGTCTTGATGCTGCTAATTAGTTCCTTTGTAAAAAAGCCTTTGGGATAGTAGTAACTTTTTCCAACCTTGGTGCAGGGAATGCTTCCATTGTCTCTTAATCTTTGCAGCGTTGCGCGGCTACATTTTAACAGTGCCATCATCTGAGCACTGTCGAGCAATACTTCATCTGTTGCTGCTTTAGGCATGGCATCAAATTTGGCATGAAGTGCCTGAATGGCTTCATATAAAATTGTGAACTCTGTGCTTTTCATTGATTGTTATATTTATGGGTTTATAGGCACGAAGTAAAAAAATTAGCGGTTCTATTGGAGACCATCTGCTATGCGATTCTTGAATTGATAGTGTTTAATTCTTGAATCTAACACTACAAAAAACCTTGTAAACCCTTTATTTTATTACCTTTTTTTAAAATGAAACTTTTATGCAATGCCTTTTTCCCGATTTGATTACTACCCAACCATTAAAAAAGTATATTTTTGTGTTGGTACATTACATCCTTTATTGGTGATATACAAACCAACTGACAAACCTTAAACCATTATCTTTACTTATGGAAACCAATAACAAACCAAAACACCTAGGAAGAAACATCAGCCGCATCCGCGAACTCCGTCAAATGAAACAAGAAGCATTGGCGATGGCTATAGGCGTTAGCCAACAAACCATTTCTACCATTGAAAACAGCGAGACTGTTGATGACGATAAATTAAAGCTCATAGCAGAAGCCTTGGGTGTTAGTGTCGTAGCTATTAAAAATTTTACTGAGGATGCAATGATTACATATTTTAATAATTTCAATGACCATAGTGTTAACAATGGACAGTTTAGCCCTACTAACTGTACGTTCAACCCATTGGATAAATTGATGGAAGCTCATGATGAAAATAAACAATTGTATGAACGATTGTTGCAAGCGGAAAAAGATAAAGTAGCTTATTTGGAAAAGTTGCTTGATAAATAAGACCACAATTATAGCACCAATTATGTTTAGGAAGCCTTTCGAAAGAGAGGCTTTTTTTGTTAGCTAAGTTGTTGATAATTACAACTACAAATATTATAAATATTGAATATTTGTAGTATTTTTACATATAGCTGTTTTAATTAAAAGCTATTTAATTAGTCATATTATATATCCAAATTTGGATAGAATGGTACCAAAGAGTGATACAAATAAAACAGTTATGCGCAATTCAAAGCAAACCACATGAAAAAAAAGACTTTCATTTCATATTCTTGGGATAATGAAGAACATACAGAATGGGTTTTAAACTTAGCCGATGCTTTAGTAAAATATGGGCTTGATATCATTCTTGACCAATATGATTTATCTGTTGGACACGAAATGACACACTTTATGGAGAAAGCAATGTTAGCAGATAAAATCATTGTAATAATGACACCAAATTATAAGATTAAGGCAGACAATCGTCAAGGTGGTGTAGGTTACGAATATTCAATGCTTACAAAAGAATTATTTGAACAAGAACCCGACCAAACAAGGATAATTCCAATATTGAAATCTGGCAATAAGGAAAATAGTTGTCCTTCATTCCTTCAAACTCGAATATTTCACGATATGACCATTGATGAAAAATTTGACGCTAAATTTTTTGAGTTGACAAAATTAATTCAGGATAAACCGTTGGTTAAAAAGCCACAATTGGGAATTTTAAAAGAAGATGAAGATTCAATTCCTGACCTTGAGAAAAAAATCACCGACTTTCAGGCAAAAGAAAATCTAATTAGACGTAAAAAGATGTTTTTAAATAGCTCTGAAGGGGTTAATTTATTTACCACGACAGCGGAAGAAATTATTTCAAAAATATTGCAAATCGTAGAAAACTATCGCACAAATTTTGGTTTTCATTTTCATGTTAAAACCAATAATATCAGTAATATTCTTATATCTACTGTTAATTATACTTTCTACTTTCAATCAAATCAAGATGCTTCAAATAGTGCTGAATATGCTTCAATTCAAACAAACTTCTTCCAAGGACCAGTTGGTTTAGATTATGGTATAGATTACCGAGGTCAAACTGAAGTTATTTACAGGCATAAGTACAAATTCTCTTTAGACGAGAATTTAAAACCTATTTTTATTCGTGAAGACAACCCAAATATTATTATTCTACCAGAAGAAGTTTCTACAATTGGTATAAGGGATGTAATTACAAAAGAAATTAATTTGCGTGAAAAAAGATTGGAATGAACTGCGCATAACAGAAGTTTTTAATAATTGCGAGGCTTGGGTTTCTCACCGGATTTTCTGCGAAAATTCAAAGCCAAGTTTAGTACTTGGAATCATTAGTAATAAATCGTCGCAGCTGTTGCAAGCGGTGGAACTTAAAAGGCAATGACTTGAAGAATATTGCACAAAACAATCATCTGAAATTATGAGTTTAATTGGTAACTTAAAAAAATGAAAATAACATATTTATTCGGAGCTGGAGCATCTTGTGAAGCATTACCAATTGTCAATCAAATACCCAAACGATTAGATGGATTAATTGAGAAGATTAAAAAAAATGAGTTTGAATTTACTAATCAAGAAACTTATAATGAAATTAATAAATCTAAAATATTAGAGTTAATAGTAGAAGATTTAAGATGGCTGAGAGACAGTACAGAAAATCACGCAAGCATTGATACACTTGCAAAAAAACTTTACTTAAAAGAAAAACGCAGTGAGTTAAATAAATTAAAATCAGCTCTTTCAATATTTCTTATTTTAGAACAGATTATAAATCCTGCTGATAAAAGATATGATGCTTTTTTTGCATCAATCCTAGATGAGCATTACAGTGAACTTCCTACAAACATTAGAATACTAAGTTGGAATTATGATTCACAATTTGAAAAATCTTATGCAGAATATACCGATTCGCCTGAATGGGATCAGAATAGAACTTCTTTACGTGTAACAACTAAAAGTTCCACACGAAGACCAAGAGCTGACGGATTCAATATTATTAAACTTAATGGTTCACATAATGTTATTGGAGATGCTGGACATAGTGTTTACGAATTTTGTCCAACGGGAAAAGGATATAACAAACAAATAATGGAGTCGATATTAAAGACCTACATGGATTTAAAGAAAACTGAAAATCGATTATATTCTGGATTGTCATTTGCTTGGGAGAAAGAAGAAAATATTATTGAGTTCGCAAAACAGCAAACTATTGATACAGAAATACTTGTTGTTATTGGATATTCATTTCCCTATTTTAATCGAAATGTTGATAGAGCAATTATTAAAAATATGGAAAAACTTAGTAAAGTTTATTTCCAATCACCAGAGGCAGCTGCTTTAAAAGAAAGGTTTGCAACTATAAGGACAGACATTAAAGATTTAGTGTCAATTTCTGATGTAAAACAATTTTATTTACCAGATGAATTATAAAATATAATTTCTTGTTAAAGCAGTTTGCAATAATTGCTAGGCTTGGGTTTCTCACCGAATTTTTCTGAAAATTCAAAGACAAGTTTTGTGCTTGGAAACATTTCACGAACCATAGAGAAAAATGATGAATAGAATTATACTTATTGGAAATGGATTTGATTTAGCTCATAATATTAAAACTAGCTATGATCACTTTATCAATGATTACTGGGAGAAAGTAATGCATAAATTGCGAAATGAAGTTAATGGCAACATTACAACTTACCTAAATATATTCGAAACTGAGGAAATTAAAATTGATGATGTTCCTGGGGGGATTTATAATGCTGGAGATTGGGTTAAAGGAGAAACATATGAAGATTTAATAAATATCTTAGAAAATAAAAATCTTGAATTAATTTTTAAAAATCAATTTTTAGAAATGCTTACAAAGAAGAAAAAAGAACAAAATTGGGTAGATATTGAGATTGAATACTACAATTTATTGAAAGAATCTTTTAAAAATAAAAATTGTTCGTATGGAATAACTAAGCTTAATAAAGATTTTGAAGGAATAAAAATCTTGTTGGAATCATATTTAAAAGAAGTCGAGAACAAATTTGTTGAGGATTTCGGCAAAAAAAATAGCGACTTAAGTTTAAGAAATAAGATTGGATCTAAAATTTATTCACCTTTTAAACTAAAAGATTTTACAGAGAATGCAATTAATAGAAAGGCTCAAAATGAATTTCATATATTTCAAAATAATCTAAATGCGTTAAATTCTAATTTGATAACTTTGGACGAATTAAGCGATGAAAGTCGACAATTAATTTCAAGAATAGGTAAAGATGGAACTGAAAAAGAAATTAGAAAATTACTTATTTCAGATAGCTCAGTTAATTACTTCGAATTGATGCCCGATGAGATTTTATTCTTAAACTTCAATTATACATTTACAGAAACATTGTATTCTAATCACACTTCATATTATTCTCTCACTTCAAAGAAAGATATAACAAAACAATATATACATATTCACGGTACAACAGATAAACATGATAGAAACGATGTTATATTTGGATTTGGTGACGAGATTGACGAAGACTACAAATCAATTGAAAATCTAAACGATAATGTTTATCTCGAAAATATAAAATCAATTAAATATTTAGAAACTGATAATTACAAGCAGCTGTTAGAGTTTTTGAATAGTGCCGAATATCAAATCTTCACTTTTGGACACTCTTGCGGTATTTCAGACAGAACTTTATTAAATACTCTTTTTGAGCATAAAAATTGTTCCTCAATAAAGCCGTTTTATTATAAAAAAGATGATGAAACAGACAATTATAGTGACATAGTTAAGAATATTTCTAGAAACTTTAATAACAAATCCATAATGAGAGACAAGGTTGTGAATAAAGATTATTGCGAGCCATTATCTTAAAAAATGCCAGCAGCTAACAGCCGTATGTAAGTACTGCGCGCTAGCACTATCTCCTAATTTTTTCTAAAAATTTAGAGCCGTGTTCAAGCTAGCTAGAGGAAAGTCATAAAACGACGAAAACCCTAAAAAACCCGATAAGCGGGTTATTTTTATAAGAAATGGAAGGGATTGGTGGGGATTATTTATATTTGGGGGAATGGGAGTTATACTTATCATCCTGTTAGCTGAAATGCAAAAAAAATATCTTATGACAACATACCAAACATCTACACGAATAAATTATGGAAAACAAATTTTACCTATTAAGATGGTTGAACTTTTTTCGGCAGATGATTGGGAAATTTTCATCGAAGAATGGATTGATTTAAAGAAAAGTATTTACGTCACTGTAGATAGGTTTGGTGGAGCTGGTGACAAAGGTCGCGATGTAGTTGGCTACATTACCGATAATAAAAATCCAAATTATGTTTGGGACTGTTATCAATGCAAACATTATGATAATGCCCTGCATCCTACACAAGTGTATGTTGAGTTCGCAAAAATTATATACTATTCATTTTTAAAAGAATATCCTGTTCCAAAATCTTATCACTTTATAGCTCCAAAAGGTTGTGGGACGGCATTATCCAAACTTCTTTCAAGTTCAGTTAGTCTACGAGATAAACTCATAGATAATTGGGACAAATACTGCAAAGATTTCATTACCTCGACACCAATTGAACTAAAAGACGATTTATTAAAGTATTTTATGGATTTTGACTTTTCGATTTTCTCCAAAATTGCTATCAAAGATATTATCGCCGAACATTCTAAGCATCCTAATCATCTTCTATGGTTTGGTGGAGGTCTTCCAGATAGACCAAGACTTGATGAGGACACGATTCCTGTAGATGTCCAAGTAAGTGAAACAGTTTACGTGAATGAGCTTCTAGCGGCATATGGTTCGGAAACTAGTACGGTTTATAAATTCCCATCAGATTTGGCAGGCATAGACAAATACATAAATCATTTTTCTAGAACAAGAATAAATTTCCATTATGCAGAGCAATTGAGGAATTTCTCTAGAGACAGTTTGCCGGTTGGAACTTATAATGATTTCCAAAAAGAAATTTACGATGGCATCGTTGATATAATTGAAGATGATCATGGAAATGGATTTATAAAAGTAAAGGAAGTTGAAAGTGAAGCGCGAAAGATAAATATAGCATCAAATCCGTTGAAAGAAGTCAGCTTAATCAATGATAGAGCAGGAATTTGTCACCAATTAGTAAATGACGGGAAATTTAAATGGCTAAAAAAATGATAGTAAATGCGTTCAACAATAATATTGAAACTGGACTCCGAATCCTTTGTATTCTAAATCAAAATTATCCAAAAACTTTTGATTTACAAACCTTACTGTATCTAGACTATTTTGCAGTTCATTCAGGCGATATCTCAGATATCAAAAGTTTACATGCTCCAGTACCTTACAGAACAGGCGAACTTCTAGTTAAGCGCTCATTAATTAAAGATGCAATTGAATTATTTTGTATTAGAAATTTGATTTCAGTTTCTTATACGCCAAGCGGATTAGAATATTTTGCCTCTGAACTGTCATCTCCATTCATTGAGTCATTACAAGAAGAATACACAATAGAACTTATTAAAAGAATAAATTGGCTAACGGATAACATTAATCTAGAAAAGGAAAATCTTCAATCTCTTTTTGAAAGTAAAATTGAAAGTGTGAACAGAGAATTTAATTTAGGAATTTTAGAATGAAAAATAGTGGATTTTATCTAACAGAACTGAGACTTTCTGGAAATAATCTAGAGAATGCTTCAATCCAATTTGAAAAAGGCTTAAATGTGATTACTGGTCCAACAAATACCGGAAAAAGCTTTATTTATCAATGTATTAATTACATGCTCGGCGGTTCTACACCTCCAAAGAACATTCAAGAAGCTAGAAGTTATAAAGAAATTTACCTAGAGTTACAAAGTAACGACGGTAATTTTTACACTCTTAAAAGTGATCTAATTGGAGGTAAGTTTCAATTATTTAATTCAAAAATTGACAAGATAAGCATAGGTTCTAATCCTAAATATTTAGATCGAAAGCATAGCCCAATTAATGAAGATAATGTGTCGGCCTTTTTACTTTCGCTGAACAAGCTCTCAAACAAAAAAATTAGAGTTAATGAAAGTGGTAAAACAAGAAATGTATCATATCGAGATTTAATCAAATTTCTGATGGTCAGTGAAGAAAGAATAATTACCCAGGAATCCCCTATTGTTTCACATTACACAAAAAAAACAGAAGAATTAAATACATTAAAACTTCTTTTGACTGAAAGAGATGACAGCGGAATAAGCATACCACTTTCATCAAAAGAGATAACTCACAGAAAAGGCAAAATAGAACTGTTGACTGAACTGATAAACAACTCTGAATCTGTTCAAAGTCGTGAAATATCGAATACTCAATTGCTCGAATCTCTAGATAAGGTAAATTCAAGCATTAATGAAATTGCATCAAACTTTAATACAAAAAAACTCTTATACCTATCGATAGAAAAAGAGCATATTACGAAGCTTGAAGTATTACAAAAAAATCTAAGTGAAAAAAATATTTTAGGCGAATTATTGAAAAGATCCAATATTTTAAAACAACAATATGAAACTGATATATCAAGGTTAAATGCTACTATTGAAGCTAGTTATTTGTTATCCAACAATTCAGTGGAAGGCGAATCATGTCCTTTGTGTCATAACAAAATATTGCATAGTTGTAACCAAGAAAGTATAGATGAAATTATTGAATCATGCAAAGCCGAGATTACGAAAATTATCAAGTTACAAAATGAATTGAGTGCGTCTGTAATTTTGATGAATAATGAAATAGGAACTTATAATTCAAAAGTATCCACTCTCGAAATGGAATTAAGCACCTTAAAATATGAGCTTGAATCTGGAATCGGAAAGGAAATCGATCAGCTATTAAATAAAATGACTGAATTGAACAATAGAAAGAGTTACTTAATAGGAATAAAGGACATATCAGAGCGGGTTGCCAGTTACAAAGAACAAAAATCAATAATAGAAAGTTCCATATCGACAAATGCCACCAAAACAGATTTTAGCAAATTTACAACATCAACAGCAACAAAGCTTTGCAGGGAAATGCTCGAAATATTAAATTCTATTAAATATCCAAATGCAAAATCCCTTGAGTATAGCGAATATACAAACGATTTTGTAATTTCAGGAAATGACAGAGGTTTAGCTGGAAAAGGATATCGAGCAATTACATTCGCAACTTTTATTCTTGCTCTTCAAAAGAGAGTTGAATTAAAAGAATATAGTATTGGCATTCCTGTCTTAGATTCGCCATTTGTAACTTACAGGAAGCCTAAAGTCCAAGAAGGTGAAGCTATATCTATCGACTTGGCAATGGATTTTTATCGTCATTTGGCGAATGATGAAAAAATAACGCAATTTATTATTATTGAAAACGAGGAACCGCCAGCAGATATACAATCTAGAATAAATCATATCAACTTTAGTGGTGTTAAAAATATAGGAAGATTTGGTTTCATTCCCACACCAGCCATTAACAGCGGTTATCAGCTATAGCTGGTTTTTCTTGAATTCAACTCTGTTTTTACAAAAATATTTTACTTAGCAAACAGTACGCATTTCGCCGGCATCACAACAGACGAAGACGCGGACCGCTAGCTATCAACCAAAAAAACCGAAGTTAAACAATATGTCAGAAATCTGTCTTCTTTGTAAAGAAAGAAAAGTTTATCAAATCAAATCTCATTTAACTCCTGCTGGTATAACTGAAAATACTTATGGAGAAAGAAATAAAGAGGTTATTTACACTATTGACCCAAAAAATAAAAATGTTGATAAATATTACGGTCGAGAATATCCTCAAGAAGAAACTACTGAAATCAAGGATGAACCAAACGCAAGAAGAGGAATATTTTGTAAAGTTTGTGAAACAGATTTTGGTACATATGAATCTGCAGTACAAAACAAATTAAATGAGTTTATAAACAGCATCGGTCATACAGCAGGAATAAAAAGAACTGGCTTCTATATTAAATATTCAAATCTTGATTTTCACCCAAATGTTTTAATAACATTCTTTCTAAGTATTGTATGGCGTCAATGCATTGAACAAATTCTTGACGAAATGGATAATCCAATCAGTGAAGAAGAACTTGAAAAATTAAGAGTGTTAGTATTACTGAAAATATCGACACCGATAAACGAAATAATAAAACAAGACGTAATCCAAAGTCCCAAAATGTCAATTTTTACGACTTACGATACAAAAATTCAACCTACTTGGGCTAACCCACATCCGAAGGAAACAAATCCGCAGATATTTTTTATCGGTCCAATCGTTTTACTATACTGGGTAAACCAAAATGTAACAGATAATTTTAATAATCTAACACTAATTGATAAAGGTCTATTAGATGATAATATTTCGTTAAAGACATCAAGAATTGGAATAATCCATCCAAATCAATGGACAAAGATTTCCAACAAAATGGCTCAAAATTTAGTACGTGATTTTATGAGATAATTGGAGAATAACCAACAGTCGTTTGGCAAGATTGCGAATTTTGTGATAAATCTAGATTAAATACCACTAAAATAACCAATAAAAAAACCGCCCAATTAGGCGGTTTTTTATTTAGTATATTAATTATACATCTTCTTCCTCAACTCCTTCACCTTCTCATCATCCAAATACTCATCAAAAGTCATGTATCTGTCAATAACACCATTTGGTGTAATTTCTAAAACACGGTTGGCAACGGTTTGTGCAAACTCGTGGTCATGCGTGGTGAATAATACTGAGCCTTTAAAGTTTTTCAACGAGTTGTTGAACGCGGTGATCGATTCCAAATCTAAGTGATTCGTTGGTTCGTCCAACATCAACACATTGGCACGAATCATCATCATGCGCGATAACATACAACGTACTTTTTCGCCTCCTGATAATACCGTACATTTTTTTAACGCTTCTTCTCCTGAGAAAATCATTTTCCCTAAGAAGCCACGAACGTAAACTTCATCTCTTTCTTCTTCGGTTTTTACGAACTGGCGCAACCAATCTACTAAGTTCAAACTGCCATCGGTAAAGAACTGGCTATTGTCATTCGGTAAATATGATTGATTGGTGGTAATTCCCCAATCATAGGTTCCGGCATCGGCCGTTTGGTTACCGTTTAAGATTTCGTAGAAAGCGGTGGTCGCACGGGAATCTTTTGAGAACACTACTACTTTATCGCCTTTGGCCATATTCAAATCGACATTCTTAAACAATACTTCGCCGTCTACTGAAGCGGCTAAGTTTTGCACATGCAGGATTTGGTCTCCGGCTTCTCTTTCTACATCAAATATAATCGCAGGATATCTTCTACTCGACGGTCTGATTTCGTCCAAGTTTAATTTTTCAATCATCTTTTTACGGGAAGTCGCTTGCTTAGACTTGGCCACATTCGCACTAAAACGACGGATAAATTCTTCCAACTCGGCTTTCTTCTCTTCCGCTTTTTTGTTTTGTTGTGCTTTTTGGCGTGCCGCTAACTGACTTGACTCATACCAAAAAGTATAGTTTCCGGAATAGTGATTGATCTTAGAAAAATCGATATCCGAAATATGTGTACAAACCGAATCTAAAAAGTGACGGTCGTGAGACACCACAATTACGGTATTTTCATAATTGGCTAAGAAATTCTCTAACCAAGTGATGGTTTCAAAATCCAAGTCGTTCGTAGGCTCATCCATCACCAAGACATCCGGATTTCCGAAAAGCGCTTGTGCCAAAAGCACACGTACTTTCATCTTTCCTTCCATTTCGCCCATCAACGTATAATGTTGGTCGGCAGAAATGCCTAAATTGGACAACATCGCTCCCGCATCGGATTCTGCGTTCCAACCGTTCATTTCTTCAAACTGCACTTGCAACTCGCCTATTCTGTCGGCATTTTTATCATCATAATCGGCATACAACGCATCCATTTCTGATTTTACGGCAAACAATACTTTGTTCCCCATCATCACGGTTTCTAACACGGTATGCTCATCGAACATATTGTGGTTTTGATTCAACACCGACATACGTTTGCCCGGTTCCAAAAATACTCTTCCTGAAGTTGGGTCGATATCGCCGGCTAAAATTTTAAGAAAAGTAGATTTTCCGGCACCATTGGCACCAATCACACCGTAGCAATTGCCTTGGGTGAAGGTTGTATTTACTTCGTCGAATAAAATTCTTTTACCAAATTGAACCGATAAATTAGAAACTGTAAGCATATTGTAGTTTTATAAAATTTTTGCAAAAGTAGTGAATAGTGTTCAGTGTTCAGTTAATTAGTGGTCAGTTTTTTATCTAACTTAGTTTTCAAGATGAATGAAAAGCATTAGCCAAAACGTCTCAAAAAATATTGGATAATTGATAATAAAGCCACATATTTACGGCGATTTACATTTAACTAATGCTTAACAGTATAATCCAAATCATCTGAATATTTTTGTTTACTAGTTTCTATTCAATGCACAATTACAGAAATTTAAAAGTTTTTGCTTTACTTATCCCTATCCTTACGCTTTTGAGTTCGTGTAAAAACGAATTTAAAGGGAATGACTATGTCGCTTATTTTGGCGGTGAAATTGTAAATCCAAACAGTCCGTATGTACTTTTTTGCAAAGACAATGAAGTAATTGATTCGATAAAATTGGATAAAAACAATCGCTTTTTTGTACAATTTGATTCTTTAGCGCCGGGTTTATACACTTTTAAACACGAACCGGAATACCAATACATTTATTTTGACAAGAATGACAGTTTGATGGTGCGTGTTAATACCCGAGATTTTGACAATTCGGTTGTATTTTGTGGTCGTGGCGATCAGAAAAATAACTTTCTCATGGAGCAATATTTGAAAAATGAGAAAGACAAGAACAGGCTGTTTGAAGCTTTTGATTATGACATTGAAAAATTCACCAAAGCCATCGATTCCTCCTATAAAGTAGCGACGAAATTCTACACCAACAAAAAAGAAGAACTCAAATGGAATGAGAGTTTTGATGTTTATGCCAAAGCGGCCTTAGACTTTCCGTATTATTCGCGTAGAGAGTTGTATCCGATGGTGCATAAAATCAGAACCGGAAATGATGTGTATGAAAAAATCCCAACTGATTATTACAATTTCAGAAAGAGTGTCGATTGTAATAATGTGGCACTTTCCTCCTATTCACCTTTTGTGATGTACTTGTCGCACATGTTGAACAATATGGGTTCCATCAATTACCACAATCATTTTACCGAAGTTGATTTGGAGCTGAAAACCAATGTCAACAAAATGAATATCGCCGATACTTTGATTAAAAACGAAAAGGTTAAAAACACGATTTTAAACAACATCGCCTTTACTTATTTGTTGGAAGATCAAAATATGGTGAACAACCAAACCTTTTTAGACACTTATCACAAGATATCGACAGATAAGAGTCAGAAAAATGAAATCACCAAAATAGGTAACGCCATACAATTGCTAAAAGCCGGAAGCCAACTCCCGGAAGTAACGCTTATAGATCGCAATGGTCATAAAATAAGCTCTACCACTTTTACCAATAAAAAAACAGTGCTTTTCTTTTGGACCGCAAACGCCGTTTCGCATCTTGAAGGAGTTCACAAAAAAATACTAAGCTTTCAAAAAGCCCATCCGGAATATCAGTTTATAGGCATCAATATTAATGATACGCAAGACGAATGGAAAAACTTATTGAAGAAATATAAGTTCGACACCATTACTGAATTGCGCTGTGTTGATTTTGAAGACATCAAAGCCAAATGGGTTATTACGAAAATCCACAGAACTATTATCTTAGGAGATAACGGAGCGATTAAAAACGCTTTTACGAATATATTTGAGTTGAACTTTGAAGAAGAACTCAAATAATAGTGGTCAGTTGGCAGTGGTCAGTGGTCAGTATAAAAAAAGCGTCCCGAAAAAATCGGGACGCTTTTTTTATGGTTATGGTTCAACTGCTCACTGAACACTGAACACTATTAATTACTGGTTTCCTTTAGCGTAATCGGCTAAGAATTGTGCCAAACCTAAATCGGTTAAAGGGTGTTTTAATAATCCTGTGATCGATGATAATGGTCCGGTCATTACGTCGGCACCAATTTTAGCACAGTTTACCACGTGCATGGTGTGACGAATAGAAGCCGCTAAGATTTGTGTTTCAAAAGCGTAGTTGTCATAAATATCACGAATCTCTTGAATCAAAGCCAAACCATCGGTAGAAATATCATCCAATCTTCCTAAGAATGGCGATACATAAGTCGCTCCGGCTTTGGCAGCCAATAAAGCCTGACCTGCAGAGAATACTAAAGTTACATTGGTTTTAACGCCTTTGTCTGAGAAATATTTACAAGCTCTTACACCGTCTTTAGTCATTGGCAATTTCACTACGATTTGCTCGTGTAAATCGGCTAATTCTTCTCCTTCTTTGATCATCCCATCATAATCGGTTGCGATTACTTCGGCACTTACGTCACCGTCAACAATGTTGCAAATGTCAACGTAGTGTTTTAAGATGTTGTTTTTTCCAGTGATTCCTTCTTTAGCCATCAATGACGGATTAGTCGTTACGCCGTCAAGAACGCCAAGTCCTTGTGCTTCTCTGATTTCGTTTAAGTTGGCCGTGTCAATAAAAAATTTCATAGTGTACTGTTTATGTGTGTAAAAAGTTGTGTTTTCAAATGTTGGGCGTTTCCCTCGGCAGTCGGCTTTCAGCCTCGCGTCCCTTCGGGTCAGGCTGTGCGCGGTGCATGATTTGATATTAAGAGGAAAATGTCAGGTGGACATTCGGTTTTTCTGACTTCCTAAAGTAAATACCTGACTGCCGCTGGCAGTCCTCCTTTTAATTTCAAATTTAACGCAAAATCTGTGCAAAAGTACAAATATATTACATCTTTTGGGAGTTGTTTTTATTCAATTCTTTCAGTTCATCACGTATTTCTTTTAACGTTCCAATCATTTCATTGTGCTTGTCATCATAGATAGCCTTGTTAGCCGCTTGCGCTTTCTTAAATATTGTCCTTATAAATATCAATAATGCGATAAAAATAAAAAGGGGTAATAAGCTAATTAAAATTTCTGTCCAGTTTGTCATTGTTTATAGTTTATAATGATTCATCAACATGCTTTCGTAAACTCTATCCGGCAAAATTCTCTTCAAAACGATAGAGAACTTTTGCATAAATGCGCCGATTTTATAATGCAATTTCGGGTTTTTAGCATTGATAATTTGGTATATCGCCATCGCCATTTCGTCGGGATTGCTGCCACTGTCTACGTGTTCATCCATTTGTTTCAACGTATTGCCATAAGTGGTTTCATAAGCTGAACCTGCAACAACGGGCGCGTGATATCTGCCTGAAGCAATATTGGTAGCAAAATCGCCCGGAGCCACATTTACGACATTGATACCGAATGGTTTTACTTCCATACTAATGGCTTCCGTAATAATTTCTAAAGCGCCTTTGGAAGCCGAATAAATCCCACGATAAGGCAATCCCATATAACCGGCTATGGAAGTAATATTGATAATTAAACCCGATTTTTGTTCGCGCATTTGAGGCAAAACCGCTTTGATAACTTCGATTGGGCCAAAGAAATTGGTTTCGAAATTGTTCTTGATTTCCTCAGTTGGAATTTCTTCCAATGGTCCGGTAATGCCAACGCCGGCATTGTTGATGACCACATCAATTCGTTTAGAAATTGAAATCACTTTTTCAACGGCATGTTTGATACTTTCAGTATTGCGAACATCTAAAGCAATTAATGGAAATAACGAATTGGTGATTTTATCAGGATTTCTGCTGGTGCCATAAACGGTAAAACCTTTGTGGAAGAGGAATTCGCCTATGGCTTTGCCTATTCCGGAGGAACCTCCTGTAATCAGTACTACTTTGCTCATTAAATATTAAATTTCAAATATTAGATATAAAACTTATAAAGATAATTAGTTTATTTTGATGCCCAATCCGTGATTTTCGCTTAACTGAATTTTTCCATTCTCAATCTGAGTTCCTTTGGCGATATCATTGGCTATTAAATTGGCTCCGTCTAAATCGGCGTAATCACATAATGGTGCTAAAACGGCTCCGGCAGAAATACCAACCGTTGACTCCGTCATGCAACCAATCATGATTTTGAAACCTAATTCGCGAGCCGCTGAAATCATTTCTAACGCCGGTGTTAATCCGCCACACTTTACTAATTTAATATTGATGCTTTTATAATGTGGAACCAAGTCTTTTAAAACCGAACTCTCCTGACAATCTTCGTCCGCCATCCAATTGGCGAACTGATTGGAATGCAAAGTAGAATACTGCTCTACTCCTGTTTTCATGGGTTGTTCTAAATAGGTGAAGTTTGAAATTGCCTCATTATTTTCCAACCAAAAACATTCTTCAGCAGTAAAACTTCCGTTGGAATCTAAAGCCAAACTTTTATTCAGTTGCAGTAATTTGGTGATGTTGCTTTCGCTAAAATGGTTACATTTCACTTTAAATTTTGTCCAAGCCGATTGTTTAATTTTCTTGATTTGGTTTTCGACTGAATCTACACTTATGGTAATGGATGATTCCGGAAGTTGGTTGTAATTGATTTGGTTGAGTGCTAAAAAACTTTGCTGCTCGAGTTTACCGAATAAATCCCAATAAGCACAATCGAGTGCTGAACGCAGAAAACTTGGAAGATTTAAGCTGACCAAAAAAGAATAAAACTCGAATGGAGGAACTGTTTTTTGGCTTTCTATTTGGGACTTGACTTTGGCTAAGGCAGTTTGAAAATCCTCTAAGTTAATGTGGTAATAATCTATCGAAGTACATTCGCCAAACCCTTTTTCACCATGACTTTGAAGGGTAACAATTAAGGCTTCTCTGAACGTGTAATTTCCATAGGCAATGGCAAAGGTTTCTTTGAGTTGGAACTTTACTATTTGCCAGGATAAAACCATAAGGTGTAAAAATAAAAAATCCCGATACTTTCGGGACACTTTTTGAAAAAAATGGCAAGCGACCTACATCGCACCGCTCAACCACATACCTTTGCTATGTTCCCATCCTGGAGGATTTTGCAGGAGCTGGTCGTGTAGGACTTGCCGGTGCAAATATACAATCTTTTTATTTTTTTGCAAGAATTTAAGAGCAATATAAATATATTTGTGAGTGAAAAATTAATTAAAAAAAATGAGAGTTCATAACCTATTCATAACCACTTTTTTAGCTTTAAACATCGTTGGTTGCGGTGATAGTCAAAAAGACAAAGAAAGCTATTTCGGCTTTGATAAAAGCGCTATAAAATCAATATACAGTGCCACAGATAAAGTAGATTTTACTTTATTGAACAATAATAGCAAAACCATAGACAGTGTGGTTTACTTTGCCAATAACGAGAGAATTACTTCGGTAAAAGGCAATGGTAAATTCAGTTTTGATTTGAACGGAAAAAAATTGGGTTACCAAAACATTAAAGCTTTGGTGTATTTTGAAGGCGATACCATTTCGACCCAAACCCGTATAGAAGTCGCTGCGGCGATTGCTCCCAAACTATTAAAGTATACCGTTGTCAATACTTATGACCATGATGTTAATGCCTTTACGCAAGGTTATGAGTTCTATAAGGATACTTTAATGGAAAGCACAGGACGAGAAGGAACATCGTATGTTGCAAAAACCGATTATAAGACCGGAAAAACATATCAGAAAACGGATTTAAATCAGCAATACTTCGGCGAAGGGATTACGGTTCTTAACGATAAAATTTATCAGTTAACTTGGCAAAATGCTGAAGGCTTTATTTATGATGCCAAAACGTTAAAGCCAATCAAATCATTCCCCTATGACAAAAAAATTGAAGGTTGGGGTTTGACTAATGACGGAAAATATCTTTACCAATCAGATGGTACAGAAAAAATTTGGAAAATGGATCCGGAAAGCCAAAAGCTTATTGATCATGTAAACGTTTATACCAATGACAGTAAAATAAAAAGTGTCAATGAAATAGAATGGATTAACGGAAAAATTTATGGTAATATTTGGCAGAAAGATGCGATTGCTGTAATTAATCCGCAAACCGGTGCTGTGGAAGCAGTATTGGATTTGACAGCTTTGAGAGCGAAAGTAACCAATAAAGAAGCGGAAGTTTTAAACGGAATTGCTTTTCGCAAAACCACTAACACGATATTCGTGACCGGTAAAAACTGGAATAAAGCTTTTGAAATTAAAGTAACTGAATAATTTTTTTATTCCGTTTCCAACCTTTTTGTCAAAAATAGTCTCTTGTAAAGAAAGGCAATTACGATGACAAACAAAATTAACATTTCTATTCCACAACCTTGCCACGAAAATTGGGAAGCAATGACGGCTGTTGACAAAGGAAAATTCTGTGCTTCTTGTCAAAAAAAGGTACATGATTTTAGTAAGGTAAGCGACCGTGAAATCGTAACAGCTTTCCAACAAAATAAAAACCTATGTGGTCGATTTTTGAATACACAACTCGAACGAGATTTGGTTAAACCAAATGAAAAAAGTTCGATTTGGTTAGCCACGACAGTTGCTGTCATTAGTTTGATTGGTATTGGAACGAATGAAGTTAATGCGCAAGAAGCGGTAAAAACGGAGCAAACAGACAGAAGGATTTTAGGAAAATTTATCGTTGAGCCAAAACCAGAAGAAATTGAAGTTTCCGGGATTGTAAGCGATGAGACTGGTCCTTTACCAGGAGCGAATGTTACCATCAAAGGAACAACCTTTTCCACACAAACCGATTTTGACGGAAAATATTCGATTAAGGTTCAAAAAGATAGTACACTAATAATTTCTTTTACAGGTTATGAGCAAACAGAAGTAATCATAGCCGACAAATATGATTACAATACACAATTACACATAGAAACCAAACTCAAATCATATGTTATGGGACTTTTGAAAAGGAGAACCTTCTTCGGACGTACCTTTCACGCTATTGGCAATTGGTTTAGATAAATAATTATGAGTAACAAAATCAATATATCAATTCCACAACCTTGCCACGAAAATTGGGAAGCAATGACGGCTGTTGACAAAGGAAAATTCTGTGCTTCTTGTCAAAAAAAAGTACATGATTTCACCAAAGCCAGCGACCGAGAAATTGTAACTGCTTTTCAGCAAAATCAAAATCTTTGTGGACGATTTTTGAATACACAACTCGACCGTGATCTGGTCAAAACTCATGAAAAGAGTTCGATTTGGTTGGCTACGACTGCTACTATAATTAGTTTAATTGGATTAGGAACACAAGAATCCTTTGCCCAAGGCAGTGCTAAAATAGAACAAACGGATAAAAAAGTTTTGGGAGATAGAGATGTTGTTGCTAAAAATGAAGAAATTGAGATTTCAGGGATTGTTAGCGATAGTATTGGACCATTACCCGGAGCTAATATTGTTGTTAAAGGAACTAAAATCAGTACTCAAGCTGATTTAGAAGGAAAGTATACCATTCTTGCAAAAAAAGGAGATATTTTGATTTTTAGTTTTGTAGGATATACGAATGTAACTTTACCTATTACTGGTGAAATGAAAATCATTAATACAAAAATGAAGGATAGTGTTACTCTTCAAGGAGAAGTAATCTTCATCAAAAAGCGCACTTTCTTCGGACGCATCTTCCATTCTATTGGCAATTGGTTCAGATAAAAAAACCTCTCGTTTTTTTGCGAGAGGTTTTTATTTATTTCTTGGCTACAAACTCCATTTTGGCGGCATCATAAACCAATTTATTTTCCTGCTTCTTACTTTTTTGAGTAACTGAACCATCCGGATTTAGGATCAACTCAAAACCATCTCTTCTCATTTTTTCCTGTGTTTCCGTAGCGGCTGTTCCGCCCAAAGAAACTATTTCAGTAATGTGATTGGTTGTTTGTGTATTCGAAAACACTTGCTTCTTGTTGGTAATTTCGTAAATCACCGAATAAACATTGGTAATGTCTTCTGTTTTTTTGGGGGTTTTAATTTGTGCGGTTTCTGTCCAAGTCAGTAAGTATAATTTGGTTCCTCCAGCGGTGAACGAAGTCAGTTTGCAATTGGTTGGCTTAAAACTAGCATCAACCGCTTTGACAATCATGGCGTCTTTTTCTTTACCGTTTTCATTAATGGTAACTTGAAAACTTCCTTTCTTCACTTCGGCTACCAAGTTATCTACTTTGGCTAATCCTGATGCAGCCGTTGTTGTTGCTTTCTTCACTACGGGTTTAGCGCTCCGTTCGGCTTCGCCTCGGGTCTTCTTCTGACTGTAAGTATTGACACTCAACATAGCGATTAACGCCAATAGAACGATTCTTTTCATTTGATACATTTTTTGGTTTAAACAAGAATCGAATATACAAAATAATCAATTCGATGTGTGTTAAATAAAAAAACCGCTCCAAAAAATGGAACGGTTTTTTTATTCAATTGTAAAGACGCGATTAATCGCGTCTCTACGGGAATTATATTATTTTACCTCTTCGAATTCTACATCCTGAGTATTATCGCCTTGCGCTTCAGCTTGCGGTTGTGCTTCTTGAGCCTGACCAGCGTCACCTTGAGCATACATGGCTTCTGTAGCTGTTTTCCAAGCGGCATTTACATTGTCTAACCCTTTTTGAATAGCTTCTAAATCTTGTGATTGGTGTGCCATTTTCAATTCGGTTAAAGCAAATTCGATAGCGGTTTTGTGATCGTCAGATAATTTCTCACCCAATTCTTTCAATTGACTTTCTGTTTGGAAAATCATACCGTCAGCTTCGTTTAATTTATCTGCTTTTTCTCTGGCTACTCTGTCGCTTTCTGCGTTCATTTCGGCATCTTTTTTCATTCTTTCGATTTCTTCCGGAGTCAATCCTGAAGACGCTTCGATACGAATATCATGAGATTTTCCTGTTCCTTTATCAGTAGCTGAAACTTTGATGATACCATTGGCATCGATGTCAAAAGTTACTTCAATTTGAGGAACACCTCTAGGTGCCGGTGGAATTCCTTCTAAGTGGAAACGACCGATTGTTTTGTTATCTGCAGCCATCGTTCTTTCTCCTTGAATCACGTGGATTTCAACACTTGGTTGGTTGTCCGCAGCCGTAGAGAACACTTGTGACTTTTTAGTTGGAATAGTCGTATTTGACTCGATTAATTTAGTCATTACGTTACCCATAGTTTCAATTCCTAATGATAAAGGCGTAACATCTAACAACAATACATCTTTTACATCACCGGATAAAACGCCACCTTGAATCGCAGCTCCAATCGCTACCACTTCATCAGGATTAACTCCTTTTGATGGTTTTTTACCAAAGAATTTTTCTACTTGATCTTGGATAACCGGGATTCTTGTAGAACCACCAACCAAGATTACTTCGTCGATATCTGAAGTCGTTAAACCTGCATCTTTCAACGCTTTAACAACCGGTTCCATAGAACGTTTTACTAAAGATTCAGCCAATTGCTCGAATTTAGCACGAGTTAAAGTTTTCACTAAGTGTTTTGGTCCTGAAGCCGTAGCCGTAACGTATGGTAAGTTGATTTCTGTTTGTGTTGAAGACGACAACTCGATTTTAGCTTTTTCAGCCGCTTCTTTTAAACGTTGCAATGCCATTGGGTCTTTACGCAAATCAACACCTTCTTCGGTATTGAAATCGTTAGCCATCCAATCGATGATTACTTGGTCAAAGTCATCTCCACCTAAGTGAGTATCTCCGTTTGTAGACAATACTTCGAAAACACCATCGCCTAATTCAAGTACAGAGATATCAAAAGTTCCTCCACCTAAATCGTAAACGGCAATTTTTTGGTCTTTTCCTTGTTTGTCTAATCCGTAAGCTAATGCCGCAGCGGTTGGCTCATTGATGATACGCATTACTTTAAGACCTGCAATTTCTCCTGCTTCTTTCGTAGCCTGACGTTGTGCATCGTTAAAGTAAGCCGGAACAGTAATCACTGCTTCGGTAACCGTATGACCTAAATAGTCTTCAGCAGTTTTTTTCATTTTTTGAAGTGTCATCGCTGACAATTCTTGTGGCGTATACAATCTTCCGTCGATGTCAACACGTGGTGTGTCATTATCGCCTTTCATTACTTTGTACGCAACAGTTGATGCTTCTTTAGCACTTTCTGTGTACTTGTTTCCCATAAAACGTTTGATTGACGCAATGGTTTTTGTTGGGTTTGTCACCGCTTGTCTTTTCGCAGGATCACCTACTTTAATTTCTCCACCTTCTACAAAAGCAATTACAGATGGCGTTGTTCTTTTACCTTCTGCGTTAGCAATTACAACTGGTTCTCCACCTTCCATAACGGCCACACAAGAGTTGGTTGTACCTAAGTCGATACCAATAATTTTTCCCATTTTTATTTTCTCCTTTTAATTTATTCTTTGATTATTCCTCTACGAGTGAATAGTACTTTGTGTTGTACGATTTCGAGAATGACAACTATTGTGCCAAGCGCCCATTAGGAATAAATTGTCAGTTTTGGGTAAATTAGGCTGACAAGATGACATTTTAGTTGGGAGTTTGGAGTTGGAAGTAGGAAGTTATGTCTTGATTTTATTGGGTTTTGAATAATAGAAAAGGAGTAAATTAGTTATGATAAAAGCGTAGTAACCCCATTTGATTTGGCGGATATCTTCGAATAAACCTTCTAGAAAAATACAAATTATAGTAATTGCCAATAAAACTAAGTTTGTAATTGACAATTTATAAATCCAATTTGTCTTTTTGGAAAAGGAAAACAACAAGCCCATTATTGTAACAAGAACAATAAAACTAAAGCACAAATTCTTAAGTTGAAAGAAAATAACTTTATATCCTTCTTTTTTTAGTTCGGTTTTAAATTCATTATAATCAAACTCAAAAAAAGCATTAATATTTGTTTTGGTAAACTCAAAAGCATTTTCAGAATCATCGTCATCTATGAACTCATATGCTTCATAAAAAATAGATGGTTCATAATTCTCAACCGAATTACTTATCGTGTCAATTTGAACTTTACTAATCTCTGTTGTATCAATTTTTACAGTGTCAACTTCTACCACTGTTGTATCAACTGATGCTGCATCCACAGATTCAATTTGCTTCATTCTTTGACCATTGCACGAATCATAAAACGGCGCCAACAATAATAAAAAACCTAATAAGGATAACAAACGGAGTGTTCTGGTAGTTTTCATAAAAGAGCGCAATTGGGGTTCTTAAGCCAATCTTAAGAAAGCTTACCAAAGCTTGTGCCAAAAAATCTAACGCTTAAGTTTAGTATTATCTCTCATCCACCATTTTCCTCTTAAACAAGATTCTTTCATTAAAAATAACGATCGATATCAAAATTAAGCTGAAGGAAATAATATGCGCCGTTGTCATTTTTTCATGGAAATAAAATATACCCAACAAGAAGTTGATTAACGGATTGGTGTACATCAATATTCCAACCGCCGAGGAATTCATGCCTTTTAAAGCATACAAATTCAGAAACAACGGAATGATGGTAAACAATACTACAATTACAATCATCAGTATATAGAATATCGATTCGTTTGGTGTGGTTCCGCTATACAGTGGAAAAAACGGTGCTAACACTACGGAAGCAATGGTCATTTGAATAGACAACACGATGAACTTATCAAACAGGTTATTCTTTCGTTGACTGATTAAATACAAAGCAAACGTAACGGCAATAATCAAGCTGTAAATCAATCCCGTTAAATCACCATAGGATAAAATCGTGCAACTTATTAAACACAAAACCACCGAAAACCATTGCCAGAAACTCAGCTTTTCTTTTAAGATAAAAAAAGCCAAAATAGTAGTGATAATGGGGCAAATCAGGTAAGCAAAAGAAGCCGAATTCAGACTCACATGGTTAAGGGCGAACATAAAAAGATACCAATTCAGCACCAATAAAAATCCGCCTACAACCGTTAAAGTCAAGAACTTTCTTTTATCTTTTTGACTCAATGACCTAAACACTTTTACATTTTCTTTGACAACATCATATCTAAACGAAACATTAATTAACAATAGTAAAGCCGTAGCTAAAAAAACTCTGTAAAATAAGATGTCCAACGACGGATAATCGTGAAGCGGTTTTAGTGCCAAACTAAAAAATCCCCAAATAGTAAAAGCGGATAAAGCAGACAGGTAATATTTATTGATTTGCACGAAGTAAATTTTAATTTCATTCCGTTCGACCTTCGGTCTCGGGTGCTGTAAAAGTAAAGAATGAAAATGTTGCATTATGATAAATATTTGCTAAAAAAAATCCCAACCGTTAAGTTGGGATTCAATATTTAATCGTTCATCGAAATGAGGAACTCATCGTTATTTCGGGTCTTCTTAATCTTATCATTAATGGTATCCATCGCTTCTACCGGATTCATATCAGCTAAGAACTTGCGCAAAATCCACATTCTTTGTAGTGTTTTTTCGTCTAACAATAAATCATCACGACGCGTACTGGATGAAGTCAAATCGATAGCCGGGAAAATTCTGCGGTTCGCAATTTTTCTGTCCAATTGTAACTCCATGTTACCTGTTCCTTTAAATTCTTCGAAAATTACTTCGTCCATCTTAGAACCGGTTTCCGTTAAAGCAGTTGCGATGATACTGAGTGAACCACCGTTTTCTACGTTACGAGCCGCACCGAAGAAACGTTTTGGTTTTTGTAACGCATTCGCATCAACTCCACCCGAAAGTACTTTACCGGATGCCGGTTGCACCGTATTGTATGCTCTGGCCAAACGCGTAATCGAATCCAACAAAATCACTACATCATGACCACATTCTACCAAACGTTTTGATTTCTCTAAAACAATATTGGCAATTTTTACGTGTTCCATCGGTTCTCTGTCGAAAGTAGAAGCAATTACTTCACCACGAACACTACGTTGCATATCGGTAACTTCTTCCGGACGTTCGTCAATTAGTAACACTATCAAATAAACTTCAGGATGATTGGCCGCAATGGCATTGGCAATGTCTTTTAACAACATTGTTTTACCTGTTTTGGGTTGGGCCACAATCATACCGCGTTGTCCTTTACCGATTGGCGAAAACAAATCGATTACTCTGGTGGAAACGCTGGCTTGTTTATCGGCTATATTGAATTTTTCTTTTGGAAAAATTGGCGTTAAGTGTTCGAAGGAAACTCTATCTCTAACGACTTGCGGATCATGTCCATTGATTTTTAAAACGCGAACCAATGGGAAGAATTTTTCACCTTCTTTAGGCGGACGTACTACTCCTTTTACGGTATCACCGGTTTTCAAACCAAATAATCTGATTTGAGAAGTCGATAAATAAATATCATCCGGAGAAGCTAAGTAGTTATAATCAGAAGAGCGCAAGAAACCGTAGCCATCAGGCATCATTTCTAAAACACCTTCACTTTCAATAATGCCGTCAAATTCATAATCTGAATCGCGGAAATTACTATGTTTTTTCCCTTTAAAATTAGGGTTGTTATTGTTTGCATTACCGTTACCGTTACCGTTACCATTTTGGTTTACTTCGTCAGTTCGCTTGCGCTCGTGTGGATTTTGGTTTGGGTTTTTAGGCTTTTGCAGACGGTTACCATCCTTATTTTGGTTTGGATTGGCTTCCGATTGCTGCGCCTGTTCGCTATCGCTTGGGACTTCAACAGCCGGTTGCTTTTCTTCAACTTCACTATCGCTTGATTGCTGTGAAGATATATTACCGGGTTTAGCTTCGTTCTGTTCGGCTCCGCCTCGAGTTTTTTTATCGAAAGGTTTTTTAAACTTAGGGTTTTTGCTTTCAAAAGCCGGCTTTTGCTCCGCCCGTTGGCTATCGCTCGGGGCTTCGGCTACGACCACTATCGGTTCCTCATTGGCAAACAAATCATTTTGATTGGTTTCAGGTGCTTTTTTGGTTTCAGGCGTAATTCGGGCGCGTTTACTTTTATTATCAACTGCTGCTTTTTGCTTAGCCAATTCGCTATCATTCTGGTCTGAAGTAACTTTGGGTTTCTCTTCGGTTACAGTATTGTTTTGGTGTTCCAAAATTTTTGCAATTAGCGTATCTTTTTTGGCACCGGTGACTTTAATGGTTTTTGCCAACTTGGCAATGTCTTGAAGCTCAGAAAGCTTCATTTCTTTTAAGGCGGAAATATCAAACATCAATATTGTTTTGATTTAAATTTGTTTTTTGGAAAATACTACAAATGTGGGTAGAAAATATTGGTATAGAAAAGTCCGAAGATGAAGTACTTGCGGATTTGTTATGCAATAATACAAATAAATTTTTACCATGCAATAGTATTTTTTAAAAAGAAACTATATTTTTGTACAACATTTTTCAAGAACTATGTTTAGAATACAGACTTATTATTTGATAGCTTGCCTAATCGTAACTGGTGTTTTACCATTTGTGTTTCCTTTGTGGAATGACGCATCGGGTAAATCAATCTATTTTATGATGGATATTGCTTACACCGCGCTATTCGGATTGAGCAGCACGCTGTCATTATTGAGCATTTTATCACACGCAAAAAGACAACAACAATTTGTCATGGGCAGATTGAATATCATATTGAATTTAATTTTATTAGGATTATTTGTGTACCGAACACTAACTGCATCTGGAGAAGCTATTGTTTCTGAGAAAGGTGTTGGGATGTTCTTACCTATTCTTTCTATCGTACTTTTGGTTTTGGCCAACAAAGCCATCAAAAAGGATGAAGATCTCGTAAAATCTGTGGATCGATTGCGATAAACCTATAAACTTAGTTTTTTAGTGCTGCGAAAAACCCGTCTCGTTAAACAGACGGGTTTTTTATTGAATCATTTATATTAAACACAGATTACACACCCGAGCGAAGCGAACTGACGAAGTAAATTTTTACAAATTAATAATTAAACAGAAATCTGTGAAATCTGTGTTTAAAACTACTTCTTCCCTATTTCAATAATCTCCAAATTCTGAATTTTATCGCCATCAATTTCGAAACGCAACATCGTTCGCACCTGATGAAATCCATAAATCCCACATGCACCGGGATTCATATGTAATAAATTGAGTTTTTTATCAAATTGGACTTTTAGTATGTGCGAATGCCCACAAATGAATAGCTTCGGTGGATTGGTTTGAATTTCAGTTCGAATGGCCTGATTGTATTTTCCGGGATAACCGCCAATATGAGTTATCCAAACGTCAACACCTTCACAAAAAAAACGATTGTTCAACGGAAATTCCATTCGGGCTTTGTCATCGTCTATGTTGCCGTAAACCGCTCGTAAAGGTTTTATTGCTTTGATGGTATCTGTCACTTTCAAATCACCAATATCTCCGGCATGCCAGACTTCATCAGCTTGGTGAATATATTTCAAAATAGTATCATCAATATGACTATGGGTATCGGAAAGTAATAGGATTTTTTTCAAGGTAAAAGGTACTGAGGTGCTGAGGCACTAAGGTTTTGAGGTTACAAATATAATCAATGAAATTATGAAAACTTTAAACATCCAATTTAAAATCCTTTGTACCTTTGCACCTCATAAAACTAGGAACATCCACATTGAGATATTTTATTGAATTAGCTTATAAAGGAACAAATTACCACGGTTGGCAGTACCAACCCGATGCAAGTTCCGTACAAGAAACACTCAATAAGGCTTTATCCATCATTCTAAAAAAAGAGATTGATATTGTTGGTGCAGGCCGAACCGATACCGGCGTTCATGCCAAAAAAATGTATGCGCATTTTGATTATGAAACCGATATCGACAGTAAACTCATAGTTCACAAACTCAATTCTTTTTTACCCAAAGACATAGTCATTTTTGATATCCTAAAAGTACACGATGATGCTCATGCCCGTTTCGATGCTACGAAACGAACTTATGAATACCACATTCACACTTTCAAAGATGCTTTTGAAAACGACGGGAGTTGGTTGCACCAATTGCCTTTGGATGTAGACAAAATGAACAGAGCGTGCCAAATCCTTTTCAAGTATACTGACTTTGAATGTTTTTCTAAAACCAATACAGACGTCAGAACGTTTAATTGTGTTATTTTTGAAGCACACTGGCAACAACTCGAGCCAAAGGCGAACAGGACGGAGTCAAACGGCAACAAATTAGTTTTCACCATTGCCGCTGATCGCTTTTTACGCAATATGGTTCGTGCCATTGTCGGAACCATGATTAATATCGGTTTGGGCAAAATAAACTTAGAAGATTTTGAAAAAATTATTGAAAGTAAAGACCGAGGTCAAGCGGGATTTTCTGTGCCTGCGCACGGTTTGTACCTAACCCAAATTGATTACGACTATATAAAATAATATGCAAGCAAAAGCATTCGATACTAATTTATTCAAACGCATTTTAAAATACACCAAGCCTTATAAAAAAAGGTATTACGGTGTGATTTTGTTTGCCGTATTGCTTTCCGTTTTTGCAGCACTTCGTCCTTATTTGTTAAAACAAACCGTTGATGAATATATAGCACCGAAGGACGAACACGGTTTATTGTTTTATGTAACCATTATGGGTGTTGTGTTGATTTTAGAAACCCTATCCCAATTCTATTTTGTGTATTGGGCGAATTGGTTAGGACAAGATATTATTAAAGACATTCGAACCAAGTTATTCAAGCACATGCTCAGTTTCAGAATGAAATATTTTGACCATGCACCTGTCGGACAATTGGTAACCCGTTCTGTATCTGATATTGAACAAATTGCTCGTATTTTTAGCCAAGGTTTATTCATGATCATCAGTGACATGTTGAAAATGATTGTGGTACTGATTTTTATGTTTTATATGAACTGGCGACTGACCTGGATAGTGATTTTGGCGATGCCAATTTTAGTCTATATCACTAGAATCTTTCAGCGAAAAATGCAAGTGGCTTTTGAAGATGTTCGAAATCAGGTGGCCAATATGAATACGTTTGTACAAGAGCGCGTTACCGGAATGAAAATCGTTCAGCTTTTCAACCGCGAAGAAATCGAATACGAAAAATTTAAGGAAATCAACCAAAAGCACAACAAAGCTTGGATTAAAACCATTTTATACAACTCCATCTTCTTCCCTATTGCCGATATCATTTCGTCATTAACGTTAGGCGCCGTGGTACTTTATGGCGGTTTTCATATTTTAGATGGTGATAAGTTTACCACTTTTGGTGATTTGTTTTCCTATACAATGTTCATCGGGATGTTGTTTAACCCATTGCGTCAAATTGCAGATAAATTCAACGAGATGCAAATGGGAATGATAGCCGCCAATCGTGTTTTTGACATTTTAGACACCGACAAAGACGTTCAGGAAGACGGAAGTGTTGTGGCCAGCCATTTCAAAGGCAATATCCGATTTGAGAATGTTCGATTTGGTTATAATGATAAAGAAGAAGTATTAAAAGGTATCAATCTAAACGTTAAAGCAGGTGAAACTATCGCTATCGTTGGTGCCACCGGTGCCGGAAAATCTACCATTATCAATTTGCTGAATCGTTTTTATGAAATTAATTCGGGGACAATTTATGTCGATGACCAAAATATTAACGACTTCCAATTGGAAAGCTTACGCCAACAAATTGCCATCGTTTTACAAGATGTTTTTCTTTTTGCCGATACGATTCACAACAACATTACGCTGAACAATCCGAATATTTCACGTGAAGAAGTTGTTGAAGCTGCGAAAAAAATCGGCGTTCATAAATTCATCAAAACACTGCCCGGTGGTTATGATTATGACGTTAAAGAACGAGGTGTGATGTTGTCTTCCGGCCAACGTCAATTGATTGCTTTTCTTAGGGCTTATGTGAGTAATCCGAGTATTTTGATTTTAGACGAAGCGACTTCATCCATTGATACGTATAGCGAGGAGTTAATCCAAAAAGCGACTGAGCGAATCACCCAAGGCAGAACTTCTATCATCATTGCACACCGTTTGGCTACCATTATAAATGCAGATAAAATCATTGTGATGGACAAAGGCCAAATTGTAGAAGAAGGAACACATCAGGAATTGGTCAACAAAGCACAAGGTTATTACAAAAATTTATACGATTCACAGTTTGCCGTAGAAAGCTAAATTTTCAAAATAATTCCGTAAATTCGCAATCTCAAATAATCAAATAAATTTTATAAAAATAGCAAGAACATTAGCGACTGCATTTTTACGTTAAATAAATAATTACAAAAAAAATGAAATACGATATTATTGTTTTAGGAAGTGGTCCGGGCGGTTATGTAACTGCAATCCGTGCATCACAATTAGGCTTTAAAGTAGCCGTTATCGAAAAAGAAAACCTTGGTGGGATTTGTTTGAATTGGGGTTGTATTCCAACGAAAGCACTTTTAAAATCGGCTCAGGTTTTTGATTACCTAAAACATGCTTCAGATTATGGTTTGACCGTAAAGGAATTTGACAAAGATTTCAACGCTGTTATCGCTCGTTCTCGTGGCGTTGCTGACGGCATGAGCAAAGGTGTTCAATTCTTAATGAAGAAAAACAAAATTGATGTAATCGATGGTTTTGGAAAAGTAAAACCGGGTAAAAAAGTTGATGTAACGGCTGCAGACGGAAAAGTAACTGAATATACTGCTGACCATATTATCATTGCCACCGGAGCTCGTTCCAGAGAATTGCCAAATCTTCCGCAGGATGGTGTAAAAGTAATTGGTTACCGTCAAGCAATGACTTTACCAACACAACCAAAGAAAATGATTGTAGTAGGTTCAGGCGCCATTGGTGTTGAATTTGCTCACTTTTATAACTCGATGGGAACCGAAGTTACTATTGTGGAGTTTATGCCCAATGTAGTTCCGGTTGAAGACGAAGACATCTCAAAGCAATTTGAGCGTTCGTTAAAAAAATCGGGCATTACGGTAATGACGAATTCCTCTGTAGAAAGAATTGACACTACAGGAAAAGGTGTAAAAGCCTTTGTAAAAACAGCTAAAGGCGAAGAAGTTTTAGAAGCTGATATTTTACTTTCTGCGGTTGGGATCAAAACCAATATTGAAAACATAGGATTAGAAGAAACCGGAATTAAAACCGATAAAGATAAAATTTTAGTCAACGATTTTTACCAAACTAACGTTCCGGGTTACTATGCTATTGGTGATGTAACGCCAGGACAAGCTTTGGCTCACGTTGCTTCAGCAGAAGGAATTCTTTGTGTGGAAAAAATCAAAGGTTTGCATGTTGAGCCCTTAGATTACGGCAACATTCCGGGTTGTACTTATGCAACGCCTGAAATTGCTTCTGTAGGTATGACTGAAAAACAAGCCAAAGAAAAAGGATACGAATTAAAAATTGGTAAATTCCCTTTCACTGCTTCAGGTAAAGCGAAAGCCGCCGGAACTCCGGATGGTTTTGTCAAAGTAATTTTTGATGCCAAATATGGCGAATGGTTAGGTTGTCACATGATTGGTGCCGGTGTAACCGATATGATTGCGGAAGCAGTTGTAGCTCGTAAATTAGAAACTACAGGACACGAAATTTTAAAAGCGGTTCATCCACATCCAACGATGAGTGAAGCGGTGATGGAAGCGGTAGCCGATGCTTATGGAGAAGTGATTCACTTATAGTATTCGAAAAAATAAAGCATAAAAAAACCATCCGATATTGGATGGTTTTTTTATTAAATCAATTGAAAGATTACATTTTAGCTTTCAAAGCTTTGTACTTATCAGTCATTTCCAAAGCATTGTAAACACTTAACAATGTCTTTTTAGCCGGTTCATTGGTAGGCTCTAATTCTACCGCTTTTTCAAGATGAGGCAAAATCAATTTGAAATTATCTTCTCTTAATTTTTTAATCACTTCGTAACGTTTGTTGTCTTTTTCAGAAGTACCTAATTTGTTTAATTCAGTAACCCATTTTTCGTCAGCTCTTAATTTTAATTCGGCTAAATTCAAATGAGCATTGAAATAATTAGGGTTAATTTCTAAAGCTCTTTTATAGTGTTTTTCAGCTTCGTCTGACTTATTCGCATTGGCACTGATTACGCCTAAATTGAATACCAAATCTACATTATTAGGATTCTTACTAAGTGCTTCATTAGCTAATTTTGAATAGGTTTCAAAATCATTCATTTTTAAATACAAATCGGCTTCCGTCAATATCAAAGATGTGTCTTCCGGATTGGCCTGACGTGCTTCTTGAACTGCAGCTTTAGCTTCTTCTACTTTGCCTTTTTGCACCAATATCAACGCAATATTTTTGAAAATTTCACCACGTTTTGATTCGGTTTTCTCATCTCTAGGTTTTGAATGCGTTTTTGTAGTATTTACAGAAATATCACGAAGGCTTTTGTTATTTCCAAAATTTTCTTCTTGCTTTAAAGAATTGTTAAAGGCATAATAAAGAGTCCCTTCACCAGTATAATTAAGGGCTTTTAATTCACTGTAGTATTGGAAAGCTTTGTCATAATTAGCAGCACTAACAGCATAACTCGCAGCGAAAAATAATTTGTCTGCATCTTTTTTATCTAAAAGGTACAAAGAGTACAATACATCCGAAGCTTCTTGGAATTTTTGTTGTTGACCCAAAGCAATCGCCAAATTGATAATATCAGATTTATACAACTCTACTTTTTTCAAAATATCATCAGTATAAACTTTTTTACCGGTCTTTTTCTCATATTCTAAAGTACCATTCAGTCCTTTCTCAATATCAACAACCGTTTTGGCACTCACTACTTGGGCTTTTTGAGCTTCTGTAACAGTTGGTCCAAAAGACATAATCTCTACCAAAGGCAACATGGCTTTGTAAAATCCGGCTGAAACTTTATCGCCTTCTTCAGTAGCCAATCCTTCAAGTCTTGCCAAAGTACTTTTATACTCTATGACATCACCCGGTTTAGGCGCTTCTTTGGTATAAATTTTCTTTAACGTCTTAAGCTCGTCTTTTTGAGCAAAAGCGGAAACAGAAACTAGTATTGTTGAAGCCAATACAATGTGTTTAATTTTCATGTGGTATTATTTTAAATTATTCTTGAGTTTCTTCCTGACTGTCTTCAGAAGTTTCGGCATCGTTACTTTCTTCGGCCTCAACACCGTCAACGATTTCTCCTTCTACATCTTCCACTTCGTCTTCTTTCATTACTTTGGTTACTGCTGCAATCGAATCATTTCCTTTGATATTAATCAAACGAACTCCTTGTGTAGCTCTTCCCATAACTCTTAAATCAGACACTTCCATTCTGATGGTCAATCCTGATTTGTTGATAATCATCAAATCATCTTCATCAGTCACGGCATTAATAGAAATTAACGCTCCGGTTTTTTCAGTGATGTTTAAGGTTTTAACTCCTTTTCCACCTCTGTTGGTGATACGGTAAACATCTTCTCCATCTTCATCTACCAACTTCGTTCTTTTTCCGTAACCATTTTCAGTTACTACTAAAAGTTGCGTATCATTGATGTCATCTTTGTTGACAGAAACCATACCAATTACTTCATCTTTATCGTCAGCTAAGGTAATTCCACGTACTCCGGAAGCGGTTCTTCCCATTGGACGCGTTTTCCCTTCTTCGAAACGAACCAACTTACCTGATTTCACCGCCACTAAAACTTGGCTTTCTCCATTGGTCAATTTGGCTTCCATTAATTCATCATCTTCTCTAATCGTAATGGCATTGATACCATTTTGACGCGGACGTGAATATTGTTCCAACGGTGTTTTCTTCACTTGACCTTGTTTGGTCGCCATGATTACATAATGACTATTGATGTATTCTTCGTCTTTTAAGTCTTGCGTGCAAATGAAAGCTTTTACTTTATCATCACTTTCGATGTTGATTAAGTTTTGAATCGCACGACCTTTGCTCGTTTTGCTTCCTTCAGGAATTTCGTAAACGCGCATCCAGAAACATTTTCCTTTTTGCGTGAAGAATAACAAGTATTGGTGATTGGTTGCCACGAATAAATGTTCCAAAAAATCTTGGTCACGAGTACCGGCACTTTTTTGTCCAACGCCACCTCTATTCTGCGTTTTGTATTCTGATAAATTAGTACGTTTGATATAACCGGCGTGAGAAATTGTGATTACTACATTTTCATCGGCAATCAAATCCTCGATACTCACATCGCCACCGGAATATTCAATTACAGAACGACGAGCATCACCATATTTATCTCTTATTTCTACTAATTCATCTTTAATCAATTGCATTCTTAATTCTTTACTTGCCAATAAATCTTTCAAGTGTTGAATTAACTTCATGATTTCATCGTATTCCGCTCTTAACTTGTCTTGTTCCAGACCGGTTAATTGACGCAAACGCATTTCAACAATCGCACGCGCTTGGATTTCAGATAAAGTAAAACGCTCAATCAATTTGGTTCTTGCTTCATCACCGTCTTTCGATGAACGAATCAATGCAATTACTTCGTCAATATTATCTGAAGCAATGATTAACCCTTCTAAAATATGCGCTCTTTCTTCCGCTTTGCGCAATTCAAAATTCGTTCTTCTGATGACAACATCATGACGGTGTTCAACGAAATAATGGATTAATTCTTTTACGTTCAACATTTGAGGCCTTCCGTTTACCAATGCGATATTGTTTACACTGAAAGAAGACTGCAATGAGGTAAATTTGTAAAGTGTATTTAAAACCACATTTGGAACCGCGTCACGTTTCAATTCGTAAACGATACGCATTCCGTTTCTATCCGATTCGTCACGAATATTGGAAATACCTTCAATCTTTTTGTCATTGATCAAATCGGCAGTTTTTTTAATCATGTCTGCCTTGTTGACTTGGTATGGAATTTCAGAAACAATAATTGCTTCTCTTCCATTGGATTCTTCAAAAGCAACTTTGGCACGAATCACAATTCTACCACGTCCTGTTTTGAAAGCTTCACGAACACCTTCATAACCATAAATCACACCTCCGGTTGGAAAATCCGGTGCTTTGATATGTGTGATTAATTCGTCAATTTCTATATCATTATTGTCAATGTACGCTAAAGTACCATCAATTACTTCTGTTAAATTGTGCGGCGCCATATTGGTCGCCATACCAACAGCAATACCGGATGCTCCGTTAATCAATAAATTCGGAACTCTGGTTGGCATTACCTTTGGCTCATATAAAGTATCGTCAAAGTTCAATTGGAAATCAACTGTCTCTTTGTCGATATCTGCCATAATGTCCTCTGACATTTTTTTCATTCTGGCTTCCGTGTAACGCATCGCTGCAGGACTATCGCCATCAACAGATCCAAAGTTACCTTGACCGTCAATTAATAAATAACGCAAACTCCATTCTTGTGCCATACGAACCATGGCGTCATAAACTGAAGTATCGCCGTGCGGGTGATATTTACCCAATACTTCTCCAACAATTCTTGCGGATTTTTTGTGAGCTCTATTTGAAAAAACGCCTAAATCATACATTCCATATAACACTCTTCGGTGTACCGGCTTTAAACCGTCACGCACGTCAGGTAGCGCTCTTGAGACAATTACAGACATCGAATAATCGATGTAAGCTGATTTCATTTCATCTTCGATGTTAATAGGAATTAACTTTTCTCCGTCAGACATATTTTATAAATTATTAATAAAAAATTAGTTTAAATTCAAAACGTGCTAATATAGAATATTTATAGCTTTTAGTACTAATTTTAGCCCACAAATTTCAATGATTTATTAACAAAATAGGCTCTTTTTTTGGTTAATAAAATAGTTACACCACTACTTTTATTATTGGCTTTTTTTTTGTCAATTAGCTGACAGTACATTTAGGCGGAATGATTTTTGTTAGAACCATTCATAATAACTAAATTTACATTACCAACAACCCTAATTTATATGGATGATAATTTTTCACCAAGAGTCAAAGATGTTATAACCTACAGCAAGGAAGAAGCATTACGTTTGGGCCATGATTTTATTGGCACTGAACATTTGATGCTGGGTATCCTCAGAGATGGAAATGGTAAAGCAATTGCCATTTTAAATAACCTGTCTATAGATTTAGAGCATTTGCGAAAGAAGGTCGAAATCTTAAGCCCGGCAAATCCAAACGTTGAAATAAGCAACGAAAAAAAGAATTTACACTTGACACGTCAGGCCGAACGTGCCTTAAAAACAACATTCTTAGAGGCAAAGGTATTCCAAGCGACTTCCATAAGTACTGCACATTTGCTTTTGTGTATTCTAAGAAACGAAAATGATCCTACAACCAAACTATTGCATCGTCTGAAAATAGATTATAACGTAGTTAAAGAACAGTATTTGAATATGACACCAAACGAAGAAGATTTTACAGATAACCTGCCTAGAAATGAGTCATTCAATGATGATTCTGGTCAAGATGACAGTTTAAAAGAAGGTAGTTTCAATAATCCGGCTAATAAGACTAATAAAAAATCGAAAACTCCGGTATTGGATAATTTTGGTCGTGACTTAACCGAATTGGCTGAAGAAGGCAAACTCGACCCGGTAGTTGGTCGTGAAAAAGAAATTGAGCGTGTGTCTCAAATTTTAAGCCGAAGAAAGAAAAACAATCCGTTACTCATTGGTGAACCGGGTGTTGGTAAATCTGCCATCGCCGAAGGTTTGGCTTTGCGTATTATTCAAAAGAAAGTATCGCGTATTCTTTTCAACAAAAGAGTCGTAACGCTTGATTTGGCTTCGCTTGTTGCCGGTACAAAATACCGCGGACAATTTGAAGAAAGAATGAAAGCCGTGATGAACGAATTGGAGAAAAACGACGATATCATTTTATTCATTGACGAAATCCATACCATTGTTGGAGCCGGTGGTGCCACAGGTTCGCTAGATGCATCGAATATGTTCAAACCGGCGTTAGCGCGTGGCGAAATACAATGTATCGGTGCTACAACACTTGATGAATACAGACAGTATATTGAAAAAGATGGTGCGTTAGAAAGACGTTTCCAAAAAGTAATTGTAGAGCCTACTTCGGTGGAAGAAACGATTACCATTTTGAACAACATCAAAAACAAATACGAAGACCATCATAACGTGATTTACACCGATGAAGCCATCGAAGCGTGTGTTAAATTGACCAACAGATACATGTCTGAGCGCTTCCTTCCGGACAAAGCGATAGATGCTTTAGACGAAGCCGGTTCGAGAGTTCACATTACTAATATTGATGTTCCGAAACAAATTTTGGATTTGGAACGCCAGTTGGAAGAAGTGCGCGATTTGAAAAATTCTGTCGTTAAAAAACAGAAATACGAAGAAGCAGCAAAATTACGCGATGACGAAAAACGCTTAGAAAAAGACTTAGCCATTGCGCAAGAACAATGGGAAGAAGATTCAAAAAATAACAGAATTCGGGTAACCGAAGACAATGTAGCCGATGTAGTATCGATGATGACCGGAATTCCGGTGAATCGTATTGCCCAAACGGAAAGCAACAAATTGGCTCATTTACCTGAATTGATTCAAGGAAAAGTGATTGGTCAAAACGATGCGGTTTTGAAAATATCCCGTTCTATTCAACGCAATCGCGCCGGATTAAAAGATCCGAATCGCCCGATTGGTTCGTTTATTTTCTTAGGTCAAACCGGTGTTGGTAAAACCCAATTGGCGAAAGTGTTGGCCAAAGAATTATTTGACTCAGAAGATGCTTTGATTAGAATCGACATGAGTGAATACATGGAAAAGTTCGCGATTTCAAGATTAATCGGTGCGCCTCCAGGATACGTTGGTTATGAAGAAGGCGGACAATTGACGGAGAAAGTTAGAAGAAAACCATACTGCGTAGTGCTTTTAGACGAAATCGAAAAAGCGCATCCTGATGTGTTTAATATGATGTTACAAGTGTTAGATGATGGTTATTTGACGGATAGTTTAGGCCGAAAAATCGATTTTAAAAATACGATTATCATCATGACTTCGAATGTTGGAGCACGCCAATTGAAAGACTTCGGACAAGGCGTTGGTTTTGGTACGGCTGCGAAGGTAGCACAAGCCGATGATCATTCGAAAAGTGTCGTAGAAAACGCTTTGAAAAAAACTTTTGCGCCTGAGTTTTTAAACAGAATTGACGACGTAATCGTATTCAACCCGTTAGAAAAACACGACATCGATTTGATTATCGAAATCGAATTGAAAAAATTGTTTGCTCGTGTAGAAGAATTAGGTTATAAATTGAACCTTTCTGATACTGCCAAGGCATTTATCGCTGAAAAAGGTTTCGACAAACAATTTGGAGCTCGTCCATTAAAAAGAGCGATTCAAAAATATGTAGAAGATGCTTTAGCCGAAGAAATTATCACTTCTAAAATAGCGTCAGGCGATGAAATTTTTATGGATTTAGACGAAGCTTCTCAAGAGTTGACCGTTACGATTCAAAAAGCTGAAAAGCCAACAAAATAAGATAATTTTAATCTTTAAAAGCCACAAATTATTCAAATTCACGCCATTTAATCAGTGAGAATTTGAGTAATTTGTGGCTTAAATTTTTTATCAAATGCCAATAAACAAAATCATATTAGGTTCCGAAGAATGGTGTTCTTTTCCCGAACTCGGAATTCCTGCTATCAAAGCCCGTGTTGATTCGGGTGCGAAAACTTCGGCACTACACGCCATCAACATTGCTCCATTCCTGAAAGATGGTGAAAACTGGGTAAAATTTGACATCAACCCTATTCAGAATAACCTCAAAACCGTGATTCATTGTGAAGCCAAATTAGTCGACAAAAGAATTGTCAAAAGCTCGAGTGGCTTTCGCGAACAACGGTATGTAATCAAAACCAATTTATCTATCGGAACCGATATTTGGGAAATCGAAATGACTTTAACCAACCGAGATTCCATGGGTTTCCGAATGTTGTTAGGTCGGGAAGCGATGAGCGGCAGAATATTAGTCGACCCGGAACAAAAATATTTATTGGGACATACCTCAATCGAAAATTTAAAGGATTTATACCAAGATGCTATCGCCATTAAATCAGGTTTGCGTATAGGCGTTTTAGCCAGTAATCCCGAATTGTACAGCAACAAACGTATCATGGAAGCCGGCGAAATGCGTGGTCACGAAATGCGCTTTTTGAACATCAAGGAATGTTATATGAAACTCGATGCTGATAAACCCGAAATACATTATCGCGGCGGAAAAATATTAGACAATTTCGATGCGATAATTCCGAGAATTCGCCCGAGCATTACCTTTTACGGTTGTGCTTTGACACGCCAATTTGAAGCGATGAAAGTCTTTTGTTTAAATTCCGCGGCAGCGATAACCCAATCACGAGACAAACTTTTTTCGCTTCAATTGTTATTACACCACGGCGTAGATATTCCCACAACCGGATTTGCAAATTCACCATTGGATACAGACGATTTGATTAAAATGGTTGGCGGTTCGCCATTAATCGTAAAATTATTGGAAGGCACTCAAGGAAAAGGCGTTGTTTTAGCCGAAACCAAAAAAGCAGCCGAATCGGTAATCAATGCGTTCAAAAGTTTAAATGCCAATATTTTGGTACAAGAATTTATTAAAGAAGCCAACGGAAAAGATTTGCGCTTATTTGTTGTAGATGGCAAAGTCGTAGCCGCAATCCAACGTGAAGCCGCCCCGGGAGAATTTAGAGCCAACATCCATATGGGCGGCACTGCTTCGGTGATTAAACCAACAGTTGAAGAAAAGAAAATAGCCATCAAGGCTGCTAAAGCCATGGATTTGAAAGTGGCCGGTGTTGACATTATTCGTTCGTCCAAAGGTCCGTTATTGTTAGAAGTAAACTCTTCACCCGGATTAGAAGGTATAGAAGGCGCTACTAATAAAGACATTGCCGGAGAAATGATAAAGGCGATTGAGAAGAACTTTAAGAAGTAGGCAGAAATCAGAACACAGACAAAAGAAAGCAGAAATTATGAATAAAAACAGACTCGAAGCCTTTAGCGATGGTGTTTTAGCGATTATCATCACCATTATGGTATTGGAATTTAAAGTTCCGAACAGTGTCAGTTACGAAGCTATAGTTCCGTTACTACATAAATTTTTGAGTTATGTTTTGAGTTTTATATATGTTGGAATTTATTGGAATAACCACCATCACATGATGCATACCGTTAAAAAAGTTAATGGAAAAATTCTTTGGGCCAATTTGCATTTGTTATTCTGGTTGTCATTGATTCCGTTTGCGACAGCTTGGATTGGTGAGCATAAATTTGCTCCTTTCCCGATGATGTTTTACGGATTTATTCTTCTTATGAATGGTTTGGCCTACTTCATTTTACAAAATTTAATCCTAAGTCACCACGGTAAAGACTCTTTATTGTCAAAAGCATTGGGCAAAGATTACAAAGGAAAATCTTCTCCGATTTTGTATTTAATTGCTATGCTTTGCGCTTATAAATTCCCTTCTATCGCCGGTGGAATCTACATTTTTGTAGCATTGATGTGGTTAATACCTGATAAAAGAATTGAACGGATTTTTAACGAAAATGACTAACCATGAATTTACCATCACAGATTATCATTGGATTTATAGCGGCATTACACCTTTACATTCTATGGCTGGAAATGTTTGCTTGGACGACTCGCGGACGCAAAGTTTTTAAAACCATTCCCGCAGACCAATTTGAAAAAACTAAAGTCATGGCTGCCAATCAAGGTTTATACAACGGCTTTCTCGCCGCCGGTTTGATTTGGTCACTAATAATTACTAATGCTGATTGGAGTAAAAATATAGCATTATTTTTCTTAAGTTGTGTACTTGTAGCCGGAATTTACGGAGCATTAACCGCTTCTAAAAGAATTTTTTACGTACAAGCGGTTCCTGCGATATTAGGATTAGCGAGTTTATTTTTATGGGGAAGTTTTTGAGTTTAAAGTTGGTGTTAGGAAAAGAAAAATCAACATAAAAAAACCACGTCTTTCAACGTGGCTAACAACTCAATTAACTTATCAATCTATTTATTCAAATGGGCGTAAAGTTCGTCTTTGAGGAATAACAATTTGGCCTTTAATTCATGCACAAAATTGTCGTTGGCTATTTCCGAACCCATATTGATTCGGTGAATTTGGTGTTCAATTTCGTGATACTCATCAAATAAAGTTCTGAAGTGTGCATCTGAAATTTTCAGTTCGTGAATTCTATCTTTAAATTCAGGAAATTCATGTAATAAATCGTGTTTTTCCATGGGTTGGGAGTTTAATTGTTAATTATTGTTTAAAGTGGTTTGTTTACTAATGACAATTGGCATTTGCTTGGACAAATAAATTTAAATTGCTGGGTGAAACATAAGCGATATCTAAACCCATGCCTCGCAATACAAATAAAAGGCCTATAATAACGGTTATTAAAGGTACTATTTTTTGCAATTTGTTTCTAAATGGTAACGACAAAATTGTGCTTACATAAACCACTGCGCTCATTAACGGAATAGTTCCTACCCCATAAAGTACCATATAAGTTACTCCTAAAGTCACATTTTGCATCGCTATAGCGCCAAACAAAGCTGCATAAACCAATCCGCAAGGCAATAAGCCGTTGAAAATACCAATAGTAAAAAAAGCATCAGGTGTTTTGCGTTTGAATTGACTTCCTAAACTACTTTTTACTTTAGATATGACTTTATAAATTGGTTTAGAAAAATTGTATTGGGCAAATATTTTTTCCGGAATTATCGCAATTAAAATCATCAGAACACCTAAGACAATTGAAAATCGTTGTTGCATTCCCGCGAGATACAATCCTTTTCCCAATAATCCGAAAAGCAATCCTAAAGTCGCGTAAGATGTCAATCTTCCGGTGTGATAAAGTAGAATTTGGAATGCTTTTTTTGTTGAATCATTTCTGTCTACCGGCAACATCATAGCAATCGGTCCGCACATGCCAATACAGTGCAAACTGGAAATTAAGCCGAAGATAAGTGCGGTGTAAAGCATTTTTTAGATTATTAGACTTCTTAGATGGTTAGACCTGTTAGAAATAGATTTCTTCCTTATTCAAATAACTTTTCCCTTCGTATTCCCACGCGACAGTAATACCCCAAAGACCGTCAACCAGATTGTTTTTAGGTATGAGCAAATCAAAACCGGACAGAGAAATAGGGATTTCAAAATCCAGTTTTTGGTTAGACGGTCTATATAGGGATACTTTTCCTTTAATTTTTGAATAGTCTAAATTCTTGGGGAAATTGACTGTTACTCCTGCAGCGTTTTTATCAATAGCTACTTTCTCTGTTAGATTGTTGGCATTTTGAATGCTTTCAATATTACCCTGAACCAGTTTCTCTTTTTTATAATATTGCTCAGTAACCATTTCGTTATCATACTGACTGTCTGATTGTACTTTGACCACAAAGTATAAAATGAAGCCCATGAATAGTGCAATAGCTATGACAATTCCTTTTCCCCAATTGATTTTCATGACTCTATTTTTTAGTTGAAATTTCTCGGACCCACAAAATTGGTCGTCGCCGTTTCGATTAATTTATTGTTATTGTAAACCTCAATTTTCAATTCAACTTTTTCGCCTTGTAAATTGCTTTCCAGGATTTTGACGAAGAAAGTTCCTTTGGTCATCCCTTGTTTTGGCACTTTAGCAAATGGACTACCTACGAGTTTGATTTCGCCTTTGGGCTCTACTAACTTGAAAGTGACATGCTCAAATTCCTTTTCGGTTTTATTGATAATATCGTAATTATAAATGTTGCTAATCTTGTCGCCATCATGTTGGAACATTTGTCCCGGCGCATGTAAAATAGTGGCCTCGACATCATTTCGCAAAAATAACATTCCGATAAAAACACCAATTAAGATAGTCAAAACGGCTATGTAACCTTTCATCCTAGTCGTTAATTTGAACGGTTCTTTCTTTACGATTTCATCTTCACTTGCATAACGAATCAACCCTTTCGGCAAACCAACTTTTTCCATAATGGAATCGCATTCATCAATACAAGCGGTGCAATTGATACATTCTAATTGTACGCCGTTTCTAATGTCAATTCCGGTTGGACAAACATGCACGCAGACTTTGCAATCAATGCAATCACCTTTGCCTAAAGCTTTTCGGTCTTCATTTTTATTGAATTTGGCCCGACCGATTTCTCCTTCGCCACGAACATGGTCATAAGCGACATTGATGGTTTTATTATCCAATAAAACACCTTGCATTCTACCATAAGGGCAAGCAATTATACAAACTTGCTCTCTGAACCAAGCGTAAATGAAGTAGAAAACCCCTGTAAAAATCAATAAAGCAATGAGCGTACCGGTATTTTGCGCCGGTCCTTCTTTGATGAATTCAATTAGTTCATCACTTCCGATTAAGTAGGCCAAAAACACATTGGCAATGACAAACGAAATGATGAAAAATACTATCCATTTGGTTACACGCTTTCTGATTTTTTCAGCATCCCAAGACTGTTTTGACAAACGCATTTGCTGTGCTCTATCACCATCAATCCAGAACTCAATTCTGCGAAAAACCATTTCCATAAAAATAGTTTGCGGACAAAACCAACCGCAAAAAATACGTCCGAACGCTACGGTAAATAAGGCCAATCCCACTACTCCAATAATCATGGAGATTACGAAAAGGTGAAAATCTTGTGGCCAAAATGGGAAACTGAAAATATTAAACCTTCTGTCGATTACATTAAAGAGTAAAAACTGATTGCCATTGATTTTGATAAACGGTGCTGATAGCAAAAAGGCTAACAATAAATAGCTGACTATTTTTCGTTTATTATAAAACGGCCCCGAAGGTTTTTTGGGATGGACATATACTCGCTTCCCTTTCTCATCAATAGTGGAGATACTGTCTCTAAAACTTTCATCCGGTATATTATTTTCCATTTTGTTTTTGAATTAAAGATTTAATTCGAATTATTTTGCCACTACAGTAGTACTGTCGGTTGTTACTGCTGCTTCCGCTTTTGGCGCTGCTTCTTCTACCCATTTTTCTCCTTCGGCTGCTTTACCTCCAGCAGGTTTTGTACCTTGTAAACTAAGTACATAACTCGCTACTTTTTGGACTTCTTTAGTACCAAGAGTTTTTGCCCAGCCTACCATAGTTGGGTTGTTTTTACTTCCTTCGGATATTAATTTGAAAACGTTTTTAATTCCGCCTCCATTTATCCAATGGTCATCAGTTAAATTTGGCCCAACAACACCACCACCGTCAGCTTTGTGACATGCGGCACAAGCATTAGTATAGATTTCTTTTCCTTTAGCCAAACTCTCAGCATCGGTTAGTAAAGTTACTTTGTCAAAAGTAATCTCCTCTTTAGGCGAATTGAGCTTATTTTTTTCAATTTCAATATTGGCTGCAGCTACTTCCTGATCGTATTCCTGAGCTTGAGTGTAGTCATCCATTACATGGAATCTCACCAAATAAATCACTCCGAAAATAATGGTTGCATAGAACAAGTTCACCCACCAAGGCGGCAACACATTGTCCAATTCTTTGATACCGTCATAATCATGATCGAGCATTACATCAGCTTCTTGTTCGATAGATTTAGAACGGGTCATGCTTTTCATGATGTTTTGCACCCATTTGCTTTCGGTAAAAGAAACCGATTGAGCTTCTTCCAATTGCTTGCGTTGTTCGTCAGTCAGCATGTGATAAGTTACATTATCAACTGCACTAACTACAATCTCGATGGCAACCAACAAGAACAAGAAGACTACTAGAAATAGAGAAACCATTGGGAACTTAATGAAAGCCGGACGGTCTCCTGAGTCTATGAAATATTCCAAAGCACCAAAAACAAAGGCGAAAATCAGTGGAACTCTTACGTATGATGGAAATAATTTTTTCATTTTTATACTTTTAAAGTTGGAATAATTAGTCTTCCAACGGAAGGTTACTTACTTTTTTGATAGTTTCCTTGCTGTAGGTCATTGCCCAAACGGTGAACAAGACAAAAGCGGTAAAGAAAATCGTCAGAGAAATAATTGGGTAGATTTCTACACCCGCAATCGTTTCTAAATTGTGTTTTACATATTTCAACATGACGCTTATTTTTTAGATTTTACTTGTGTGTCTGTTCCTAATCTTTGCAGATAAGCAATCAAGGCTACAATTTCTCTGTCTTTCAACGGAACCGTTGCATTTCCAAAAGATTTTTTGATATCCGGATTTGCTAATAATTTGGCTTCTATTTTAGACGCTTGTTCATCAGAAATTTTAAGAGCATTTGCCACTTCTTCTTCAGAATAAGGAACTCCTAAAGTTACCATCGCTTCCAATTTAGCTTGTAATGTTGAATTGTCTAATTTGTCTTTAATCAACCATTGGTACCTTGGCATAATTGATCCCGGAGAGATACTTTGCGGGTCATACATATGATTGAAATGCCAAACATCATCTCTACCTCCATTGAATGGTTTTCCTGGAACACCTTCTCTTGCTAAATCCGGACCGGTACGTTTAGAACCCCAAAGGAATGGATGGTCATAAACATTTTCACCTGATTTAGAATATTCACCATAACGTTCAACTTCTGAACGGAAAGGACGAATCATTTGAGAGTGACAGCTTACACAACCTTCTCTGATATACAAATCCCTACCTTGTAATTCAAGCGGCGTATATGGTTTTACAGCGGCAATCGTTGGAATATTTGATTTTACTAAAATAGTAGGCAGAATTTGAATCAAACCACCAATTAAAATAGCTATGGTAGTGTAAATCATAAATCTTACCGGTTTTCTTTCTAACCAAGCATGCCATTTTTCACCTTTCAAACGGTTTGGACTAATGACAGCTAGTGCCGGAGCTTCTGCTGGTTCGTCTTGAATTGCTGAACCTTGTTTTACTGTTTTCACAATGTTGAAAACCAAAACAATTACACCTATTAAATACAAAGTACCACCGATAGCACGCATCCAGTACATTGGCATAATTTGAGTCACCGTTTCCAAGAAGTTACCATATTGTAAAGTGCCGTCCGGTTTGAATTGTTTCCACATTGAAGCCTGAGTAAATCCGGCTACATACATTGGCAATGCATAAAGAATAATCCCTAGAGTACCAATCCAAAAGTGGAAGTTGGCTAATTTTTCAGAATATAATTTCGATTTAGTCATTCTTGGAATCAACCAATAAATCATACCGAAAGATAAAAATCCGTTCCAAGCTAAAGCTCCAACGTGTACGTGGGCAATAATCCAATCGGTAAAGTGGGCAATAGCGTTTACGTTTTTCAAGGAAAGCATTGGGCCTTCAAAAGTTGCCATACCGTAACCGGTAATCGCTACTACGAAGAATTTCAATACTGCATCAGTTCTTACTTTATCCCAAACCCCACGAAGGGTTAATAATCCATTAATCATACCACCCCAAGACGGTGCAATCAACATTACTGAGAATACGACACCCAAGTTTTGTGCCCAATCAGGTAAAGAAGAGTACAATAAATGGTGTGGTCCTGCCCAAATATAGATGAAGATTAGTGACCAAAAGTGAATGATAGAAAGTCGGTATGAATAAACAGGTCTATTAGCCGCTTTTGGCACAAAATAGTACATCATTCCCAAGAATGGCGTAGTTAAGAAAAAGGCAACAGCGTTGTGTCCGTACCACCATTGTACCAAGGCATCTTGCACTCCGGCATAAACAGAGTAAGATTTCATGGCAGAAACAGGTAATTCAAAACTGTTAAATATGTGAAGGACGGCAACAGTTACGAAAGTCGCAATGTAGAACCAAATGGCCACATAAATATGACGTTCTCTTCTTTTGATAATTGTACCAATCATATTGATACCAAATACAACCCAAATCAAAGCAATAGCGATATCAATCGGCCATTCTAATTCGGCGTATTCTTTTGAAGTTGTATAGCCCAACGGTAACGTAATCGCCGCGGCTACTATAATTAATTGCCACCCCCAAAAGTGAAGTTTGCTTAACAAATCGCTAAACATTCTGGCTTTTAACAAACGTTGCATTGAGTAGTACACTCCGGCAAACATGGCATTACCCACAAATGCGAAAATCACTGCATTAGTGTGTAAAGGTCTAAGACGCCCAAAACTTAAAAAGGAAACTCCGCTGGTTAGGTTGGGAAATAAAAACATAAATGCTAATAATAGCCCAACTAGCATACCTACAATACCGAAAACGATACTGGCGTAAATGAAGTTCCTTACAATTTTGTTGTCATACTGAAATTGTTGCATTTCCATAATTATAATTGTTTTTCTTCGGTTATATTAATTTGATTTTTGTTAGTTTCTTTTACTAGCTCGTCGTCAAAAAGCATTCTGACGGATGGTGTATAGTCGTCATCATATTGACCGCCTCTTACAGCTTTGATAAAAGCGTAGAGAAAGAATACAGCGACTACAATACTTATCGAGATTAACATATAAATGACACTCATACCTCTAATTTGTGTTAGACAAAATTACTTCTGCGATTATTCTTAAAATATGACATTTGTCATACTTCGGGTTTTATTTTCTGTTGGCAAAAACATTACTCATAATGGTTACAAAACTTACTATGGTTATCGTACTCAAGGGCATTATGATGGCAGCGACAATTGGCAATAAATTACCGGTTACGGCATAGCTTAAGCCGACTACATTATAAAGCAATGACAATCCAAAACTCAAGTAAATGGTTATCATAGCGTTTTTAGAATATTTCAAAAAGAAATCAATCTTTTCAAACTGACTTGCATCTAAAATTCCGTCACAAGCCGGTGAAAACACATTCACATTTTCAGAAATAGAAATCCCAACATTACTTTGTGCCAAGGCACCGGCGTCATTGAGACCATCGCCTATCATTAATACATTTTTACCTTCTTTTTGAAGGTTATCGATGTAAGCTAATTTCTGTTCGGGTTTTTGGTTAAAGGCCAAAGTAGTTTTTTTGGGAAGCATTTTTTCTAAAATGCTGCGTTCGCCGTCGTTGTCTCCTGATAATACAATTAAATTGTACTTTTTGTCCAAATTCTCAAACAATTGTTCTAATCCTTTTCTGTATTGATTGTTAAAAACATAACTACCTTTATATAAGCCGTTGATTTCAACATGGACTTTGGTTTTCTTATGGGTGTTTTCACTCATGTGCTGCAAAAACTGTGAGGAACCTAATTTGATCGTATCCTGTCCGATTTCGGCGAAAATTCCTTTCCCAATGACCTCTTCAAAAGAAGTTGTTTCCATTTTATCTTGTGGTGGAATGAAATCATATAATCTTCTGCTCAACGGATGATTGGAACCTCTTAGTACATTCTTTAATAATTTCATTTCGAAATCATTTAAAGCGGTACCTTCATAGGTTATCGATGTCTTTTCATTGGTGGTAATGGTTCCGGTTTTGTCGAAAACAATGGTATCTACTTTTGCCAATTGCTCTATGACAATGGCATTTTTAAGGTATAATTTTCGGTTACCCATAATCCTTAATACATTGCCTAAAGTAAATGGTGCCGTTAAAGCCAAAGCACATGGACAAGCCACAATTAGTATGGCGGTAAATACATTAAAAGCAGTGGAAACATCAATAAAAATCCAATAAATAAAAGACACTACAGACAATAACAACAAGGCTGGCGTAAAATAACGACTGATTTTATCGGTAATGGATTTGTGTTTTTGGTCGACTTTCTTCTGGAAAACATCGTTGCTCCACAATTGGGTTAAATAACTTTGGGACACCGAAAACAAGACTTCCATTTCGATGACTTTACCCAATTGTTTTCCGCCGGCAAAAATCTTATCGCCTGATTTTTTATCAATAGCAACTGCTTCTCCGGTTACAAAACTGTAATCTATGGAAGCTTTTTCAGAAATCAGAATTCCGTCTACCGGAATTAATTCTTGGTTGCGAATTAATAGCCTATCGCCTTTTTTTATATCGTAAACCTGAACTGCTGTTTCTTTTCCATCGGGTAAAATTTTAGTGATTGCGATTGGAAAATAAGATTTATAATCGCGCTCAAAAGAAAGAAAATCATAGGTTTTTTTCTGAAACAATTTTCCCAACAACATAAAGAAAATCAAACCACACATACTGTCAAAAAAGCCTTGACCATAACCAAATGCGATGTCTACTGTACTTCGAATAAACATCACTACGATTCCTAAAGCGATAGGAATTTCGATGTTTAACATACCTTGTTTCATACTTTTCCACGCCGCCACATAATAGATAGAAGCCGAATACAAAAATGCCGGAAGTGACAAAGCAAAAGTCAGCCAGCGGAAAAATCCCTTGTATTGCTCAATCCAAAATTCATTGACTTCAAAATACTCGGGAAACGATAACAACATGATGTTTCCAAAACAAAAGAATGCCACTCCTAACCTATAAATTAGGGAACGGTCAATTTTCTTTTTGCCTTCGTCAAAATTTTCTAAACTGATGTAGGGTTCGTAGCCAATAGAACAAAGTATCTCAACAATTTGTTTGAGATTGGTCTGTTCAGGATTGTAAGTGATTCTGACTTTCTTATGGGGAAAATTAACTTGAGAAGCACCTATTCCCGGCTGAAGCCTTTGTAGATTTTCCAGAATCCAAATACACGAACTACAGTGAATATGAGGAATGTAAAGTGAAACAATAGCTGTTGTACTTTCTTGGAATTCGAGAAGTTTGTTGACAATTTCTTCATTGGCTAAAAAATCATATTTGCCTTTAATATCTTGTGGTGTAGCGCCCGGCGCCGATTGAAAATCATAATAACAAGACAAGTCATTTTGACTAAAGATTTCGTAAACTGTTTTACAACCGTTACAACAAAAACTTCTGTCGTCAAAAAGAATCTCATCTTTTTTTATAACATCATTACCACAATGGAAACACTGTGATGTATTCATAATTTGCTCATTTTACCTTGGACAAATGTCAAGTAAATACTAAAATTAAAATATGATAATTGTCATACTTTCAATATATTTGTAAAAAACAAACCCAAAATCAATATGAGTAAATGTGAACAATGTATCGTGAGGCAATTTAGTTCTCTAAAGGCATTGACAAAAGATGAGTTGCTCAAAATGGCCGACTGTAAAACTTCTTATACCATTAAGAAAGGAGATCCTATTTTTGAAGAAGGCGAAGTGACTAATGGTATTTATTGTATAAAAGACGGTGTTTGTAAATTGTCCAAATTGAGTTCCAATGGTAAAGATCAAATTGTAAAATTGGTCAAACCCGGAGAATTGTTAGGACAACGTTCCATGATTAGCGAAGAACCGGCAAACTTAAGTGCTGTAGCTTTAGAAGACATGGAAGTTTGTTTTATTCCGAAAAACGAGATTATTCAGTTCTTCAATCAAAACAATCAGTTTTCAATGAATTTAATGAAAACCATTTGTGGTGATTTGAAAGATGCTGATGATCACATGGTTAGTTTGGCCCAAAAGAATGTAAAAGAGCGTTTAGCCGGAACATTAATTTATTTAGATGAAAATTTCGGTAATGATACTGACGGTGCGCTTAGGCTTCAACTATCTCGTGAAGAATTGGCCGGAATTATTGGTACAGCTACGGAAAGTTGTATTAGATTACTTTCTGAACTTAAGAAAAGTGGCTTGATTGATTTGATAGGTAAAAAAATCAAAATTGTCGACAAAAACAAACTCCGTCGTATAGCCGATTAATTTTCTCTTCTAGCAAAATCTATTAATGAGGCAACTTATCTTTTATAAGTCCGTATAAAAATGTCCCAAAAATTGCCCCTAGTAAAATTAAACCCACACTTATAAATCCGGCACCAAGAAGGATAAAAATTGGTCCGGGACAAGCACCAACCATAGCCCAACCTAAACCAAAAAGAGTGCCGCCAATCCAATAACGGATATTGCCTTTTTCTTTGTCCTGGATATAAATTGAGTTGCCATCAATGTCTTTCAATTTTTTTCTTCTGATAATTTGAATACCAATCAAACCTGTTACCACAGCCACTCCAATTATACCATACATATGAAAAGATTGGAAATGGAACATTTCATAAATTCGGTACCACGAAACAGCTTCGGCTTTGGTCAAAACAATTCCGAAAATAAAACCAACGATTATATATTTTAATAATTTCATATCTTAGAAAATTAGAGGTAAAATAAAATGAGCCATAATTAAGCCACCAATAAAAAAGCCCATCACGGCTTTTAAAGATGGTAATTGCAGATTACTCAATCCCGAAATGGCGTGACCCGATGTACAACCTCCGGCATATCGCGAACCAAATCCAATCAAAATCCCACCGATAATTAAAATCGCTATCATTTTAGGGGATTGGAATATTGCATTTCCGAAAAGTGCGTCAGGTAACAATTTACCATTGGGTGCCTCAATTCCCATTGCTGTTAATTGTTCAATAGTTTTTGGATTCAAATCAACATTCGAAGCATCACTCAAAAAATGTACTGCAACAAAACCACCAAGCATTGCTCCGGCAACTACAGCCAAATTCCAGCGTTGTGATTTCCAGTCCCAATCGAAAAAAGCTATTTTTTTTCCAATTCCGGTCATCGAACATAACGAACGTAAATTAGAAGACATACCGAATACTTTTCCAAAATAATTAAGAGTCAGCATTATCATTCCGATAAGGAAACCGGAAACAGCCCAATGCCAAGTATGTGTGATCAATTCCATGCACCTATTTTTTTACAAAAATAGAAATATTAAAGTGTTTCGTGACATAAAATTTATTGAAATAAAGTATTTTTGACTTTAAATTAAATAAGACAATGAAAAACTATTCCATAGAGATAAAATGGACACTTCGCTTTATATTATTGGTATTGGCTTGGGCAATTGGAGAAAAATTTACCGGATTACATGACCAACATATCGATCAATATGCGCTTTATACTAATCTTTTTGCTATTCCTGCTTTGCTGTTTTATTATTTAGCCCTAAAAGAAAAGAAAAAATATGTTTACAACAACAATATCACTTGGTCTCAAGGTTTTGCAAGTGGTGTTGTGTTATCATTTTTTATTGCCTTATTGATGCCCATTGCACAATTTGTGATTTACAAAAGTATCAGTCCCCATTTTTTCGAAACCATCATTGAGTACAAAACCAAAAGTCCTTTATTATCACGTCACGTCACTTTGAAAGATGCTCAAAGTTATTTTAACTTAAAAAGTTATATGATTCAAGGCGTCTTCAGTGGATTGTCAATGGGAATTATTACCGGAGCTCTTGTTTCATTACTCTTGCGAAACAAAAAATAAAATTGCACGGTTATTGTATTACCGAAAAAAAATAATCAACCATGAAATCAAAGATTACTACGTCAGTTCGCCTTTTAGGCTCGGGTCACGAATACCAAAAAAAAAATAATTTATTAATGAGTAAAAAAATAGTTCATTTTACCCTTTTAGCTGTATTCATTTCACTTTGTTCTTCTTGCGTAAGCACACGTTCAACCTTGAAAAACGTGGATAATACTGCGCCTAACCCAACATTAAAAGAAAACGTCTTTGTTTTAACTGAATACAGTAAGGATAAAAAATACGGATATGACCCGGATTATCCTGTAAATGTTTTCTATAAAAGTGCTAAAGACGAAAACCTCAACGCAGAAAGATATCTCAAAGCTTTAACAGGCCCAAATGGAGAAAAAATAACCTTTACTAAAATAGAAAGTTGCTGTCCGTTTCCGACCAAAAGAACTGAAGTGGGTGCCGGTTTTCTGGACATTTACGAATTGCAGTGGGAGGGTCAAAAAAAACCAATAAAACTTTACATAAACATTTATGAAAGAGGTTATTTGCTTGTTCCTATTGGACTTTCAACCCAAAAATAACTTGACAAAATAACTATAAAAATTACCAAATTATTCATAACTTAGCGATTTTTAAATCCAAAATTTATGAATATAAACACCATTCCACAAATCAAAAATACCGATAGTGGAAATTTCTTCGTATTAGCTGGTCCTTGTGCCATCGAAGGAGAAGACATGGCGATGAGAATTGCCGAAAAATTAGTTGCTATAACTGATAAATTAGAAATCCCATACGTTTTTAAAGGGTCATTTAAAAAAGCAAATCGTTCCAGAATTGACAGTTTTTCGGGAATTGGCGATGAAAAAGCTTTAAAAATCCTTAGAAAAGTTTCAGAAACATTTCATATTCCGACAGTTACCGACATTCACACCAATGAAGATGCCGATATGGCGGCGCAATATGTGGATATACTACAAATCCCTGCTTTTTTAGTTCGCCAAACCGATTTGGTTGTAGCTGCAGCCAATACCGGAAAAGTGGTCAACTTGAAAAAGGGACAATTCATGAGTCCGGAAAGCATGAAGCACGCCGTTCAAAAAGTCTTAGATTGCAACAACCAAAACGTAATGGTTACTGATAGAGGAACTATGTTTGGCTATCAAGACATGATTGTTGATTTTCGTGGTATTCCAACGATGCAACAGTATGCTTCAACCGTACTTGATGTTACCCATTCTTTACAACAACCAAATCAAACCACGGGTGTAACCGGCGGAAGACCCGATATGATTGAAACAATTGCCAAAGCAGGAATTGCCGTTGGCGTAGACGGGATTTTTATTGAAACGCATTTTGATCCGGCGAATGCAAAAAGTGACGGAGCGAATATGCTACATTTAGACTATTTTGAAGGTTTAATGACCAGATTGGTAGCCATCAGAAAAACAATTAATTCTTTTTAATTTTAATTACAAGCCTTGAAAAAGACATTTTTATTTTCATTCGTGACATTATTCGCGTTGATACAAACTGTTTCTGCGCAGGAAAAAATAGCCAACCCAGATAAATATACTGCCCATAACAAAGGAAAGTTTTATGTGTTTTGGGGTGGAAATCGAGAAAGCTTTTCAAAATCAGATATCCATTTTAAAGGAGACAATTACAATTTTACCTTACACAATGTTGGTGCGAGTGACAAACCTAAAGGTTGGCAAATTGATTATATAAATCCAGCCCGAATGACCATCCCGCAAACCAATTTAAGAATTGGCTATTTTATTAATGACCATTATAATATTTCAATTGGATTTGACCACATGAAATATGTTATGGATCAAAATCAATTCGTAAATATAACTGGTGAAATTAACGACGGAACTGCTTTTGATGGTACTTATAACAATGAACTTATCCAGCTCACAGAAAGTTTTTTAACTTTTGAGCATACTGATGGTTTGAATTATGTAAATACTGAATTTTCAAGAGTTGATGATATTTCGAAGTTGCTTAATATTAGCAATACCGATAAATTTCAGCTGAATATTACAGAAGGAATTGGAGCCGGTTTTTTATATCCCAAAACAAATGCCATGTTATTAGGCAAAGAAAGACATGACGATTTCAATGTTGCCGGTTACGGACTTTCTGCTAAAGTGGGACTAAATTTTACCTTTTTTAAACACTTTTTTATTCAAACTGAATTAAAAGGAGGATATATTGATATGAATAACATTAAAACAACACACAATGATTCAGATAAAGCTTCGCAGCACTTTTTCTTTTTACAAAGAATTATAGCTTTTGGAGGCATTTTTAAAGTATAATTTTTCTATTGACAACCGACCAAAAAACCACCATTATGAAAAAAATTACCTTACTACTATTAATCTTTTTCTTTTCACTCCAGGGTTATTCTCAATTAGCCTTGGAAGGATTTGAATCCACAACAGGACCTGAAGCTCTTCCTGGCACAACTTGGACATTAGGAACAGGAAATTGGGCTGTCTTTGACAATGGCATTGGAACAGCACAACGTTGGGGAATCAACAATACGATCAACGATCCTCCGATAGTATATCAAGGCACAAACTCGGCTTACATCAATAGAGAAACAATGAATATTGGAGACATTTCCGAGGACTTTTTAGCTACTCCTTTAGTTACTATTCCTGTAAATGGACAACTTCATTTTTATACCCGTTCATTTGCTTCGGGAAATCAAGGAACCGTTTATCAGATTAGGGTTGCGCCGGCTACGGCATCACAAACTGATCCGGCAGCTTATACCATAATTCAACAATGGACAGAAGCAGATTTAACTGCAACTTTTAATTTATACGAAGAAAAAGTGGTCAATTTTCCGGCCATTTATCACAACCAACAAGTTTATGTTTCCTTTGTTAAAGTACATAACCAGCAAGTAGCCGGTCTAACTGGCTCTGGAGATCGTTGGTTAGTGGACAATGTTAGTATTAATGAACAGTGTTTAAATCCAACAACATTAACAGCAACAGTAACTTCAGAAAGTACTGTAAGTTTAAGTTGGGGGAATCCAAGTGGTGCCACTTCATGGGAAATTGAAGTTGTCCCAGCAGCCGGAACACCAACCGGTGTTGGAGTCGTTTATACAGGAACTCTTCCTTATGTAGTCAACGGATTACTTCCTAATACTTCCTATAAATTTTATGTTAGAGCAATTTGTTCAACTGGATATCTAAGTGAATGGGTTGGTCCATCTACTATTTTTACAACTTCTACTGCACCACCGATATGTGGCGGTAATTTCGTGGATGAAGCCGGACCAACGACAAATTATGCCAATAATTCAGATTCAACGGTTATCATTTGTCCCACAATTCCGGGAGAACAAGTTACAGTAACTTTTACTTCATTCAATACTGAAGCCACTTGGGATGCTTTGTATGTATTTGATGGAAATTCAATTACAGCACCACAAATTGCCAGTACAAATCCTGCCGGAAACGTTCCAGGAGGTTTAGCAGGAGGTTATTGGGGAACAACAATTCCTGGACCTTTTACTGCTTCAAGTCCGAATGGTTGTTTAACCTTTAGATTCAGAAGTGATGGTTTTGCAAATAATCCGGGATGGATATCCAATGTTACATGTGCTCCACCACCCATTTGTCAGCAACCAACTGCATTAACTGCAAATGATATTACTCCAAACTCCGTTTCGTTTGGTTGGACTAATGTTGGAATTGGTACTTCATGGCAAGTCTTAGCTTTACCGTGTAATGCTCCGGCACCAACAGCAGCTACAACAGGTTGGACAGAAACAACTTCAAATCCTTTTATAATCACAGATTTAACTTCTGCCACTTGCTATAATTTATATGTAAGAAGCAATTGTGATACTGATGGTGTAAGTTTATGGGCTGGTCCAAGAAGTATAACAACATTAGTTGCGCCACCGGTTTGTGGCGGAAATTTTGTTGACACAGGAGGTCCAACTGCTAATTACCCTAATAATTCAGACTCAACCGTTACCATTTGTCCAACTATTCCGGGTGAATTGGTAACCGTAACCTTTACTTCATTTAACACTGAAACCAATTGGGATGCCTTATATGTATTTGACGGAAATTCGATTACAGCACCTCAAATTGCCAGTACCAACCCTGCCGGAAATGTTCCCGGAGGTTTGGCCGGAGGTTTTTGGGGAACAGCTATACCTGGTCCTTTTACTTCTTCAAGCCCGACCGGCTGTTTAACCTTCAGATTCAGAAGTGATGGTTTTGCAAATAATCCGGGTTGGATAGCTAACATAACCTGTGCACCTGCTCCGGTTTGTCAACAACCAACAGGAATAACGGCTACTACAGTTACTTCAAATTCAGTTATAGTGGGCTGGACAAACGTAGGTATTGCCACTTCTTGGGAAATAATAGCCTTACCGTGTAATTCACCTGCACCGACAGCGTCATCAACAGGATGGATAGCTACAGATACCAACCCATTTACATTAACGGGATTGAATCCTACAACATGTTACGACATATACGTAAGAGGCAATTGCGGAACTGATGGGGTAAGTTTATGGGCTGGTCCTAGAACGATTACTACTCAAGTAGCACCACCAATTTGTGGAGGTACATTTGTTGATGCTGCAGGACCAAATGCTAATTATGCTAACAATTCAGATTCTACAGTTACCATTTGCCCAACCAATCCCGGTGACCAAGTGACCGTTACTTTTACTGAATTTGATACAGAAACCAATTGGGATGCCTTATATGTTTTTGACGGAAATTCAATTACAGCCCCTCAAATAGCAAGTGATAATCCAGCGGGGAATGTTCCCGGTGGTTTGGCCGGAGGTTATTGGGGAACAGAAATACCTGGTCCTTTTACCTCATCAAGTGTTGATGGTTGTCTAACTTTTAGATTTAGAAGTGATGGATTATTTAACAATCCTGGATGGATTGCTACTATAACTTGTAATCCTCCTCCAACTTGTCCAAAACCTACAGCATTGGTCGTTTCAAACGTAACCCAAACAGGTGCTACAGTAGCTTGGACTGAAAATGGTTCAGCTACATCATGGCAAGTTTTATTTTTACCGGCTAGTGCGCCAGCTCCGGATGCTTCAACCCCTGGTTGGGTAACAGCAACAACTAATCCTTTTGTTTATGACGGATTAAGTTCAGGAACACTTTATAAAGTATATGTAAGGGCTTTTTGTAGTGATGCCGATATTAGTTTATGGTCAAATTCGGTAACTTTTGCCACTTTAATTTCTAATGATGAATGTGACAATGCAATTATGGTGCCGGTAAACCCAGATACTTCATGCGCACAATTTGTTTCGGGAACAATTATAGGAGCCACAGCTTCAGCTGAGCCGAACAATTGTGATGGTACAAGTGATGACGATGTTTGGTTTTCATTTACTGCCACCGCTACTGATCATTCTGTTACTTTAAACAATGTTTTAGGTAGTGATACCTTTTTATTACATACAGTTTATAGTGGAAATTGTAACCTTTTAAATCAATTGTATTGTAGTGATAGTAACCAAAGCATTGCCAATGGCTTAGTCATAGGTCAAACCTATTATGTCAGAGTATATTCATGGACAGCAACTCCCGGACAAACTTCTACCTTTGATGTTTGTATCGGAACAATTCCTCCGCCAATTTCAACCAATAACACAACCTATACAACACTTCAGTTGGTAGAAGATGTGTTCTTGAATTCTACTTGTGCCAGTGTTTCAAACGTGACCTCTTCAACAGGTAATAATTTTGGTTCTACCAATGGTATTGCCTATTTTAATCAGAATGGCTCAGGATTTCCTTTTAGTGAAGGAATCGTTTTGACAACAGGAAATGCCATGAGTGCGCCAGGTCCAAATACAACCGGACTTGGTGATGGTAATGAAGCTTGGACAGGAGATGCTGATTTAGAGGCTATTGTTTTAGCAGCAACAGGCAACCCAATGAATTCAAGAAATGCCACCAAACTGGAGTTTGATTTTGTTCCTTTGGTAACTGAAATTAATTTTAATTTCATTTTTGCTTCAGAAGAATATGGAATATTCCAATGTGATTACTCCGATGCTTTTGCCTTTTTACTAACGGATATTTCAACCGGTGTAACTACTAATTTAGCAGTTATCCCTGGGACACCGACTCCGGTTTCAGTAGTAACCATAAGAGATGAACTCTATAATGATGCCTGTGGTTCGGTAAACGAGCAATATTTTGATGCCTTTTACGGATTTGGAGGATTAGATCCTTTGGGCTCCCCGACCAATTTTAATGGGATTACAGTTCCTCTTGTAGCAACTTCTCCTGTTATACCTGGTAATCAATACCATATTAAATTGGTTATAGCAGATAGATTGGATAACAGTTTTGACTCTGCCGTTTTCCTTGAAGGTGGTAGTTTAGATATTGGAAATATTGAATTGGGCGAAGACTTTCTTCAAGCTAATAATACTGCTTTGTGTTCAGGGACAAGTTACACTATTACATCAGGTTTGAATCCTGCTCTTTATAGTTTTGTATGGACCAATGGAGTGGATATTATTCCTAATGAGACAGGACCAAACTTAACAATTACCCAACCTGGTGTTTATGGGGTTACCATACAATATACAGGGACAACTTGTACCTCAAGTGATTCAATTACTATCGAATATTATGATCCAATTGTACCGGGAACTCCTAACAATTTAGTGGTTTGTAATGCTTCTGGTTTTGCTCAGTTTGATTTGGGTGAAAATAATAGTGCAGCTTTAGGTGGTTTAGATTCCGGTACGCACAATGTAAATTATTATGCAACCAATGAAGACGCAATAGCTGAGACAAATGTTTTACCATTATTATATACCAATACTACAGCTAACTCTCAAATCATTTATGTTAGAATAGAAAATAATGTAACCGGTTGTTATGCTATTAGAACCTTTAATTTAATTGCAAATTTAACCGTTACTCCAACATTCCTTTCTCCGGCACCAATTTGTAGCGGAGATTCAGCGCCAACATTACCAACAACCTCATTGAATGGGATTACGGGAACATGGTCGCCAGCATCTGTAGATAATACTCAAACTTTAACTTACACCTTTACGCCTAACGAAGGACAGTGTGCTAATCAAACAACATTAGTCGTTACCGTTTATCAGAATTGTGCTTTTGGAAGTTACGCCAGTGCGATATGGTTAAACAATTGTGAAACCGATAACTTCTTTAATACTGTCGGTTCAGGATCTTCTATTATTGGACCAGTTCAAAATATTTTCCCTAATACTGATTTTGGAACCTATCTTTCCAATTCAAATACCTTCAAATTAAGAGGTGGCGAATTAAAAACATTTAAAAGTGCTACTGCAAATGTTTGTAGCGCACGATTAAATTATAGAATTTATCCAGCTTCAGGTACTCCGGGAACGTTTACCGTAATAAACTTACCATTCCTTGATGAATGCGGTGGCGGTTCATTCCCAAGTGGTGGTCCATGTAATGCAGGTGATCAAAAATGGCAAAGAATAGTAACCGATGCTGAATTGCCGGTTGACTTGACAGCATTCCCTGCTGGTGATTATGTGATAGAAGTGTTTTATGACATTACCGGTGATGTAAATTCAACATCTCAATGTGATGACACCATTTTGATTAATAACAATGGTGCTAATTTTATAGCTACTTATACTTTACAAGCCAATCCAACCTTCATATTCACGAATCCATCTGATTGTACTACTGCTGACGGAACTATTACAATAGGAAGTTTGGCTCCAAATACAACGTATTCATTAACGTATTCTGATGATAGTGCACCAATTGGACTAATTACAATTATAACTGATAATAATGGTACCTATACCTTAACCGGATTAAATAATGGTAGTTATTCAAACTTTAATTTGACTGTTAACGGTTGTGCAATTAATACCACGAATGTAATTAGTTTAAGCGGCTCTTCAACAGCTCTGACAACAAGTACAAATCCTTTGACTTGTGGCGGAAATACAGGTACAATTACCATTGGTAATTTAGTTCCAAATCAAACTTACGTTGTTACTTATACAGATGACACTGTCTTAGTCGGCCCTACAAATTTGACTTCAGACTCGAATGGATTAATTGTATTAGCCGGACTTAATGCCGGTGTTTACAACAATTTTAACCTAGGCAATACCAATTGTACTTTTAGTTCAACGCAAGCAACAACATTAGTTGATCCTGGAGCTCCTATAATTACAGTGAACAGTGAAAGCATTTGTAACGGTCAAAGTACAACTATCACTGCCACACCTCAAGTACCGGGAACTTATAGCTATGTTTGGACTGTTCCTACCGGATTTGCAAATCCGGGTAATGTTGATACTTTCACTACATCAGTTCCGGGCGATTATACAGTAGTTGTTACACCGTTAGTAACCACTTTTTGCAATGGTAGTTTTGAGAACCCATTGGCTACAGGTCAGTTCCCGAATATGCTCAATGAAAATGCAGTTCCTTGTTGGGATACAACAGCCGCTGACGGAATTTTGGAAGTATGGCCGGCAGCCGGATTTGAAAATGTATTTGCGTACCAAGGCAGTCAGTTTATAGAAATGAATGGAACTACCACAGCCACAGTATTCCAAGATTTTACCACTTCACCGGGCACTCAATTACAAATTTCTTTTGCACACAGAGGTCGTCAAGGCAATGACACCGTTGGTGTTGAAATTGGTCCCGTTGGCGGTCCTTATATAAATATTGGGAATTTCACTGACGGTAACACAGCATGGGTTTTACACAATTTAACGTATACTATACCTCAAGTAGGTGGAAATAATTATACTTTACGATTTGTATCGGTATCCAGTGCAGGTTTTGATCCGTCTGTGGGTAATTTCCTTGATGCTGTAAATGTAACTTCATCAGGTTGTAGCACATCTCCTGTAACAGGAACTGTAAGTTTATCACCTGCTGTGAGTTTGAATTTGACTTCGGCCAATAACGAACAAACAGTTTGTATAAATACCCCTATTTCAACTATTAGTTATGCTTCAACTAATGCAACTGATGTTACCGTTACAGGCCTTCCTTCAGGTGTAAGCGGAACATTTGACTCAGGAACAGGTGCATTTACTATTAGTGGAACTCCTACAGTAACCGGTACTTTTAATTATATTGTTACATCTTCTGTTAGTTGTAATACTGTAACCTTAAATGGAATTATAACCGTTAATCCATTAGCTGCTTCGACCTTTACTCCTATTACCATTTGTAGTGGAGATGCTGTAGTGTTACCAACCCTTTCAATAGAAGGATTTAGCGGTTCATGGAATCCGGCGACAATTGATAATACACAAAACGGCACTTATATATTTACGCCAACTTCAGGTCAGTGTGCTGCTCTGGGTGCTGTAACTGTAACTGTAAATCAACCTATACTTCCAACATTCGACCCAATTGCGGCAATTTGTAATGGTGGACAATTGAATCCGCTTCCAACGACTTCCAATAATGGCGTTACAGGAACGTGGTCACCGGTTTTGAATAACACACTAACTACTACTTACACATTCACACCAACTACCGGTAGTTGTGCATTGCCAACAACTTTGACGATTACTGTCAATCCGAATGTTCTACCAACATTTAATGCAATTGCTCCTTTGTGTATAGGAGAAACAGCACCCTCATTACCGCTTACCTCTCTCGAGGGAATAACCGGTACATGGACACCGGCGGTGATCGACAATACAACTTCTGGAACTTATACATTTGTTCCTAGCGCAAATCAATGTGCTACCAATGGAAGTTTAACTGTAACGGTACAAAGTGGTTTTGATTTTGAAATCACCGGAAATTGTGTCGATAATGATTTCGTACTTGAAGTAACAGCAATAAATGACACCTTTGATGTTGACACCGCTAGTTTTAATTGGTTTACCAATGACCAACAATTAGTAGGCACCAATTCAAGTACCTTTAATATTAGTGAATACCTTAATTCAACAACAATTGTTGAAGAGTTACCAATAACATTCTCTGTAACTGTAACTGATGCTAACGGTTGTACCAAAAATGAATCTATCACATTAGACAGAATCTCTTGTAGTATTCAAAAAGGTATTTCAGTAAACAATGACGGTAAAAATGATTTCTTTGATTTGACCCAATTGAACGTTAAAAACCTTACTATCTTTAATCGTTACGGAATGAAAGTTTACAGTAAAAACCAATACCGAAACGAATGGAAAGGTCAGTCAGAAAAAGGAGATGAATTACCGGATGGCACTTATTATTACGTAATCGAATTTAATAGCGGTGATGCTGCAAAAACAGGTTGGATTTATGTCAATCGTGAACAATAATCAATTAAAAAGCCCCGAAATTCGGGGCTTTTTTTTAATATAATGCCTTGGCTTCTTCAATTACTGAAATCAAAATAGCATTGTCAATCTTTTCTAAATTATAATAACGCAATGACTTAATCGTATTTCGACCTTTGTCAGCAATCAAATATTCTTGATTGTCTTTCAATTGAAAACCTTTGGCAAAACCAACATCCACAAATTGATGCTTATGACTTGCATTCAGATAACAGAATGGCTTCTTCTTATAATAAAAATAAGGAATTCCCCATTTGTATTCCAAAGTAACTTCGGGTAAAGTATGCTCGACAACCGCGACAATATGAAGTAAAATATCTCGGTACTTTGCAGGTTGCTTAAGTATGTATAATTCCGTTGGTTTCAATTACTTCTTTTGACAATAATTATTTTCTCAGACACTAATTGTTTTTATTAAGTGAGGCATATTTATACAATCTTATATTAAGCCAAAACAACAAACTAAAAATCAAAACAGCTCCAAAACCATAGCCAATATTGAAGAGCATTTCTTCTTGACTGACGATTAACTTTTTAAATGTACTGTAAACACCACTTAATAAAACAACAAACAAAAACAAACTAAGTATTTGCAAAACATAAAATAAAAATTTCTTCATCGTTTAAGAATTAATCGATTCCGTATTGATCAAACAAATAAACCAAAGCAGTCATCGTTGCGGCTCCTAATTCCAATTCTCTTTTATTGATAGCGTCAAAAGTATCATTAGCCGCATGATGGTAATCAAAATACCTTTGCGAATCAGGTTTCAAACCGGCTTTTACAATTTTGGCAGAAGTCAACGGACTGATATCGGAACCGGTTCCGCCTTTGACAAAACTGTGAATGAGATAGGGTTCAAATAATGTTTTCCAATTCATAATCTTATCAAAATTATGGTCATCACATTCAAAGAAAAATCCTCTTGGTGTAAATCCGCCGGCATCGCTTTCTAATGCAAAAATATGGTTTTCCTTATTCGTTTGAGACAATTCTTGGTAACGCTTTCCTCCTTTTCCACCGTTTTCTTCGTTCATAAAAAGAACTACTCGGATGGTATTTTTAGGTTTGTAATTCAGTTTTTTGAAAAGTTCCACCACTGCCATGCTTTGCACACAACCAGCGCCATCATCATGAGAACCATCTGCTAAATCCCAAGAATCCAAATGTCCGCCAACAACCATAATTTTTTCCGGATGCACTGAACCGGTGATTTCTCCAATGACATTATAGGAAAGCACGTCGTCATATTGCTGGCAAGATTGTTTAAAATAGAATTGCAGTTTGCTGTTTTCTTTAAGTTTTTGACTCAACAATTCGGCACCATTCGTACTGATTGCAGCCGTTGGAATGTACTTTTCTTTTGGCAAATCACCATAACTTTGCGTTCCGGTATGTGGAAAATCATCTAATCTTAAATTCATCGAACGCACAATCGTCGCAACCGCGCCAAACTTAGCTGCTTCTTTAGCTCCGGCATATCGTTGGTCTACACAATGTCCGTAAGATTTAAAGGTTTCAATATTTTCGGGTTCCATCGGACGATTGTAGAAAACTATTTTACCTTTGATTTTGGCTTCGCCTAACGTTTCGAGCTCTTCCAAACTTTGTACTTCGATAATTTCTGCTGTTAATCCATTTTTCGGCGTGGCAACAGAACCACCTAACGCACAAATCGGAACGCTGATTTTACTCTTTTTGTCCAAAATATAAGCCGTTTCCTTTTCACCTCTAACCCATTTTGGCACCATCACTTCTTGCAAATAGACTTTGTCTAAACCCAAAGTTTCCAATTGCTGCTTGGTGTAAACCACACCTTTCTCAGCTCCTACAGAACCCGACAAACGTTGTCCAATTTTATTTGACAGATCATCCAACCAAGCATAACATTTCGAATCCGTTAAAGCCGATGTGTAAATATCTTTAAGCATTTGCTCGTCTTTGCTTTGAGCAAAACCTGAAACTGTGATAAAAAATGCAACACCGAAAAGAAGCTTTTTCATAGGAATAATTTTTATCAAAAATAAATGAAAAAACATTTGGTCAACGAAAAAATATTCATTTACTTTGTTTTTCAAAGTACTTTAATATGGAAACTAAAGATTATTTAAAAGACATTCAGGACATCAAACAAATGATGACGCAATCTTCGCGATTTATATCCTTGAGTGGATTGTCAGGTGTACTCGCGGGCGTGTATTCTTTAATCGGCGCTTGGTTAGCCTATAAGACCATTTACTTTGACACTTCGACTGGCGGTTCTTATAGAGATTTAGTCATTTCCTATGATGCGGTTTACCGATTATTGATTATTGGCACTTCAGTTATGATTTTATCTATTTTAACCGGACTATTTTTAAGTCTGAGAAAAGCGACAAAAGAAAAAGAAGCATTTTGGAATCCAACCTCAAAAAGATTGTTAATTAATTTTTTAATTCCGTTATTAACCGGTGGCTTTTTTATAGTTTTCCTGATAGAAAAAAACATATTGGAACTTGTTGCACCTCTAACCTTAATTTTTTATGGATTGGCCTGTGTGAATGCGAGTAAATATACCTTAGGAGATGTTCGTTACCTAGGCATTTCACAAATATTGATAGGCTTGCTTTCTACTTGGTTTTTAAGTTATGGTTTGCTGTTTTGGGCTTTAGGCTTTGGTGTTTGCAATATTTTATACGGAAGCATTATGTATTTTAAATATGATAGAAAATAAGTAATGAAAAAAGCAATTGTAATAATCGCGGGTTTGTTGATTGCCTTTTTTGTTTTGGCAAAGGTTAACGCAACACAAGTTGAAAAAACGTTAGTCAAATTAGACCAAAATATCCAAGAGTCATTGCGTGACGGCGACATCATTTTCCAAACTTCACAATCTAAACAATGCGAAGCAGTCAGAATTGCGACCAATTCAAAATTCTCGCACTGCGGAATTATTTATGACATTAAAGGCGAAAAATATGTTTATGAAGCCGTTCAGCCGGTTAAAATTACACCCTTAAAAGAATGGATTTCACATGGTCAAGGCAATGCTTATTTGGTTAAAAGATTAAAAAACGCAAGCGCTATACTAAACACTTCAGTTCTTGAAAAAATGAAAGCCTATGGCAGTCAGTTTAAAAACAAAAATTACGATCTGTATTTTGAATGGACCGATGATAAAATCTATTGTTCTGAATTGGTTTGGAAAATCTATAAAAATGGTGCCGGAGTAGAACTTTGTGGATTGGAAAGTTTGAAGAGTTTTAATTTGGATAACCCAAAAGTAAAAGCCATATTGCAGGAACGTTATGGTAATGAAATTCCTTTGGAAGAAAAAGTAGTTGCGCCATCACAATTAGTTGATTCACCCTTATTAGAAACTGTAATTGACACTTATTAATTTTGAAAAACATCATCCAAAATATCAACAAAGCTTTTGATCATCGCATACGCCTTGGCATTATGTCAATATTGATGGTGAATGAAAGTGCCGATTTTAATATGCTTAAAGAACTTCTTGGTGTCACTGACGGGAATTTAGCCAGTCATACCAAAGCCTTAGAATCCGAAGAATACATCATGATTGAAAAACAATTTATCGGTAAAAAACCAAATACCAAATACATCGCCACAGCAGCCGGAAAAAAAGCTTTTCAAGATCATATTGAAGCGCTTGAAAAATTAATATCAAAAAGCTAAACCTATTTTTTTATCTATTTACTTTGAAAAACAAAGTACTTTTAATTTTATTTATGAAAGATTTAATCATCGAAAAAATGTATGAGTGGAGCAAAAAGCCCTACCAAAAATTCTTCAAAAAAAATGAACCTTGGAATGTTACGCCTAAAGAGCTGATTTTGTATCCTCAAGAAAGTCTGGGATTTCATATGGGTTGCTTTCTACTAAAATACAATTTCGAAATGCAACCCAAACTCGAAGATCACGATGTCATTCATGTATTGACCAACACCGGCGTTTCAGTTATTGAAGAGATTGGGATGCAATATTATTTATGGGGCAACGGTAAAAAAAGCGCCTATCTGTATATGGTGATTTTCATCGGCACGCTCTTCTATCCTGCTCAATTTAACACCTTTTGGGATTACTACAAAAGAGGTCAGAAGGCACATCATTTCTACGATTTAGATTTTGAAAAAATGCTTCATATTCCGGTTAAAACCATTCAATCCACTTTTAACATCAAATAAATGAACATAGTTTTAAAACTTTTCAATCAAAACAAAAAAACCAACCAATTGTTGCTCCTTTATAGTATTTATTGTCTTTCACTATTACTGGTCAGAGCCAAATTAACCAATTCTATTTACTTGTTCTTCCTGATTTGGAATCTATTCCTTGCCCTTATTCCCTATGTGATTTCTTCGCATTTATTGACTTTAGACTTAAAAAAAGTTTCAAAACTCAAAGTCTTGGGTATTTCAGCTATTTGGTTGGCTTTTATGCCGAATGCGTTTTACATCATTACCGATTTAGTGCATTTGGCCAAATCTGACGGACACATTTTTTGGCTCGATTTAATTATTTTAAGCTCTTACGCTTTGATTGGCTTTGCCTTTGGAATATTTTCTCTATTCGATTTTCAAAAAATTGCGAAACAATTTATCGGAATAAAATATACCAATTTTATCATTCCCATCATTTGTTTTCTCTGCGGTATAGGGATTTATATCGGACGAATTCTTCGTTATAACAGTTGGGATATCATCAGCAATCCTATTGACTTAGCTTTTGATTTATTTCAAATAATCATTTCAATTAAATCTATACTATTCTCCATTCATTTTGGCGTATTCATCTATTTCTCCTTTTTAATCAAAAAGAATTTAACATAAACTATTTACTCATGGAAACACAACTCCTTAACAAAACCGAAACTCCAGGCCGATTTTCAACCTACCTGGCCATTGGTTCTTTTAGCATTGGCACCTTTCTTTTTCTAATTCATTTCATTCTTCCGGAATTTGGATTACTTTATTTGATTGGTTATTTCTATTTGCTTTTCGCTTTTTTGGTAAATCTACTTGTCTTTCTGAATTTGCTCTTTCAGTTTTTGATAAAACCCGAAGAACGAGAAGCTTTAGCCATCAAAATGCTGATTATGTTAGCTAATATTCCAATTGCATTACTTTACCTCTGCATCGTATTTCACAAATTTTAACCCTATTTAAACGCAACATCATGGAAAACCAAGAATTTCAAGAACACCCAATTACAGAAGCAAAAACATTCTTTCAATCGGCAACCGCCAAAATGATTATGGTGGGTTTACTCACACTCTTTTTACTGATTCCGCTTTTTTTTGTACAAGATTTGATCTCCGAACGTTCCCAACGAAAATCGGAAGTCGTCAAAGAAATCTCCAATCTTTGGGGAAGTGATGTGGCATTTTACGGACCGATTTTACGAGTGCCATACAATACTTATGAGAATTTAAATGTCATCGACCAAAAAACCGGAACAGCAACACTTCAAAGAAGAGCCACCACCAATTACGCCTATTTCTTTCCGAATGAATTAGCCAATATTTCCAAAGTAAAGAAAAATGAATCTTTAAAACGAGGTCTTTTCAATCCGGTGGTTTTCACCGCTGACATGAATTTTAAAGGGAATTTCAGTACGCCGAATTTTGCCAAACTCAATATTCCGGAAGAAAGTATTCAATGGGATAAAGCGGCCATTATCGTCAAGACCACCAATCTCAAAAGCATCAAAAGCGAGCTAAAGATTCAGTTAAATAATGAAAAACTAACTTTTGAACCACAACCGGATGACAAAAGTAATTACAGCGTTTTGGCCACCAATATTTTTAATTACAAAGTCTTAGCTACAAATAATCAAATTAATTTCAACTTTGGTATCACTTACAACGGAAGCAACAGTATCAATTTCATTCCAATTGGAAAAGTGACCAATGTGGCCATCGACTCCGATTGGGAATCACCAAGCTTTGAAGGTTCCTTCGCCGCAAATGACACTACCAAAATCATAAACAAAGAAGGCTTTCACGTCGATTGGAAAGTTTTAGACATTAATCGCACGTTTTCTCAGCAATACGCGAATGTTTTACCGAATTTGGATGATTACCTCTTTGGTGTAAAATTAATCGATACAGTCGACGAATACCAGCAAAACGAAAGGGTTTCCAAGTATGGCTTTCTTGTAATCGGTTTGACGTTCTTGATTTTCTTCTTAATTCAGTCGATAAGCAAAATCAACATTCATATTTTTCAATACTCGATGATTGGAATCGCCTTGATTATGTTCTACACGCTTTTGATATCCATTACCGAACACAGTAGTTTTAGTTTGGCGTATGCCATTTCGGGAATTGCGGTAGTGGTTATGATTACGCTCTATTCGATTTCGATTTTGAAAAACAGAAAATTCCCGATGTTTATCGCAACGTCACTTTCTGTTTTATACACCTTCATTTATGTGATAATCCAAATGGAAGATTATGCTCTTTTGGTGGGAAGTATTGGCTTGTTTTTCATCCTTGGTGCCGTGATGTATTTCTCCAGAAAAATTGATTGGGGAAAGTAAATTTTTAAACTAAAAAACCTGTTCATTTGAGCAGGTTTTTTTTATTTAAAATTGTCGAAATTTATTTCCCAATCAAGCCCTTTTCGATACCAAAGTTGCCCTTGCGAAACTTCCAGCGGACAATCAAAATTATTAGTATATAAACTTCCCGTTCCTAAACCTTGAGGCATCAAATTATTTTGCAAAAAAGTAAACTGGGCAATCGCGTTCAAACCCACATTACTTTCTAAAGCGGAAGTAATCCACCAACCGATATTCAATTTTTCGGCAATGGAAATCCATTCCAATGTACCGCGAATTCCACCGATAAAACTCGGCTTTAAAATGATGTATTGCGGTTGGATTTTTTGCAATAAAGCTTCCTTATCTTCAAAAGAAAACACACCGATGAGCTCTTCGTCTAAAGCAATAGGCAAATGCGTCTTTTTACACAAAACTGACATCATGTCAGTATTGTTTTTTTGAATCGGTTGTTCTATGCTATGCAACTTAAAACCAGTTATTTGATTTATTTTATTTAAAGCTTCATTTTCAGAAAAAGCACCATTCGCATCGACTCTAATCTCAATAGTATTTTCATCAAAATTTTGACGAATAAAGCGCAATAAAGCCAACTCTTTGTCGAAATCTATGGCGCCAATCTTTAATTTTATACACGTAAAACCTTGGGCAATTTTCTCTTCAATTTGATGCTTCATGAATGCTTCATCACCCATCCAAACGAGTCCGTTAATAACGATAGCTTTTTCTCCGTTAGTAAATTTTGACGGAAATAAAACAAACGGATTTTCACTTTTCAAAGACAGAAAAGCCATCTCAATTCCGAATTGAATCGACGGAAATTCGATTAACTCCTGCCACAATTTCGCTTCTCCCAGATGAATATTTTCACAAACCCATTGCAATTTTTCTTCATAATCGGGACGATCATCTGCTGACAATCCACGTAAAATTCCACACTCACCTATGCCTTTTTTACCGTCTTTTTCGAGCACAATAAACCACGTTTCTTTGTCGATCAAAACACCTCGAGAAGTCCCCGAAGGTTGTTTGAAATGAAGGATATATTTTGAGCAAGTGGCTTTCATTTTTTTAGTCTAAAACGCGTAAAATCTTCTTAAAATTGTCGGTAGCAAAACCATTATTTTTAAACTGTTCGAAATCAATTTTGGTCTGTTCTGTCCAGCTTTTATTCTTTGCCAAATTGTTTTGTTGGTACTTTTTATGAATGTCTTTGGCCTTATTAACTCTGTCTGTAAACATGTAAATATGCGCCAATTGCAATTGGTAACTCAACTCGGTTTTGTTCAGTGCTATAGCCTTTTGATAAGCTTCTTCCGCTTTTACAAATTGTTTAGATGACAAGTACAAACTTCCCAACAAACCATAGTCAAGGGCTGTAGCTCGGTTTTTTTCAACAATCTCTTTTTGGACTTTGTCAATTCCTTCTTGTGTTTTGTTGCTAAAATTGAGCTTTTGAGCTTCTTCTCTGACACTTATAAGATAACTCTCCAGTTGTCCTGACTTTACCAGACTTTCTTCTGCAAAACTATCGACAGCCTTTACCTTTTCTGCTGTTAAAAGTTTTTTGTAATCACGATACGAATATTTTGCAATGAAAGCTTCCAGAAAATTTCCTAAAAACAAATCCTTATTGGTTACTCTTTTGGTCATATCCAATTTTACAACCATTGCAAGGAGTTCTAGTTTCTTTTCCGATGTCCAACCACTTCTCAAACTGTAATTTACCCACGGCACGACTTCTAAAACGATTCTTTCCTTCATCACCAAATTATCACTTTGAAACCCGAACCAAAGATTTTGTGTGCCTTGTGGCATGCATTTTGATTTTTCTGTCAGGAGTTTGGCGGCTTTGTTTACCGGTTCTTCTTGAGACACACAAGCATTTTTGACAACACCGTTTTTCTCGTATTGCAAAGCGTCATTTTCATTGGTAAACACATAAAATTTGCACTTGTCATCACCTGAAATAGTAGAAAGTAAAAATACCGTTCCTGCAGCACCTTGACTAATTCCTGTGGGATCCGGAATGGCTTTTAATACCGAAACCAAACTCGAACTGATTTTTTGATTGTCATCTAAAAGCGAAATGCGATAAACTACTTCGGTTGTACCAACAGGAAAATCCGCTGTTTTAATAGCTTTTCGATTTCCGGCATTGAGAATAATGGTTTCATTGGTCGTTCTGATATTGTCCCAAAAACCCTCATTGCTTTGCGCAAAAGCTAGAGTTGAACAAACCAATAGTAATCCTAAAATTGAAAATTTCATCATATGTTTTTTGTTCCTAAAACAAGAAGAGTGCCAAAACTGGCACTCCCATTTTCTTTGTGAATTTTATTAAAGAGAAATACTTTCTCCTATTTCGAGTAGCATCAAGTCTTTTCCGGCATCGAAGAATTTCTTTTTGGCTTCATCGTGATTGATTACAATAAATCCGAAGGTATCAAAATGACAACCCAAAATCTTATCGCAATCGACAAAATCAGCCGCCATAATTGCATCTTCAACATCCATGGTAAAACAATTCCCGATAGGAAAAACAGCTAAATCGAGTTTGGTTCGCATCGGAATCAACTTCATATCCATGGTCAAAGCCGTATCGCCTGAAATATAAATATTTTTATGTTCGCCTTCGATTACAAATCCGCCCGGATTGCCACCGTAAGTTCCATCGGGAAACGAACTGGAATGCGCAGCGGCGACATATTTCACTTTACCAAAATCAAACTGCCAACTTCCACCATAATTCATCGGATGGTATGGCAAACCTTTGTTTCCAAAATGTGTCGCAATTTCCCAATTGGAGATAATTACTGCATTATTATTTTTTGCAACAGTTTCAACGTCTAAAATATGGTCGAAATGAGCGTGAGTAATTAGGATGTAATCTGCTTTCAAAGCAGTAATATCAATATGAGCGGCTTTTTCATTTCCGGAAATGAAAGGATCAACGAGTAAATGTTTTCCTCCAACTTCAATTCCGATGCATGAATGACCGTAAAAGGTAATTTTCATAGCTGTACTTTTAAATTAAACATAATTTATCACCATATCTGAAATAAAGAAAATCAGACATAACGCTAATAGAATAGAAAGCAGAAACGTACTGATAGCCAATTTCTTCAATTCGGGATCTAATAGTTTCGGGTTTCTGTTTTTATAAACGGTAATCAAGTGACTTATCAGAGGAAAATAGGCAACCACGAAGATATATTGGTCAATATGGAAGTCATTTAAAAAAGCAAACAACAATACCAAAACCATAGCCGAAACCACTAAAAAGAAATGATACTTCTTTGCCGTTGCGCCACCCATTTTTACAACAAGGGTGTTTTTCCCGGCTTTTCTATCGCTTTCTTCATCGCGCATGTTGTTTAGATTTAACACGCCCACGCTCAAAAAACCAATAGCCGTTGCTGGCAAAAGCAGTAACCAATCGATTGTTTTAGAAAACATAAAATACACTCCGAAAGCACTTACCAATCCAAAGAAGATAAATACAAAAAAATCGCCGTAACCCCGATAACCATAAGCGCCTTTTCCTACGGTATAACGAATTGCCGAAGCTATGGCCAGAATTCCTAAAATCAAAAAGATAAAAGAGTACTTCAAATAACCTTCTTCAAATTTAAAGGCAAAATAAATCAAAAGCATCGCAAAAACGAGCGTAATCAAAGAAGTTACCACCATAGCTTTTTTCATGGCTTGCGGCGTAATATTACCACTTTGAATGGCGCGTTTTGGCCCAACTCGATCATTGTTATCCGTACCTTTTACACCATCGCCATAATCATTGGCAAAATTCGAAAGAATTTGCAGTCCCAAAGTTGTCAGTAAAGCAAACGCCACAATATACCAATTGAACATTCCTTGTGACATGGCATAAAAACTCCCAACAATAATTCCCGATACGGAAAGTGGTAAAGTTCTAACTCTTGCAGCTTCAACCCAGTGTTTCATATAATTCAGATTTTTAGACTTCTTAGATTTTTAGACTTCTTACTTTACATTTCTAAAAATCATTTATTTATTTACATCCAATTGCTGTTTGACGTTTCAATTTCATACAGCCAAAGATTTACATACTTGTTTATTTGATCAAACTTCCCTAACTGAAAAGTAATATTTCCGCCGGCGGTATGCATCGTCAGCGAACCTATGTTTAAGCTTTTGTGCCAAAACAACTGCGAAGTCGTAATAGCTTGAATTTTTTCAATTTGTATGATATCATTATCAATATCCCAAGCGCCGCTTTGTTTTATAATGTGGTTGTGATTGACAAACAATCGGTAATTTCTAAAAGCGAAAAACAAGACAATCAACACAAAAACCGAATAAAAAACAGCAACATTAGCGTAATCAAATACTTGTGATTCAATATAATTACCAAACCATAAATAACCAGTTAAAGGTAATACAATTATCAGAAAAATTGAAAACACCAATTTCCGAAAATTGGGCTGCATCATGGCGCCTTTTTCCGGCAATTCCTTGAACAATAACTTTAGAATTTCGTCTCGTTCAAAAGCATTACAACCCGGAATTTCAATGAGTGTTTTATTGTCCTTTTTTTCATTACTGATGGCTTGTCTTATCTTTATTTCGAGCACATTCAGCTTTTTTTGAAGATAATTTCTTGACACTTTGACAATCTGAACTTTCTCGGGTTTCAATATAGTACTTTGGGTGTTAATCAAGCCATAGGTCAACATTAACGAGCCTTTTTGTTGGGCTACCGTGTAATCAAAAAACTTAATGAGTGTTCGCCCGATATTGATTAAAAAGACAATACTAAACATAATCAGCACAAATACCAAACCCGAATACCAAAGCGAATTATTATCAACAAAACCTTCCAAGCGATCGGTATTGATTACATCTTCTGCTCCGGCTTGATGCAGGTTTTCATAAATCGTGAAAAAGAAGGTTAAAATCAATCCAACGCTTTTCACATAATTGGAGGTAATGCCTATTTTAAGTAAACTCACCAAATTAATTTTAAGAAACGGAATGGCATAGTTTTCTACTTTTTCTTCTGTCTGTTCACTTTCATAAAAAAAAGCTTTCTTGCCTTCATTTTCAAGCAATCTCGATTTTAAAGCAATCGCCATTTCATGAGAAACCGCTTTAATATTCCCTTCTTTTTTATCACTTCCGGCGGTGTCAACATCTAAAGCATAGACACCGATTAGCCTTTGAATCAAATTTTGCTTAATATTAACCTGTTGTATTTTATGGAGTTGTATACTTGTTTTTGTTTTATTGATTACACCGTCACTAATGACGAACTCATCGTTTTCATCATCAATATAAAAAGTAAAATTTCGGTATTTTAAAAAAGAATAAATTCCTAAAAAAACCATCGGTATACCGACAGAAAAGAAAATATAAACTAAAAATTTAGATTCTGACTTAAATAATGTAATTACAATAATCGGCCAAGTGGCTTTTATTACCTGAAAAACCATCTCCAGGAAAATTACTAAAATCCCAACCAAAGACTGGCGTTGTGGCTGATTGAAATTGGTTTCCATTACAATTGCTTTTGAATTTTGCCCATTAGTAATTGTTTGATATTTTCAGCTTCTTCTTTGGCAATGCCCGGAATCTCTAGGTCACTGGAAACGCCGCCTGCAGTGAAAATTTCTACTTTGGCTAAACCAAAAAAGCGAGCAATAAAACCTTCATGAAGCGCGACATGTTGGACACGATTATAGGGAATCACCATCGTATTGGTAGCGATAATGCCACTTCGAAAAATCACATCGTGGTTTCTGAAAGCGTAGGCCTTTTTCTTAAAAGCAACATACGAAAAGAACAGAAAAACCAAAACGAATAGTACATAAATTGAAACTACAAGTAGTTTATCGTCTGCCAATTCTTCAATAAAAATAAGGCCTAAAGTAACGGCAATACCTATTAAAAAAAGCAATAAGCCTTTAGAAACCAATACTTCTTTCCAATAACTCGGATGCAATTTTGTTAATTGAACTTCTTCATACCTTGGCAAGTTTGAAGTGTCAATGGTTTCATTTGTAAAGTTTTCCATGTATATTCTAAAGAATTATTATTTTCTAAAATCAAGACTAAAACTGGACACTATAAACTGTCATCCCCGAGAAGTCGGAAACTGAGCACTAAATACTGAACATTGAACACTTATCTTAAGGAATCCATTTATTCTTTCCGAAATTCGGTTTTCTTTTCTCCAAAAAGGCGTTTCTTCCTTCAATCGCTTCGTCTGTCATATAAGCCAAACGCGTAGCTTCTCCGGCAAAAACTTGTTGGCCTACCATGCCATCATCGGTTAAATTCATAGCAAATTTCAACATTTTAATCGACGTTGGAGATTTCTCCAATATTTCTTGTGCCCATTGATAAGCGGTGTCTTCCAATTCTTCGTGCGGAATTACAGCATTTACCATTCCCATATCATGCGCCTCTTGTGCGGAATAATTTCGGCCTAAAAAGAAAATCTCACGGGCTTTCTTTTGCCCAACCATTTTGGCTAAATATGCCGACCCGTAACCACCGTCAAAACTTGTTACATCGGCATCGGTTTGTTTGAAAATGGCGTGTTCTTTACTGGCCAATGTCAAATCGCAAACGACGTGCAAACTGTGTCCGCCACCAACAGCCCAACCCGGAACAACCGCAATTACGACTTTTGGCATAAAACGAATCAAGCGCTGAACTTCCAATATATTCAATCGGTGATAACCATCTTCGCCTACGTAACCTTGATGACCACGCGCTTTTTGATCGCCGCCGCTACAAAAGGACCAAACACCATCTTTGGTACTCGGACCTTCGCCGGAAAGTAAAACCACTCCGATAGAAGTATCTTCCATGGCGTCGTAAAAAGCGTCGTATAATTCGCTAGTAGTTTTTGGACGGAAAGCGTTACGAACATTTGGTCGGTTAAACGCGATTCGGGCAACACCATCACATTTTTTATAAGTGATATCTTCAAATTCTTTGGCGGTAATCCAATTGATTGTGCTCATTTAAAATTTGGTTTAATAGGATTCATATATTTTAGTTAAAAATAAACGTTAGCAAACTAAAACTATTATTTTAGCGTAAAAATAAATCATTTTTTGACTTTAACGTCATCACAAATCAGATTCTTATGAATAAAACATTGCTCCTTTTTTTATCCTTTTTTTTTAGTTTAAATACATTTTCTCAAAAATATGATTTTCAAATTATTACGAACATTGAAGTTACTCCAGTCATCACCCAACAAAACACCGGAACTTGTTGGAGCTTTTCTTCTACTTCCTTTTTAGAAGCAGAAATCATTCGTGCAAAAGGCATAAAAACAGACTTATCTGAAATGTACAATGTGAGAAATATTTATTTGGACAAAGCAGATAATTATGTCATGCGTCAAGGCAAAGCCCAATTTGGCGAAGGCGGATTAAATCATGATGTAATCAATAGCGCTCGAAAATATGGTATTGTTTTGCAAAGTGATTTTTTAGGCAAATTAAACCCTGAAGACAAATATGACCATTCTAAAATGGTTATAGAATTGGAAGAAATTCTTAAAAAAACAGTTGCAGAAACGCCAGCAAAATACCCAACTTGGAAAGCTGATTACATTGCTGTCTTAGACAAATACATGAGCAAGTCTGAAAATGTAAATCCAATTAACACCAAAACATTTTTAACCCATTACAAAATCGATCTAAACGATTATGTAACTATTACCTCTTTTACTCACGAACCTTTTTATTCTAAATTTATTCTGAACATACCCGATAATTTTTCCAATGGTTATTTTTACAATTTGCCTTTAGATGAGTTTGTTCAAAATATTGATTATGCGCTTGAAAAAGGATTTACACTTGCGATTGACAGTGATGTTAGTGAGACGACCTTTTCCGGTCTCAAAGGCATCGCAGCCATTCCCGAAAAAACGGAAGACGCTACAGCCATTTTGGACGAAATTAAACCCGAGAAAACGATTACTCCTGAATTTCGCCAAGCGGAATTTGAAAATTACAATACGCAAGACGACCATTTGATGCATATTGTGGGCAAAGTCAAAGACCAAAAGGGAAATGTGTATTACAAAGTCAAAAATTCTTGGGGAAATCAATCGGGCAAAGATGGATTTGTTTACATGAGTGTTTCCTATCTGCGATTAAAATCCATCTCTGTTTTACTGCACAAAAGTGGTTTAATGCCGAAAACCAAAAAATTATTACGATTGTAAATTAACTATTCTTTTATCCGAATTTAACCGAAGTCATAGTTAACGAACCACCAACAGCTTTGTCATTAAAGAAACTCACTTCATCCGTTTTATCCTGTAATCCCAAAGTATACAATAAAGGATAATAATGATCGGGTGTTGGTATAGCTAATTTGGCGGCACTTCCTAATTTTTCATAAGCTATAAGTGATTTCGCATCACCTGAAGTTATTTTCTCTTTGAAAACTTGGTTAATTTCATTAGCCCAATCATAACCAAATTCAGATTCATTGAGTTTATCCCAAGCGACCATTCCCAAATTATGAACCATATTACCACTGCCGATTATTAAAACGCCTTTTTTTCGTAATGAAGTCAATTCTTTTGCTAAATCATAATGGTATTGTGGTGGTTTACTGTAATCAATACTCAGTTGCAACACCGGAATATCAGCATCAGTATACATATGCCTTACAACGGTCCAAGTACCGTGATCTAAACCCCAATCGTGGTCGAGTTCAACCTGAGTAGAGGTAATTAATTTAGAAGTTTCCATAGCCAATTCAGGATTGCCTTTTGCTGGGTATTGCACCTCAAATAAAGCTTGAGGAAAACCTCCGAAATCGTGAATGGTTTGTGGATTTTCCATAGCCGTAATATGTGTTCCTTTGGTCAACCAATGCGCAGAAACTACTAAAACCGCTTTTGGTCGAGGAATTTCATTTCCGTATTTCGTCCAAGTTCTTGAAAATTCATTGTCCTCAATTCCGTTCATGGGTGAACCGTGACCTATAAACAAAACCGGAAGTTTAATATCCGTTTCCCTTAAGTCTTTTGTCCAATTGTATAAAGGGTTTAGTGCCATCATTGTAGTTCCTCCTATCGTTAATTTTATAAAACTGCTTCGTTTCATTATTACAACATTTGTATATACAAATGTAAAACATCTGATTAACAACCAATCCTCATTACAGAAAAATTAACACTACAAACCCAAAAAATTATATATTTGGTTGCTACTATCTAAACCAAACAAATGCAACAATTTACCCGTCAGGAAAAACTAAAACACTTATTCGGTTTTCCTGTTATCATTGCCTCTTTGGGCTATTTTGTGGATATTTATGATTTATTGTTATTTGGAATCGTTCGAATTCCCAGTTTGAACGACATGGGTTTGGAAGCTGATACAGTTGGCACCATGATTCTCAATTATCAAATGGTCGGTTTGGTTTTAGGCGGTATTATTTGGGGTATCTTCGGAGATAAAAAAGGCAGGCTTTCTGTTTTATTTGGTTCCATAATCGTTTATTCTTTAGCCAATATTGCCTGTGGGTTTTTACCTCAAATGGATTTTGCTGACAAAGGAGTAATTTATGCTTGGTTGCGATTCATTGCCGGTATTGGTTTGGCAGGAGAATTGGGTGCCGGAATCACTTTGGTTTCCGAAACTTTACCCAAAGAATTACGTGCTATCGGAACTTCTATAGTAGCCGGTTTTGGTGTTTTAGGTGCTGTTGTAGCACAATTTACAGTCGAACTCGCCGGAAGTTGGACCACCGCATATTTCATTGGTGGTGGATTAGGGTTAATGTTACTCGTACTTAGAATTAGTGTGGCTGAAAGTGGTATGTTTAAAATCGTCAAAGAAAATAGTTCGATTAAAAGAGGCGATTTTTTAGCTTTTTTTGGGTAAAAAAAGCTTTTTGTCAAATACATAAAGTGCATTTTGATTGGTGTTCCCATTTGGTATTGCATTGGAATTTTAGTTTTTATGGCCAATCAATTTGCCCCTGAAATGGGCATCACATCCATCGATCCGGGAAAAGCCATTATGTGGACTTATATTTCAACTTCTGTTGGTGATTTCTCTTGTGGTTTTATTTCACAAGCATTGCATTCGCGAAAGAGAACTATTCTATACATGTTGCTATTTACTTTTGTTGGTGTTGCTTTGCTCCTTTTTAGTGGTAATAAAACCGAAAACATGTATTACTTTTATTGTGGTTGGATTGGTTTAGGTTGTGGCTTTTGGGCGATGTTTGTTACGGTTTCCGCAAAGCAATTCGGAACCAATATGCGAAGTACCGCAACCACTAGTGTTCCGAATATGGTTCGTGGCACAGTGCCAATTATGTTGGTAGGTTTCGATTATTTAAAACAAAACAATACCGTAATTTTTTCCGCAGCCATCATAGGTTTGATTGCCTTTTCTTTGGGAATTTATGCTACTTTAACGATCAGTGAAACTCATAACAAGCATATGGATTTTGTGGAGTAAAAAAACTCGCTTTTAACAACAATTTCTGAATTCAAAATCCCAAATTCTAAATCCAACCTTTGTATCTTTGCATCTCGCAAATTGCAATTATGGAATCAGTACTCGAAAGCAACCAACCGGTCGGTAAACCAAAATGGCTAAAAGTAAAATTGCCTATCGGTCAAAAATACACTGAACTTCGCGGTTTGGTCGACAAATACAAACTCAACACGATTTGTACTTCCGGCAGTTGCCCAAATATGGGCGAATGTTGGGGCGAAGGCACAGCAACCTTTATGATTTTGGGAAATATCTGTACGCGTTCGTGTGGTTTTTGTGGTGTAAAAACCGGAAGACCGGAAACGGTAGATTGGGACGAACCTGAAAAAGTAGCGCGTTCCATTAAAATCATGAAAATCAAACATGCCGTAATTACCAGCGTTGACCGCGATGATTTGAAAGATATGGGTTCCATCATTTGGTTCGAAACTGTACAAGCCATTCGCAGAATGAATCCCGAAACAACTTTGGAAACCTTAATTCCCGATTTCCAAGGTGTAGAAAGAATTATCGACCGAATCGTAGAAGCCAATCCGGAAGTAGTTTCGCATAATGTAGAAACAGTACGCCGATTGACTCGTGAAGTTAGAATTCAGGCAAAATATGACCGAAGTTTGGCCGTGTTGAAATACTTAAAACAACAAGGAATCAAAAGAACCAAATCGGGTATCATGCTTGGCTTAGGCGAAACTGAAGAAGAAGTAATCCAAACCATGCAAGACTTGCGCGACAATGATGTAGATATCGTAACTATCGGACAATATTTGCAACCGAGCAAAAAACACTTGCCCGTAAAAGAATTCATCAGACCCGAACAATTCGAGAAATACGAAAAAATCGGAAAGGAAATGGGATTCCGTCATGTGGAAAGCGGTGCTTTGGTACGTTCTTCTTATCACGCTGAAAAACATATACTATAGTCGAAAATCGTAAAGTCAAAAGTCGAAAGACATAAAAATTGACTTTAACACTTTAAGACGTTAAGACTTTAAGACTTATGACAAAAATTGCCATCAACGGTTTTGGAAGAATAGGACGCAACTTATTCCGATTACTTTTAAACCATCCTAGTATTGAAGTTGTTGCCATTAATGATATCGCCGACAATCGAACGATGGCGCATTTAATCAAATACGACAGCATTCACGGGGTTTTGCCTTATGACGTTTCTTTTGATGAGCAATCGATAATTGTTGGCGGAAAACATTACACTTTTTTCCACGAAAGAGAAATCAGTAAGCTCCAATGGGAGAACATCGATTTTGTAGTAGAAAGTACCGGCAAATACAAAACTTTCGATGAAATCAACCAACATATATCGGTCGGTGCCAAAAGAGTAATCCTTTCCGCACCAAGTGAAGTGCCCGAAATTAAAACCGTAGTTCTTGGCGTCAACGAAAATATTCTTGATGGGACAGAACTCATTGTTTCCAATGCGAGTTGCACGACCAACAATGCTGCGCCGATGATTAAAGTCATCAATGAATTATGCGGTATTGAACAAGCCTATATTACAACGGTTCACTCCTACACTACTGACCAAAGTCTTCACGATCAACCGCATAAAGATTTGCGTCGCGCTCGTGGGGCAAGCCAGTCAATTGTACCAACCACAACCGGTGCAGCCAAAGCCTTAACCAAAATTTTCCCGGAAATGGAAGGCAAAATCGGTGGTAGCGGTATTCGTGTTCCGGTTCCTGATGGTTCACTAACTGATATTACTTGTTATGTCAAAAAACAAGTGAGTATTGAAGAAATCAATTGGGCTTTCAAAAATGCAGCGGCTACTAACTTAAAGGGAATTCTCGCTTATACAGAAGATCCAATCGTTTCCGTAGACATATTGGGCAACCAAAACTCTTGTTTGTTTGATGCGCAACTTACTTCTGTCATTGGTAAAATGGTCAAAGTTGTAGGTTGGTATGACAACGAAATAGGTTATTCTTCACGAATAATTGACCTGATTATTTTGTTGGAAAAATAATTTCGTTACATTTATACATCTAAATCCTTTCTAAACCCGGAAATCTATGAGATGGTTATTGTTTATATTACTATTTCAAACACTTGGCTTTAGTCAAAGAAAAGTCGCAATACCTACAGACAGTACGGCTTATTACATAGAATTAGCCGATTTTAATAAAAAAATCAACAACTACAAATCTTCGCTCTATTTCTCTCAAAAAGCGATTAATTATGCCAAATTTAAAGGTAATACCCAACAAAAATCTGATGCTTGGTACTCTTTAGGCTCTACTTATTTCGAACTAAAAAAATATGGTGATGCTGTTGAAATTTTTTCAAAGTGCGCAGCTTTATTAAGTTCAATTCCACCAACAAGCCAACAAGCAATTTGCTATTACAATATGGGAATGTGCTACATGAATTTGGATGATTTTACCAAAGCTGAACTCAACTTCAACAAAGCACAAGCTATTTATAATCTTTTAAAAATAGATGCTTCCGAACCTTTGAAACTTCAAAAAGGAATTTTATATAAAAACAAAGGTAAAACCGAATTGGCTTCTAAATTATTTAATGAAATTATTTCAAAATCCGATCTTGAAGATATTTATAAATCAAAAGCTGAAGCTTTGTACCAAATGGGCACTATTGAAGAAAGCTTAAACCATAACAATCTTGCAGTTAACTATCTAAACCGAGCGCTGGTTCTGAATGCCAGAGATACCAATTTAGACCAAAAAGCAGCTATTTTATTGTCACTAAGCAGAACCAATGAAAAATTATTAAATCTAAAAAAGTCTCATGACTATTTAAAAGAGCATCTTGTAATAAAAGACAGCCTTTCTTTTTTAAGCAACCAAAAATTAGACGCCAACGATTACCAAGAGTTCAAAGAAAGTGAGCGAATGAAAGCCGTTGAGCAAATGACGAAAGAAAATGAAGCCCAACAAAAAACCAATAAGTTTGTAAAATTGATTAGCATTTTAGCAATCGCCTTAATCTCTATCTTATCGCTTTTAAGTTTGTCTTTATATAAAAACAATATCATTCGAAGCAAATCAAACGAACTGCTGCAAGAAAAAAATATCGAACTACAAATGGCCAAAGAGAAAGCCGAAAAAGCGTCTAAAGCCAGAGCCGAATTTCTTTCTACCGTAAGTCACGAATTAAGGACTCCTTTGAACGCAATTAATGGGATCACACATTTGCTGATTGAAGAAAATCCGAAGCAAACCCAATTACATTACCTCAATTCCTTAAAGTTTTCAGGGAATTATTTAATGACTTTCATCAATGAAATTTTGGAAATCAACCGAATTGATTCGAGTAATATAGAAATTGAATATATTCATTTTAACCTGAAGCAATTGCTGACCAACATTCAAAATTCGATGAATGAAATCGCTTCTAAAAACAACAACAAATTCACTTTAGAAATTGACCAAAACATCCCCGAAATTTTACTTGGTGACCCAACAAAATTATCTCAAATATTTATCAATTTAATCAATAATGCTTTGAAATTTACCCAAAACGGAGAAGTAAATGTGATTGCTAAATTGATTGATCAAGGCAGTGATTTTTCCCGAATTAATTTTGAGATACGCGATACAGGAATCGGAATACCGGAAGAAAAGCAAGAAACCATTTTTGACAGTTTTTCCCAAGGTTCTATCGAAATCAACCGAAAATATGGCGGCACCGGTTTAGGCCTGACTATTGTAAAAAAACTGGTTGATTTATTAGGTGGCGAAATCGGGCTGAAAAGTGAAGTTGGCGTAGGAACTTCATTCGCCTTCGAACTTAATTTACTCAACGGAAATCAAGAAATTCAAGTCGAAAAACCACTTCTTTATTCTGATGATATTTTAGTCGGTAAAAATATTTTGGTTGTAGAAGACAACAAAATCAACCAAATGGTAACCAAAAAAATGCTCGAAAACAAACGCATGAAATGTAAAATCGTCGACAACGGTGAAGAAGCCATTAATGTCATGCGAGCCAAAAATGATTTTGATTTAGTACTGATGGATGTCCACTTACCGGGAATCAACGGAACAATTGCCACGCAACACATCCGTGAGTTTGAAACCCAAATACCAATCATCGCTTTAACCGCAATTTCGTTAAACGAAAACCGAGAAATGCTCTTGTCTTTCGGAATGACTGATGTCATTACGAAGCCTTTCGAGCCTGAAAATTTCTACCGAGTAATTGCGCTGAATTTGATTTAATACTGCAAAATCAGTTCCTTAATCAACTGTCTTACTTTAGGTTCAGCCTCATTAGCCGCTTTCAAAACTTCTTCATGGGTAATGTTTTCCAAATGCTCTTCACTGCCAATATCAGTAATCACCGAAATCCCAAATGTCTCTAATTCCATGTGACGCGCAACGATAACTTCAGGAACAGTCGACATTCCGACACAATCTGCACCAATCACTTTGACCATTTTGTATTCATGCAAGGTTTCAAAGGTTGGTCCTTGCAATCCCATATAAACTCCGTCTTGTACTTCAATATTCGAAGCTTTGGCGATTTCTTTAACTTTGGCAATCATTTTTGGACTATATGGCTCGTTCATGTTCACAAAACGCGGTCCAAAACGGGAATCGTTTTTCCCTCTTAGCGGATGTTCCGGCATCATATTCACATGATCGGTAATAATAGCGATGGTTCCTACTTTATAATTTGGATTCACACCGCCGGAAGCATTAGAAACAATCAGTTTTGTTACACCTATATATTTCATCACTCTTACCGGAAAAGTAACTTCCTGCATCGAATAACCTTCATAATAATGAAATCTTCCTTGCATTGCCACCACTTTTTTATCGCCTATGGTTCCAAAAACCAAAGCGCCTTTGTGACCTTCAACGGTTGATACCGGAAAATTAGGTATTTCATTATAAGGCAAAGTAAATTCGACTTTGATATCATCCGTAAAACTGCCCAATCCGGAGCCTAAAATTACGCCGTATTCCGGAGTAAAATTGGTTTTATCTTTAATATAATTAACAGTTTCTTGTACAAGTTCCCACATAGTTTAAAATAATTTGGTCAAAAGTATCGCTGTTGTTTATCAGCTGACTTTTAATTGGTAAATAATATAATTGCGCTGCGAAAATATCAGCCTCCAAACGTACAAAATCCTTTTCGGTTGTGACGATAATTTTATCCACAGCTTGACTTTTTATGTTTAAAATATCGCTTTCTGTAAAATGATGGTGATCAGAAAAAGTCATAACAACATCATTTTCAGATTGTAAATGATTAAAGAAAGGCTTTGGCTTAGCAATTCCGGCTAACAATAATTTTTCTTGCAATTTGACTTCAGTAACAGCTAAACTTACATTTGAGTTGTAAACCTTATCATCATATTCAACATAGCTGAAAAAAATTGGTAAATCCAAACCTATCTTTCTCTTAATTTTTTCCTGCGCAATTTCAGTAATATTCGGCGGACATTTGGTGACAATTATCATATTGGCTCTCTTAGCACCGTTTCTACTCTCGCGAAGATTTCCTGTTGGCAACATAAAATCGTCACAAAACAACTCATCATAAGCCGTCAAGAGAATATAAAACCCGGCTTTTACTTTTCGGTGTTGAAAAGCGTCATCAAGTAAAATAACTTCCGGCTTTTCGCTTTGAGCCAATAATTGAGTGATACCGTTATGCCTGTCGGCATCGACTGCGACTTGTATCTGCGGAAATTTTTTGTAATATTGAAACGGTTCGTCACCGAGAATTTCCGCAGTAGCATTGGCATCAGCCAAAATAAAACCTTCCGATTTTCTTTTGTAACCGCGACTTAAAGTTGCCACTTTATATTTAGGAGAAAGCAACCGAATCAAATATTCAATCTGAGGCGTTTTTCCGGTGCCGCCAACACTGAGATTTCCAACAGCAATGACCGGAATGTCGAAAGAATACGATTTTAGTATACCTTTATCGTAAAGATAATTTCGAATAGAAGTGATAAAGCCATACAGAATGGCCAAAGGGAAAAGTAATTTTCGCAACAAAATCATAGCACGAAAGTAACGATTTTTTATCTTTGAATGAAAATTTTACAGTTCCAATAACTAATGAAACTACTCAACCTGCATTTTCTTTTAGGCTTTCTGTTCATCTCGCCCTTGACTTTTTCTCAGGAAGCCGACAACACGGCTATTCTTAAAATCATTTTTACCAAATACTATAAAAATGAAAAAGTCATCGCCAAAGGCAGATTACAACTTTTAAGTTTTTATTGTGGCAAAGCACCGAATAACGAAGAAGTACTGGAAGTCATCTCGAAAAACGATTTACTGAAAAAGAATGCAACCGAAATCAAAAAACAGATTATCATTGGCATAAATGAAGATTGGTCAAAGGAATACAACCTGCTGTTTGACAACCAACACCAATATTTAAAAAGCAAAGTCAATGCATGTTTGTCTTTGGATGAATTTCAAGAAATTTCAAAGAAACACAGTGAAAATAACCAACGCTTGCTCATTGTCAACAAACCGATTTACTTTGCTAAAAACCAATTTGCCTTAGTCAAAGTAGCCTTTTACAGAACTATCGAACACAACAGTGGCCGATTTTTATTACTCGAAAAAGTAAATGGCGAATGGATTATTAAAGAATACTTAAACGAATGGGCAACTTAATTACTGTTCAGTCCCGAAGCTTCGGGACAGTTGGCAGTGTTTAGTTAGAAAAACAAAATTATGAAGATTAAAGAAATACTCAATACTTTAGAAGAAATGGCACCTTTGGCTTATGCCGAAGACTTTGACAATGTTGGTTTACTGGTTGGTGATGCCAATACTGTAGCCACCGGAATTTTGGTTTGTCATGATGCCTTAGAAAGCGTAATCGATGAAGCCATTGCTAAAAAATGCAACTTGGTCGTTTGCTTCCATCCAATTATCTTCTCAGGTTTGAAGAAAATTATAGGCAAAAATTATGTGGAACGCGCCGTACTCAAAGCCATTAAAAATGATATTGCGATTTATGCGGTTCACACGGCTTTGGACAACCACAAACACGGTGTGAATAAAATATTTTGTGATGCTTTGGGGTTGACCCAAACCAAAATTTTAGTGGCCAAAAAGAATTTCATTCAAAAACTCATCACTTATACCATTCCTGAAAATGTTGAAACTTTACGCAACGCGCTATTCGACGCTGGTGCCGGAAAAATAGGCAACTACGAAGATTGTAGCTTCAATTCAAAAGGCATCGGAACTTACATGGGCAATGAAGACAGCAATCCTGAAATCGGTAATCGCTTCGAATTTGTGGAAAACGAAGAAATCAAAATCGAAGTCACTTTTGAAAAACATCTGCAATCCAAAGTATTAAAAGCCTTATTCTCCAATCACGTTTACGAAGAAGTGGCTTATGAAATCTACGAATTGCAAAATCACCACCAAAACATTGGTCTCGGTATGATAGGTGAACTTGAAAAACCAATGAGTGAACCTGACTTCTTAGCTTTCGTTAAAGATAAAATGCAATGTGGCGGCATTCGACATAGCGCATTGTTGGGAAAACCAATTAAAAAAGTAGCCGTACTTGGTGGTTCGGGAAGTTTTGCTATCAGCAATGCCAAACAAGCCGGAGCTGATATTTTTCTGACGGCCGATTTGAAGTACCACAACTTTTATGAAGCTGAAAATCAATTGGTTTTAGCCGATATCGGACACTTTGAAAGCGAAAGATTTACAAAAAATTATATTGTTGATTTTCTTAAGAAAAAAATCCTTAATTTTGCAATCATTTTTTCGGAAGAAAATACAAATCCAGTTAAGTACTTATAAAATATGGCGACTACAAAAGAACTAAGTGTTGAAGACAAATTAAGAGCTATCTACGACCTGCAAATCATAGATACCAGAATTGATGAAATCAGAAACGTTAGAGGAGAATTACCTTTAGAAGTGGAAGATTTAGAAGATGAAGTTACTGGCTTAAGCACTCGTTTAGACAAACTAAAAAGCGATTTGGTTGCAATCGAAGAGCAAATCAAAACTAAAAAAAGTGCCATCGAAGAGCATCAGGCGGCTATCAAAAAATACACCGAACAACAAAAAAATGTTCGCAACAACAGAGAATTCAATTCTTTAACTAAAGAAGTAGAATTCCAAGAATTGGAAATCCAATTGGCGGAAAAACAAATCAAAGAATTGAAAGCTTCTATTGATCACAAAAAAGAAGTGATTTCTAACTCTAAAGAAAAATTAGACCAAAAATCTTCTCACTTAAAACACAAAAAAGCAGAGTTGAACGACATCATGGCGGAAACCCAAAAAGAAGAAAGCTTCTTAATGGAAAAATCAGCTGAGTATGAAGCCCAAATCGAAGAAAGATTATTGGCTGCTTACAAAAGAATTCGTTCAAGCGTTCGCAACGGTTTGGCCGTAGTGTCTATTGAGCGTGGTGCCTCGGCAGGTTCGTTCTTTACGATTCCACCTCAAACCCAAGTAGAAATTGCGGCTCGCAAAAAAATCATCACCGATGAGCACTCAGGAAGAATCTTAGTTGATGCTTCTTTAGCAGACGAGGAAAGAGAAAAAATGCAAAAATTATTTGCTCACCTATAATAATTAATCCCGACTCGCTCGGGATTTTTTTATGAAGAAAATACAATACTTTCTCATTACAAAATCGGTTGGCTTATACATCAACCTAATCAGCTATTTCCGTCCGGAAAAGGCCAAACAAATCGCCTACGAAATTTTCAGCCAACCCAGAAAAGGAAAAATAAAAAACGGCAAACTTCCTAAAACATTGCAAAACGCCCAACAGGAAACTTTGCATTACGACGGCGAAGATTTTCAAACCTACCTTTGGCAAGGCTCCGAAGACATTATTTTGTTACTTCACGGCTGGGAAAGCAATGCGTCTCGTTGGAAAAAATTACTAAATCACCTCAAACCCTTAGGCAAAACCATCATCGCCATCGATGCGCCCGGTCACGGATTGAGTTCCGGAAAAGAATTCAATGCACCGAGATACGCCGAATTCATTCACGTTTTGTCTCAAAAATACAACCCAAAAACCCTTATCGGTCACTCGATTGGCGGCGCAGCGATTACTTATTATTTGCACAAATATCCCAACGACCACATCGAGAAAATCGTATTACTTGGCGCTCCATCAAGTTTCAAAAAATTAAGCGACAACTTTGTGGACATTTTGAGCCTGAACAACAAAATGAAAAACCTTTTGGAGAAACATTATCAGGAAAAATTCAACATCCACATTAATGAATTTGCCGGACATCTGTTCGCCAAAAACTTCCCGCAAAAAGCCATCATCGCTCACGACATTCACGACAAAGTCATCCTCGTAGAGGAAGGCAGAATGTACGCCTCCAATTGGAAAAATTCGACTTACATCGAAACCCAAGGCCTAGGTCACAGCATGCACGACAAGGATTTGTACCAAAAAATAGCCGATTTTATTTCAGAAGCATAAAGGTCAGCGCTTTCTTGTTGTCCTTATTCCCGCTTTGCATTACAATATCCCGATAAATCGGGATGATTTCCATTACAATCGGGGCTAATCAGGATTTGCCTTTTGCATCATTCACTTTAAAAACCTGAAAATCAACACTCCAAAAAATAAAATTTCAGGATAATGCTATCTTTTTAGCTTTTCTGCAAAAAAAGTAGCAACCAAAAACAAATATTTCCTATTTTTAACAAAATCATTACCTATTAACATTACAAATTATTCCTAATCATGAAGATTCTAAAAGTACAAGCATTACGCGGACCTAATATCTGGAGTGTACAACGCAAAAAATTAATCCAAATGCGATTGGATTTAGAGGAAATGGAACAATTTCCAACAAATAAAATCGAAGGTTTTCGCGAACGCATTGAAGCCATGTTTCCTACCATGATTGAACACCGTTGTTCAGAAGGAACGCGTGGTGGATTTTTCTCCAGAATCGAACGTGGTACTTGGATGGGACACGTGATTGAACACATCGCTTTAGAAATTCAAACCTTAGCCGGAATGGAAACCGGTTTCGGAAGAACCAGAGAAACTAAAACACCCGGAATATACAATGTTGTGTTTAGTTACACTGAAGAAAATGTTGGCATGTTCGCCGCCGAAAGTTCCGTAGCCATAGCCGAAGCTTTAATAGCCGGAACCGATTACGACGTAGAAGCCGATATCCAAAAAATGCGTGAAATTCGCGAACAAGTGCGTCTCGGACCTTCAACCGGAAGTATCGTAGACGAAGCCGTAGCCAGAGATATTCCTTGGATAAGATTAGGAACTAACTCCTTAGTACAATTGGGTTACGGTGTAAACCAAATGCGTTTCCAAGCCACAATCACTTGCAAAACGAGCAGCATTGCAGTAGATATCGCATGTAATAAAGAACAGACGAAACGCATGCTCGACTTAGCTTCAATTCCTGTAGCGAATGGCGGAATTTGCGTAGACGAAGTAGATTTAGAAACTACCATTAAAAAAATCGGCTACCCCATCGTAATCAAACCCTTAGACGGAAACCACGGAAAAGGCGCTTCTATTAATGTGGTAACTTGGGAAGATGCTGTTTCAGGTTTGGCTTACGCTCAAAAATACAGCCGCAGGGTAATTGTAGAAAAATTTATCACAGGTTTTGACTTTAGGGTTTTGGTGATTGACAATAAATTGGTCGCTGCCGCCAAAAGAGAACCGGCTCACGTAGTTGGAAACGGAAAAGATACTATTCAACAATTAATTGAAGAAACTAATAAAGACCCGAGACGCGGTTACGGACACGAAAATGTTTTAACCCAAATCGACGTCGACAGAGATACGTTAGACTTACTGGAAAAACTAAACTATACCGTTGATTCTGTGCCAAAGAATGGAGAAATCGTTTATCTAAAATCGACTGCCAATCTCAGTACAGGAGGAACTTCCATCGACGTAACCGATATGATGCATCCCGAAAATATCTTCCTTTGCGAACGCATTTCAAGAGTAATCGGATTAGACATTTGCGGTGTTGATATCATGGCTGAAAATTTAACCCAACCGTTGAAAGACAATGGCGGTTGTATCTTGGAAGTCAATGCGGCTCCGGGTTTCCGCATGCACTTAGCACCAAGCGAAGGTTTACCGAGAAACGTTGCTGCTCCGGTAATCGACATGTTGTATCCACCGGGAAAACCAAGTCGCATTCCGATTATAGCCGTAACCGGAACTAATGGTAAAACCACCACTACCCGATTATTGGCACATATAGTGAAAAATAACGGCTACAAAGTTGGTTTCACGACTTCCGACGGCATTTATGTCCAAAACCACATGATGGAGAAAGGCGACACGACCGGACCACTTTCTGCCGAATATATTTTAAAAGATCCAACGGTCGAATTTGCCGTATTGGAAACCGCTCGCGGTGGAATTTTACGTTCCGGTTTAGGTTTCAGCCGTTGTGATATTGCCATTATTACCAACATACAGGAAGACCATTTAGGTTTGGCCGACATTCATACTTTAGACGATTTGGCACGCGTAAAAGCAACGGTTGTTCGCGCTGTCAAAAAAGACGGTTGGGCAATTCTAAACGCGGAAGACGAGCAATGCTTGAAAATAGCCAACGAATTGAGTTGTAACATCGCCTATTTCAGTATGGACGAAAACAACCCAAAAGTACAACAATTTGCAAAAGAAGGAAAGACAGTAGCGGTATACGAAAACGGATACATCACCATCAAAAAAGGTGAATGGAAAATCAGAGTCGAACGCGCCACTCACGTTCCGTTGACTCTAGGCGGAAAAGCCAAATTCATGATTGCCAATGCTCTTGCTGCCACTTTAGCTGCCTATTTACAAGGATTTAAAACAGAAGATATTAGTTTGTCATTGCAAACGTTTATTCCAAGTGCGGCGCAAACTCCGGGTCGTATGAATATTTTTGATTTTAAAAAATTCAAAGTTTTGATTGACTTTGCACACAACCCTTCGGGATATAGAGGTGTGGAAGAGTTTTTAACTTCCGTAGATGCGACCAAAAAAATCGGAATCATAGCCGGTGTTGGAGATCGCCGTGACGAAGACATCAGAGAATGTGCTACCATTGCCGCTCGCATGTTTGACCACATCATCATTCGCCAAGAAAAATACTTACGCGGCCGAACAGAAGAAGAAATTATCGGACTAATTATGGAAGGTATTAACGCTTCAGGAAGAACCGTAACACACGAAATCATAGCCAAAGAAGTTGAAGCCATCAAACACGCTATAAACAGTGCACAAGAAGGAACTTTCATTACCGCTTTGAGCGATGTAGTAACCAACGCCATTGACATCGTTCAGGAATATTTGGACAAAGAAAATGAAGATGGTAATATTTAGAAATTAAAATTCCAAATAATAAATCCCAAATTCCAGCAGGTTTTTGGGATTTTTTCAAACCACAAAGCAATGAACCAACTCCACAAGCTCTTAAATCAAATCGAAAGCCACATTCCCAATCTCGAAAAGGTAAATCCTTCTGTTTCTCAATCTTGTATTGGTTGGCAATTAGATCATAGTTTGATCGTAATTAATAGTGTTGTAACACAAATAAAAAGCTCCAATCCTGAAAATTACAAATGGAAATTCAAATGGATTCGAACCTATATCCAAATCACCAATAAGATTCCAAGAGGCAAAGTAAAAGTACCAAAATCTGTTAGTCCTGTTGACGTTGCCACAGCGGAAGCATTAAAAGCCAAATTGGAACAAGCCCGAAAAGGTATTGCCGATTTGGAAAAACTTCATCCCAACAGTTATTTCACGCATCCGTTTTTTGGAGATTTGAACTTAAAGACCACTATTTGGTTCCTGAAACTGCACACCAATCACCATTTAAAAATTGTCACTGATATTATAAGCAATGGATAATTTTAACAAAATAGATTGTCCTTTTTTTATACATTTACGGCGCTAAATTTCAACCTTATGAACAATAAAATATGGGTGGCTTTACTATGCTTTGTAGCCACAACTGCTGTAGGTCAACTTAAGAAAATCACACTCGAAGAAGCTGTTTTACAACAAGGTCGCGCTTTCAGAGCTGACGGCTTAACCGGTTATCAATGGATTCCAAATACCAATAGATATGTATTCTACACCGATGCTTGGACCAAAATGAAAACGGCATCTGCTGCTAATGATACAGCAACAGAACTAGTTACTTTGGCTGACTTGAATACCGCATTGGGAACCAAATTGAGAAACTTCTTTGGTTTACAATGGGTTGACACCAACAACTTCTTGATAACAGAAAATGGTAAATATTACAGTTACAACCTAACCACAAAAACCGGCAAATTAATCCTTCAAGCACCTGAAACTGCTGAAAACAATACTTTCGACAGCAATAAAGTGAACTTGGCTTTTACAGAAGGAAATAATCTGTACTTCTTGAACAATAAAGGAGAAAAAGTTACGGTAACCAACGAAAGCAATAAAGGAATCGTATCCGGACAATTTATTGCTCGTAATGAATTTGGCATTAGCAATGGTATTTTTTGGTCACCAAAAGCATCATTTTTAGCTTTCTACCAAAAAGACGAAACCGAAGTAGCCGATTATCCTTTATTAGATATAAACGAAACACCGGGAAAATTAGTCAACATCAAATACCCAATGATTGGTCAAAAAAGCGAGAAACCTAGAGTTGGAATTTACAATTTGACTACTCAAAAAACTGTTTTCATTACGCCAAGAGGCAATCAAGATGACTATTTGACCAACTTGTCTTGGACACCCGATGAAAAATACGTTTTGATTGCCGAATTGAATCGCGGACAAAATGATATGAATCTGAATCTGTATGATGCCAACACAGGCGCTTTTATCAGAACCATTTTAAACGAAAAAAATCCTCGTTGGGTTGAACCGGAACACGATGCTTTTTTCCCGAATTCGAAATCCAATAACTTTGTTTGGTTCAGCGAAAAAGACGGTTTCCCTAATCTGTACTACTACGCTATCGAAGGAAAATTAATCAAACAATTGACCAATAACCAATTCGTCGTGCGCGATATCATTGGCACCAATACTGCCGGAACCGAAATTTATTTCAAAGCGACCGGACCAAATCCAACAAACATGTTGGCTTACAAAGTCGATTTAAAAGGCAAACAAACTTTAATCACCAAAGACCAAGGTATTCACAATGTAATTCCGAGCAGCGATGGCAATTGGTTTTTTGATGAATTTTCAAACCACGATACGCCCTCAAAATCATTGTTGTATGACAAAAGTTTGAAAGCCAAAACACTTTTGGTGAGCAAAAACAAATACGATGGTTACGAAATCGGAACAGCCGAAATCAAAACCATCAAATCAGCTGACGGAACAACCGATTTATACACACGTTTGATTAAGCCGAGTAACTTTGATCCAACCAAAAAATACCCGGTATTAGTCTACGTTTACGGCGGACCACATGCGCAAATGATTACCAATTCGTTTTTAGATGGTGCCAATTTGTGGATGTATTGGATGGCAGAACAAGGTTATTTGGTTTTCACGGTTGACAATCGCGGTTCGGACAACAGAGGTTTTGCTTTTGAAAGCATCATTCATGGAAATTTAGGTGTAAACGAAATGGATGACCAATTGAAAGGTGTCGATTATTTAAAATCGCTTCCTTTTGTTGACGGAAATCGCTTGGCGGTTCACGGTTGGAGTTACGGCGGATTCATGACCACTTCTTTGATGTTGCGTAAAGCCGATACCTTTAAAGTAGGCGTTGCCGGCGGACCGGTAATCGACTGGAAATGGTATGAAGCCATGTACGGCGAACGTTATATGGACACACCAACTGAAAACCCTAAAGGTTTTGAAGAAACTACCGTATACAATTACGTAAAAAACCTAAAAGGCAAACTGCTTTTAATTCACGGAACAAACGATGATGTAGTAGTAGAACAACACAATTTGTCTTTGGTGAAAAAGTTCGTAGAAGCCGGAAAACAAATCGATTATTTCCCTTATCCAATGCACAAACACAATGTAACCGGTAAAGACCGCGTGCATTTGATACAAAAGGTTTTAAACTACGTGATTGAGAATAATAAATAGCAGAACCCAGATTTTAGAACACATATATAAAAAAAACCGAAAGTAAACTTTCGGTTTTTTTATAGTTTTATTTGAAAATTAAAACCGTTAAGTTTTCTGTGGTTTCTTTCTCGCCGCCGGAAATAAAACATTATTCAAAATCAAACGAAATCCCGGGGATGTTGGATGTAAGTCTAGCACTGTTGGCTCATCACCTACTCGATGTTGGTAATCTTCCGGATCATGACCGCCATAGAAGGTGAAAAATCCTTTTCCTTTTTGACCGTGGATATAACGCGCTTCGTCGTTCAATTCGTTTTTACCTAAAGTCAACACATTGGATTTAATCAAATTGCTGTCAAATGCTGTTGTTTGTCCCATAAAACCTTTGACCAATTGGGTATGATTTTGGCACAACATACTCGGAATCACATCCCATTTGGCTGAAAATTCCATTAAAGTAAAATAGTCTTTTTCAAAAGGAATACGACGTTTCTCGGTCATATCAATATCCGAGAACTCATAGTGTTCCGGCTTTCTATCTAAAATAAAATTCTTAAAGGCAAAAGTTTTGCTATAATCTATTTGCGATTGGTAATTAGCATCGCTGTTGTCGCCGTCAAACATGGGTTCACAAATATCAACACCTTCGGCAGAAAGTGCAATATCAAAACTATCTGTTGCCGAACACATCGCAAACATAAAACCGCCTCCGATTACAAAGTCACGTATTTTTTTGGCTACTCCTAATTTGGCCTGAGACACTTTTGGGAACCCTAATTTGCCCGCCAAAGCTTCAGCGGATTTCTTTTGTTCGATATACCAAGGTGCGTTTCGGTACGCTCCATAAAACTTACCATATTGTCCGGTAAAATCTTCGTGGTGCAAGTGCAACCAATCGTATAAAATTAATTGGTCACTAAGCACTTCTTCATCATAAACTACTTTAAACGGAATCTCGGCATAAGTCAACACCATCGTTACCGCATCGTCCCAAGGTTGTTTTCCCGGTGGCGAATAAACCGCAATCTTTGGGGCTTTTTCTAAAACAACGGTTTCCATATTCTGCGACGGACTCGCGATTTCGGCTAAAATATTCTGCATTTCTCCATCGGATACCACTTCAAAACTTACGCCTCGGATTTGACATTCTTTGCGAATTTCAGCCACATCGGGTAACAAAAATGAACCACCGCGGTAGTTCAGTAACCAACTCGCTTTGTATTGCTTGTCTAAAGCCCAATAAGTAATTCCGTAGGCTTTTAAGTGGTTTTTCTGTGATACTTCATCCATTGGTAACAATAAGAAATTCGCCTTTACAGAAAAGGAAATCAGTATTAGAAATATATAGAGTGACTTTTTAAACATTTGTAGCCATATTTAAATTCAAAGATAACAGAATTACTGTGAAGAAAAACATAAAAAAAATCCCGATTACTCGGGATTAATATTTTTAGAATGGAACGTCGCTGTCGTCATCGTTTCGGTTGATATTGCTACCGAAAGCTTCGTTGGGTGATGGTAAATTCTTCGTCATAAACGGATTGTCATCGTGGTTCATTTTCGAAGGCAAATCGTCAAATCCGCCGCCATATTCTTCTAAGTTATCGAACTTACCAAGGTTTCCAATGAATTTCAGTCTGATATTTTCCAACGAACCGTTACGGTGTTTTGCGATAATAAATTCGGCCTGACCGGCAGTTGGCGATTGTTCGTCATCATCCCATTCGTCAATTTTATAGTATTCCGGACGATAGATAAACGATACGATATCGGCATCTTGCTCAATCGCACCGGATTCACGTAAGTCGGACAATAAAGGTCTTTTACTCGAGCCACGAGTTTCCACGGCACGGGACAACTGTGATAACGCAATTACCGGAACTTCTAATTCCTTGGCAAGAGCTTTTAAGTTTCTCGAAATGGTTGAGATTTCCTGTTCACGGTTTCCGCCGCCTTTACCATTACTTCCGCCTGCAGTCATCAATTGAAGGTAATCGACTATAATCATCTTGATGCCGTGTTGTGACGACAGACGTCTTGCTTTGGCTCTTAAATCGAAGATAGAAAGCGATGGCGTATCGTCAATATACAAAGGTGCTTTTTCTAAATCTTTTACTTTGGTAGACAATTGCTCCCATTCGTGTTTTTCCAGTTTTCCGGTTCTTAGTTTTTCCGAAGACAGACCGGTTTCTGAGGAAATCAAACGGGTGATTAACTGTACCGATGACATCTCTAATGAGAACAAAGCTACCGGATGACCGAAATCAATGGCTATGTTTCTCGCCATCGACAATACAAAGGCGGTTTTACCCATACCCGGACGAGCCGCGATGATAATCAAATCGGATGGTTGCCAACCGGAAGTCACTTTGTCCAGTTTTTCAAAACCGGTTGCGATTCCGCTCAAACCTTCTTTATTAGCGATTTCTTCGATTCTTTTCTTGGCTTGGATTACCAAACTTTGGGCAGTTTCTGAGCTTCGCTTGATATTCCCTTGGGTAACTTCGTATAATTTGGATTCGGCTTTGTCTAACAAATCGAATACATCGGTTGATTCATCATAAGATTCTTCGATGATTTCCGAAGAAATTTTGATTAAGCTTCGTTGGATGTATTTCTGAAGAATAATTCTCGAGTGGAATTCAATGTGTGCGGAAGACGATATCTTTTGCGTTAGCTGGATTAAGTAAAAATCGCCACCGGCTAAATCCAACTTCGCACTTTTTTTTAATTGAGCCGAAACTGTTAATAAGTCAATGGGTTGAGAATCTGTGAATAACTGAAAAATCGCTTCAAAAATGTGTTTGTGAGCGTCTTTGTAAAAAGCATCGGGTTGGAGAATATCAATTACCTCATCGACACCTTTTTTATCAATCATCATCGCGCCCAACACCGCTTCTTCCAAATCCATCGCTTGTGGCGGGAGTTTTCCTTTTTCTAAGTTGATGATGGTAGTTTTATCTACTTTGATAGGGTTAATATTTCTGAGATTTTCCATGAAACGAAAGTAGCAATTTTAGCCAAATTTTAGGGATTGAGTTATTCAAAGCCAATGTTTATAAGTTTGTGTTTTTTGTTAACAACCAAAAAAAAATCCGAAACCATTGGGCTCCGGATTAAGATATATTTTGTGAGAATTTATTCCTTGTATTCGCCCATCTTGCTGTATTTGTCCATCCTTTGAGACACTAATTCTTCTGTTGATAAATCTTTCAATTCGTTAAACGCTTTCATGATATATTGTTCAACAGTTTTAAATGTAGTTTCTTTATCGTAATGAGCACCACCTAATGGTTCCGGAATCACATCATCAACTAGTTTCATCTTTTTCATGTCGGTTGAAGTCAGTTTCAAGGCTTCGGCTGCTTGTTCTTTATATTCCCAGCTTTTCCATAAAATAGATGAACAAGATTCAGGAGAAATAACAGAATACCAAGTGTTTTCCATCATCAATACTCGGTCACCAACGCCTATTCCTAGAGCGCCACCTGAAGCACCTTCTCCAATAATTACACAAATAATCGGCACTTTTAAACGCACCATTTCCAAAATATTTCTGGCAATCGCTTCTCCTTGTCCGCGTTCTTCAGCTTCCAATCCTGGGAATGCTCCCGGAGTGTCAATAAGGGTTACTACAGGAAGATTAAATTTTTCCGCCATTTTCATCAAACGCAACGCTTTACGATATCCTTCAGGACTAGCCATACCGAAATTACGCAACTGACGCATTTTAGTATTGATTCCTTTTTGTTGTCCAATTAACATGAAAGATTGACCGTCAATTTTGCCTAAACCACCAACCATGGCTTTGTCATCTTTGAAATTTCTGTCGCCAAACATTTCTAAGAAAGTGCCTTTGGTTAAATTAGTAATATGCTCTAAAGTATAAGGTCTGTTAGGATGACGTGATAATTGTACACGTTGCCAAGCGGTTAAATTTTTGTAGATTTTCCTTTTGGTTTCCTCTAACTTTTTTTCAATTTGTTTACAAGTAGCGGTGACATCAACATTGGATTCGGCACCGATGATTTGACATTTATCGAGTTGATCTTCTAATTCCTTGATAGGAAGTTCAAAATCCAAATATTCCATAGGGTTGTTTGTTTTGTTTAATCGAATAGCAAATATAAAATTTTAAATTGTGATAAAAAGCAATTCTGCCGGATTAGTTTTAAACAAAAATTAACCTTTGACTAACCTTTATTTAATGACGACTTTCTACTTTTTAGAATAGCATTTAAAATTACGGTTAATAAAATAATAGCGGCTCCGATATAAAATTCGAAACTCATTTTTTCTTTTTCTTCGAAGATTAATACGGCTAAAATAATTCCGTAAATAGGTTCCAAATTGATAGTCAGCATTACTGTATACGGACTTAAAAACTTCATTACTGCGGTTGAAGCAATAAAAGCATAAGCGGTACAAACCGAACTCAATATCAATAAGTACATTAAATCTTTAGCGGAAAGTTGAAAGAATTCAGGTTTGAAACTGCCAAAAAATAACAAGAGAAAAGAGAAAAACACTACGCCACCACTGAGTTCATAAAAGGAAATCACGGTGGCATCATAAGATTTGACTAATCTACTGTTTATTACTGCAAATAAGGCAGAAAGGAAGGCAGAAATCAAAGCAAATCCGATTCCAAATAGGTATTTATTTCCACCATTAAATATGGCTTTAAGTAATCCCTCTGTTCCGGTATCCGCGGAAATAGCGACGAAATACAATCCTATTATCGCAACAAGTCCGGATAGCAATTCGTACCAAACTATCTTTTTACCATATAAAATCGGTTCGAGTACAGAAGCAAATAAAGCGCCGGTGGAAAGACAAGCCAAAGTAATGGAAACATTGGAGATTTTAATCGCATGAAAAAAGGTAAACCAGTGCAAAGCAATAATCAATCCCGAAAAAAGGAACTGCATCAAAATCTTCATCGGTACTTTTAACGGCAACTTTTTGTAGTAAATATAAATGGCAATAAAGCCAACAGCAAAAAGCATTCGGAACCAAACCAAAGGCAAAGCATCAAGGGTAATTAAGGCACCAAGTATGGCTGTAAATCCCCAAATGAATACAATCAAGTGAAGATTTAAATAGCTTTTTAGATTATCGTTTGGCATTTCTTAAAAGATAAATCGCTAAGAGTCCGAAAACAATATTGGGTGTCCAAACCGCCAACATTGGTGGTGCTGTTGATTTTTCAGCCAAAACCCCAAAGACTTTATCTAAGAAGACAAAAGCAAAAGCCAATACAATTCCGATAGCCAAATTGGCTCCCATTCCGCCACGTCGTTTCATGGCCGAAACTGCTACCGCAATAATGGTTAAAATAAAAGCGGAAACCGGAATACTGTACTTTTTGTAAAGCACTACCATATAGGTGTTAATATTTGACGAACCACGGGCTTTTTCTTTGTCGATGAACTTGTGCAATTCATTTAGCGGTAACGTTTCCGCTATGTAAACCACCGGTGTTAAATCTTCTAAATCAAAGTTAAAAACGGTATCCTTTTTTTCGCCTCTTTCAATGATATCGCCAAATTCACCTACTTTTCTTTTACTGTAATTGAACAAGGTATAGTTTTTGGTTTTTGGATTCCACTTGATTCTGTTGGCGACCAATTTGTATTTTAATTTGTCTCCTTCAAATTTCTCCAGAGAAAAGTTGAATGCCATTTTAGACAAGTCATTGAAATTAGTCACAAAAAGATATTCGTCTTTGCTTATTTGGCGAAACACATCTGAATTGTCTCGAACCTCATTGCGTCCGTTACCAATTAAGTATTTATACCTGAAATTCTTAAATCCGGCACTGGCACTTGGCACTAAAAAAATACTCATAATCAGTGCAAATATGGATATGATAGTAGCACCGACTATATAAGGGCGCAAAAATCGAGAAAAAGAAATCCCAGAGCTTAAGATGGCAATAATCTCGGTGTTGTTGGCCAATTTTGAGGTAAACCAAATCACCGAAAGAAATAAAAATATAGGAAATAATAAATTGGCAAAATAAATCGTGAAGTCAAGATAGTACCAAGCAATTTCTTTGAAAGGCACTTTGTTTTCAATCATTCTGTTGACTTTCTCCGAAACATCAATCACAATTCCGATAGGAATAAACATTAGCAACATCACGGAGAATGTGACTAAGTAACGTTTTAGGATGTATTTGTCAATTATTTTTAGCATAGTTATATGTTGTGAGTTGTATGTTGTAAGTTGCTGTTCTTTTAACCAAGAACCTACAACTTAGAACCTACAACTTTAAAGCCTTTGGCTCATTTGTTTTACCATCATGTCTTTCCAAGTTCTGAAATCTCCGGCTAAGATATGTTTTCTGGCTTCACGAACCAACCACATATAGAAACCTAAGTTGTGTATGGTTGCAATTTGCTTTCCAAGATATTCATTGGCAGCGAACAAATGACGTAAATAAGCCTTTGTATATTCGGTATCAACAAAAGTATGTCCCATTTCATCTACCGGAGAAAAATCGGCTTCCCATTTTTTATTCTTAATATTGATAGAACCATGAGCCGTAAATAACATTCCGTTACGAGCGTTACGTGTTGGCATCACACAATCGAACATATCAATCCCTAAAGCGATGTTTTCCAAAATATTAATTGGCGTTCCAACACCCATTAAATACCTTGGTTTGTCTTGGGGTAATATAGCGGTTACGACTTCGGTCATTGCATACATTTCTTCGGCAGGCTCGCCAACAGACAAACCACCGATGGCATTTCCTTGTGCACCGGCATTGGCAATATATTCTGCTGATTGTTGGCGTAAATCCTTATAAGTACTTCCTTGAACTATTGGAAAAAATGTTTGTTCGTAGCCGTATTTAAAAGGCAATTTTTCCAAATGATTGATACAACGGTCTAACCAACGGTGTGTCATGTGCATCGAGCGTTGTGCGTATCTGTAATCACATGGATATGGCGTACATTCATCAAAAGCCATAATGATATCGGCACCAATGGTACGTTGGATTTCCATCACATTTTCAGGAGTAAACACGTGATACGAACCATCGATATGCGATTTGAATTTTACGCCTTCTTCCTTAATTTTTCTGTTGGCGGAAAGTGAATACACCTGGTAACCACCGCTATCGGTTAAAATATTCCTATCCCAGTTCATGAACTTGTGCAAACCACCGGCTTTTTCAAGAATTTCGGTTTGCGGGCGAAGGTATAAATGGTAGGTATTCCCTAGGATAATATCGGGATTGATTTCTTCTTTTAATTCGCGTTGGTGTACTCCTTTTACCGAA
>NZ_DLGY01000034.1:0-66168 GCF_002482945.1 Flavobacterium sp. UBA7682
TTTTAGTATTTCATCTTGATTTGTTACACTTGTATCATAAGTTAATGTTGCCATTTGGGTTTCTTGGTTCCAATCTACTTTGGCAATTTTTTTAATACTTCCTGTTTTTTCGATGGTAGTTTTGCACATTCCACAGTTTCCATAGACTTTAACTGTTTCAGTTTTTGCATTTTTTATTTGTGCGTTGATAGAAGTTGATAGCAACATTACAGTTGCTACCATTATTTTTATAAATGAACTTTTCATTTTTAAATAATGTTTAAGTAATCAAAGTGGTTTACCTTGATTGATTGATAAAATAAATTTGAATAAATAACAGTAGTGAAAGAAAAGGTATTGTAACCCAAATAATGGTGTAGCAAAAGGTATTCTAAAACTGTTGTAAATTGGATAGCAAAACGCTATGAATTTGACACACTTATGGCTGTCAAAAAAGGAATTTAGCTTATTTTAGGTATTAGCCAAATAGAATAAAAGCCATCAGAAATTGATGGAGAGGAGTAAGAAAATTTAACTTTCTCGATTGAAGAAAAATTAAATGTGTTGTTTTGAAAAGTAATATCAGTGAATAGATTTACTGGTGTTGTTGGACAGGTTGAAGAACAACCACATTGTGAATGCCCACATTTTCCACCGCAACCTTTATCATCATTGCTTTTAGAATTATCGTCTTTACTACAACAACTCTTTTTTTCTGTTTTGTTTGAAGATGCTTCTTTTTTACAAGAGTGCTTTTCGCTACCACTACCACAAGCAATAGCATCATTAGGCATAAGAAATATGCCTAATAAAACTAAAAATATAAAGTGGTATCTTCTCATTCGAAAAATTATCACACAAATATAATCAAATTTAATCAAACTTAAATTAAAAATTTGTTAAAGCTATATAGTCTTTTAACAATTATTCAAAAACCTATTGTTGATTTGTACTTTGCTTATTTATATCGTCAAGGTATAATTGTAAGTCATATAAGTAAATCAATTCGTCATTTTCCTGTTCCGGCATTTGTGCCAGCTGGACAAAACTGATATTTTCAGCCATTGATTTTTCGCCGAGTAAATCCTGCAACATAATATTTATAAGAACGGGCAAATTTTTATTGTGTGAATAGATGGTAAAATTCTTTAGGTAAACGATCATATCTATTTTTTTCTCCCCGTCATATTCAAACGGGATGAATTTGAGCTCACTTGTTTTTAGAGTTATGTCATTAAAAATGTATGGTTCATCTATTCCCGCTTCTATATCATCGATATCCTGACGTGGCTGGACGAGTGCGGTAAATTTCCAATCCCATAACCTGGGTGCGGTTTTTTCTAATTCAATAACCATATTGAAAAGTTCCTGTTTTCCTTTTGCGGATATAATTAACTGTGTCTTTTTTTTCTTCACTTTGGGAAATACAATTATATATTCGAGTCCAGGGAAATAGAATTGTAGATGCCAATTCAGCCAAAACATATAATGCTTTTGTTCTTTATGATTTAAACTCATAAGGTTCTTTAGTTTGTTCTTGTGTTTGAGGAACCATGTCCAAAAGTGGGTTGTCTTGTTTTTCATTGCTTTAATATTTAATTAGCGTTTGTCTTTTGTGTTTTTGTCGTAGGCAATCAGGTTCATCATCTCGCGAAGACGACTTCTAACCCTAATACCGTAATGCTGTTCGATTTCGGAGGCCGAAAGGTTTGTTGTAATGTGTGTTGGGATTCTTTTTGCGATAAATATGTCGTAGCGGCTTAAAAAGACTTCAGCCATTACATTGCATTCATTCCCGTAGTATTTTAGATTATTTTCTACCCCTAGGTCATCGAAGCAGTAAATTTTTGGTTCAGATATATAAAGCTTACCATTAGCATAACGGTGGATTACTTCATAACCATCCTTAATGAACTCGAAGCTGATATCGCGGCAAGGCTTCACTGAAAACTTGTGTGGTACAGGTGTTAAGTATTTCATGATATTTAGCAACGATGTCTTACCACAGCCGACTGGACCAGAAAGTATGATTCCTTTATTCAAATCTAAATTGTAGCGGAAGCATGTTTGTTCGTCCTTTAAGAAATAAGCAATTAGTCTATAAACTACAGGATAATCGGTTTCCATAATTTTGAAATGATTACCATATAATTCCTGGCCTTTGCGTTCTATCCAACTTGTGACCTCAACATAATCATAGTGGCTCGGAATAGTCTTTTCCTGCTGAAGTGTCGAGTTGTTGTGTTCTGTCTGTTCGTTCATTTGAAAGAATGAATTTTGGAGCGTTTAACATCCAGTTACTGGCGGCGGCCTGCCAGTCGGCCATTGGTGTCTTGCCGCCGACAAGCCAGCCAATACTTTTGAAATAATTAAAAAACTTGTTAGCTTCGAGTGCAGGGAATTGCTGTTGACGAAAGTATTCGAGTACTTCATCAATGGTTGGTGGTTCTACCTTTTCTTTTTGCTCGGAACTTTTTTGCCGACGGTTTTCAGTGTGCTCCGCATTGTAGTCGGCGAATGCCGGAGAAGAAAATTTTGCTTTTTCATCCACTACATTTTCCGGCATTTCTTTTTGCCTCCCGTTAATATTTTTAGCGGGGTCGGCGAATGTTGAAAACATTTCTTCTTTTTTTGCGGAACTTTTTTCTTCTTTTGAATTTCCATCTTTAAAAACGAATTGCTCTTCTTCAATTTTTTTTTCGAGCTCGCCCAAGTTTAAACTGTTTGAATTGTTTACATCGTTTGTATTGTTTGTATTGTTTATATAAGGTACTACGACTTGTTCACCAACTAGTTCAGGACTTGTTTCACTACCGGTCTGCAACTTGTCTGCAACTTGTTCATCAATAGGTTTAAAATTTGAACTGGTGTTTTTTGGTAAGGGCTTTAGATCATCTGAAAAATTGAATAAAAAAACATGACTCCCTTTAAATGGATTGTATGATGGTTCGTATTTAATATAGCCCTGTGCGTGCAATGCTTTTAGGCATTTGTGATAGGTGGCTTTTGAACTAATCTTACTAATTCGCATTATTTCATCACGGGAAATACTTATCGGATTTTTAAACCGGTTGTAGTTCCAGAATTGAAACAATGACATGTATAGACTTACATGTGTCGGATTCAACATTCTATCATTGGCTACTTTATCAAAAAAACCGGTAAGGTGTTTTATGTAATTCATGATTTGAATTACTTTGAGTTAAAGAGTGTGCGCTCGGCACTTACTTTATTTTCATCGAGTAGTTTTTCGATATCCTTTTGAGCATAATATATAATACCGCCAATCTTGGTGTAAGACAGTGTTTTATTTATGCGCAAGGTTTGTAATGTTCCCGGAGAGATATTGAGTAGTTTGCGTACCTCTTTTGATTTTAACCATTGTTTAGTCTGTTCGGTTTTGCCTTGGAGAATTTCTCTAATGTCATTTAAAAGTAATGTACGGAAATCATTGAGGTCTTCTTTTGTTAGAATTTCAACTGCCATAATTTATGTTTTACATTGTTATATTTTACCGATTAACACCCAAAATAACCTTAGTAAATTGGCCTTTTTTCCTTTCTTCTTCAAAATAAAAATAAAACGTAGCTATGCTATGCTTGATTTTTCTTTATTGAATAAATAAAAAAAGCCTCAATTTCTTTAAGGCAATTTTGAATATTAACCGGTAATGCAAAATTGTATGAATTGGCAATTTTTATTTCACAAGTCAATCACAAGTTGTGAAAGAAAAAAATAAAATTTATTGCGAATTGGCCGCTGTTATTGACTTTTTCAATTTGTAAATAAAGTACGTTGGTGTAATTCCTGTTCGAACTTTGAATGCCCGAGTGAAGTTTTGGGTAGAACCAAAACCGGCTTCTTCTCCTAATGCTTTGTTAGTGTAGTTTCGGTATTTGCTTTCTTTTTTTAGAATATCAATTATGTAATCTATTTTTAAATCGGTGATGTACTCTATGGTGCCTTTTCCTCTGTGTTTTGCAATAACCTTAGTCACATATTTTGTATTGGTATTTAATAGAGATGCCATTTTTACGAGTGTCATGTCTTTTTCTAAGTACTTTTTGCTAGCCTCTAGTTTATCTAATTTTTTTAAAATGCCTACTTCAATATCCGGGCTTATTTCTTGACTAGTTTGTTTATTATTGGTTTCCTGAATTTGAGGATTGATCATTTCTTGCTTTGTAGAGACTTCCGATACTAAATACTCTATGTTGTTATTAAGAGTTTTTGGTTGGGTAGTATCGCGTTTCATTACTTCTTCAAAAAGCCTTTTATTTTTGAAATGTCTGTATACTAAATAGACTATAACAAGTGCCATCAGTGTAATAATACTAAAACCAACGACGGTTCTGAATGTCATTGCATTTTCGATTTCCTGTTTTGATTTAAGTAGTTCTTTTGTATCGTATTCTTTGACTATTTTTCTTAATAGGTATTTGTAGTTATGGCCAAGAATATGATCAACTTTCAATAACTGATTGATGTAATATAATTGGGACTTAGTGTCTCTGTGGTTTTTATAGTAATCTATTAATAATTCGTAGCTTTCTCGTAAATCAGGACGAATGTATTTTTGCTGCTCAAATGCTTTATCGACTTTTTTAAAATATTCTATTGCCTTTTCTTGTTCCTTAAGAGACCAAAAGCACTTACCTAAATAAAAATATGCGACTGTCTCATTGGCAAAGTCTTTCTTACTTTGCATACTTGGTATAGTGCTATTCAAATCTTTGATTGCCTTGCTATAATTATTCTTGAAGTATTGATTAATTCCTTCGGAATGTATAAAGTAGGATTCCATATCAAGGTTTTCCAGCTTTCGTCCTTCATTAATTCCTAATTGATTTGTAGCTGAACTTAAGTCATACTTACCAACTTTGTTGTAGCACACTCCTAATCCATGAATGGAGTTAAGATAAGCGCGGTCATTTTCTTCCTTAAAATAGTCAATACATTCCCGAAATAAACTTATTGCTTCATCATAGAATCCTAAGTAATACTTGGTTTGTGCAATACCAAACTTTATTTTATAAATGGAATAGCTATCATCTGTTTTAGAAATATATTCGTCAGCCAATAAAAAATTGTCTAAGGCATTTTTATTATCCTTTTGTCCATAATATACAGTTGCTCTTGTCATGTATGCAGAAGCAATAAGTATATCATCTTTTGTATGATTAGCTGCAGTAAGAATACTGTCTGAGTACAGCAAATGGGTTTTCTTATCTGATAGGTACATTAAGGCCTTATAAGTCAATGCCATCTCCCGGTAATTTTTTTCGGATTTTATTTTTACCAACAAGTCTTTGGCTGTAGCAATAGATTTTAAAGTATCGCTTGTGTTCAGGAGAGCTCCACTACTAATTTGTCTGAGAAGGTTGTTTGCTCTACTGTTTTCTACTTGGGCATTTGCAAAATGCACTAACAATGTTAGTATCAATACCAATTTCTTTTGACTCATTTTTAGGGATTATAAGTAAATAAGATTCTCGCAAACCAAATTACGATAAGTGACAAATTGCGAATAAATGTAAAAAATTAATATTAAAAACAGTATTCCAAAAGGTAAAATATTGGGAATATACTGACTAGTCTGTAAGTGCCTGAAAGGTTGTTAATTGATTCAAAAAAACGGAGTGGTCGATTCGGGAATGACACATTTTAGATTCCCGAATAGAACAGAAGTTGACTTGTGAGGCGTCAAAACCCCCATTAGTTTTGCCTTGAATTCAAACGGTTTTGTTATGAGCGAAACCAAAACACTGTTCAAATTACCCCGGGCGAAATGAACTGATGAAAAAAAGTAATCAGTAACATTTAACACTTTAACAACCATGAAAAAAATATATTCATGCTTACTTATTTTGACATTTTTTACTTCCTGTACCGATGATTCGAATACACAGCAGGAAGTTGACACTAACACCATTGCCAATAGAGCAATTAATGAGCTATGGCCACTGAATAGTGATAATCCCTATGATGCTGTTGGACAGCTTCATGATACACTATTTGAAACTTATTATGCCAGTGAAAACCTTCCAAGTGATATTAATGGTATTATCAATAAGGTTGAATCTGTCGCAAATTCAAATAGTGCCTTTACAGCTTTGAAAGACACCAATTATCAACCAGTATCTGAACAACGCGTTCAGTATTTATTAGAACATAAAAACACCTGCGTTGCTGATGTAATTTCGAACAGTTCGATGACCGCTGCTGCCAAATTAAGTCTTGCCGACTTTATTAATTCTCTTGTCGTACTTTTTCCAACTGAATTTAATGGTGATGTGCTAAGTGATTTTGTAATAAAATATGAGGATGCCGTAATTGCCAATCCGGTATTTACAACAAATGATAAAAGAGTTATACTAATTACAACTTCAATGGCAAGGCACTCAGCTTATATGGCACGTAAAAAGCCCAAAAAGAATACTGACCCCGACTGGACAATTTTAGTAGTTAATATAGTTGCTGCGGCCGATGGAGCAGAGAATGGAATGGCTAAAAGCGTAACTGAAGGTTTAGTTGGTGGTATAACATCTAATTAGAAAATAGAGGAAAGAGCAAAGAATAAAGATGAGATTGCCACATAGCCTTGCAGGCTATTCGCAATGACACAATTGGGGCTGTCGAAGTTTGGCAGCCCTTATTAATTTTCATCAGCATCATCCATACGGAGGATTAGTTTTTCTTTTAGTGTATTTAGGAATTTAGTTCTTTCGGATTTTCGAGCACGGATTTCAAGGAAGGTGCGATTGAATTGCCCCAAATCGACCTCAAAGGCATCTTCGAAAAATGTTGTTACTTCTTTTAGTTCTGATGCTCCGTGATTGAAAACGCCTTCGGTGTGAAGTGCATAAATCAGTTCGATTAACGCTACTTTTGAACCTGTCCATTTTTGTGTTTTTCGATTAGGTAACAGAACTGTATTTGGGTCTTCTTTATTTTCTAATTTTGAAATCTCAGTTTCTAAATAGATTTTTATGGTATCGTTTGCCTGAATTCGTGCTACTTTATAATCGTGTGAAGTAGAGAACCGATGGTCTGCCTGAAAGTAAAAGCTATCCAATGTATGCCGGAGATCGTGTTTGCCACGAATGAAATATTTATTGTCGAGGTTCCGGTTCCCGGTTCGGTAGTATTTGTAAAAATCTAAATTTTCGGTAAAATAGGTTTCCAGTTTTGTCAACTCGGCATTGTAGAACTTGCGGATAGCTTTTTTGGAACCAAAAGGTTTATTTATTTCTATATTGTAGATGTCGTTGTAGTAAATCAGCTTAGCCGCGAACAACGGTTTTATATTTCGGAAAAAATAAATTTCTTCTGATTTGTTTTCGAAGTGGTGATTTAAGAATGTTGTTTTGAGTTTTTCTAGTATTGCAATCAGCATCTTTATTGCCTGCTCTGCGTATTGAATTGGTTCTTCCGTTTCGGAATGGATTACTTTTAAATGACTCTCTAATTCAGATAGTAAGGATTCAGAAAACAATTTCATTTGCCGTTAGTTGATGGTTGGATTAACTTCGTTCAGTTCGGTCATCGTTAGGCAACGATGCACCTCGTGTAGGGCAAATCTATTGGAGTGTGGTGTTGGGTGCAAATGGTGTGGTGTTGGATTCCCGAATCGAATAGTGCAATTTCCGAATTGCAAAGTAATTTTTAAATCATTCCCTTTCTTTTGGCTTGACCCAAAAGAAACAAAAAGTCAAGGCTATGAATCTTCAGCGGTCAAATTAATTCTTGAATTTGCTTCGCACCGTTCGGCTTCGCCTCGGGTCTAAATGAAAAGAACTCGGCTGTGCCTCAAACAGCTTTTCATTTTTGCTTCGCCAGTTCGCTTTGCTCGGGTCGAATTCTTCGAATATTTGACACTCGCTTCCAGATTATTTCATCAGTTCGCCTTGCAGGCTCGGGTCTAAGGCCGTTCTAAAAGCATATACTGATTATGGCGCCGATATTTTTTGTGATTTCTCTATTTATCCTATTTGTTTATTTATTCTTTAGGGAAATAAAACTTGACCATAAACGGTTTTTGGAAGCTGACCGATTAGCTGATGAACATGTTTTGAGGGAAGTGGAACGATTCAAAAGAACAATGGGTCAGTTGTCTGACAAGTCTATTACGAAGTAGCTTCTCTATTGATCTTCCAATTTACTGTTTCGATTCGATCATGCACTGTTTTTAAGCTTGTCAAAATTTGCTCTTCGGTCGGCAAGTCGCCATAAACTAAATCTTTGAAAGTAGTATTATAAGTATTTCGCATCTGATTCCATGTGTTTTCGATATCAGCATAAATCATGGCAGTGGCCGGGTGATTATCAAGCCATCCATTGTTATTCTTAAAACTTATTACATCATCATTGGCGACAATTAGTAATAGCTTGTCAAATTCGGGAGAATGAAAAAAAGCATTGACTTCCTTGTTATCCAATAGTTTATAAATGTCATAGACATGACGGATTTTATTATTCAAATCGGTAATGGGATCTTCTGTAAATGAAAACCGCATCAGGCTCATGATTTTCTCGCAGAGTGTACGTTCCAGACTGAGCACCAGAACTTCAAACGGCTGCAGACCATATTGCTCAATTAATGCTTCCTGATTATTGGCTTTCATCATTTCGGCTACAAAAGATGTCACCATTGCATTAGTATATGGCTCAAAACTTCCTAACCAGGTTGACTCTACAATAATGATATCACGAACCTGCCCAAAATCACCCTCAAATGTTTTGTTATAGTTGTGTGCTGTTTTTCGAATCATTCCCATTTTGTTTGTAATACCTTCAATCTCAATCTCGGGCAATATCTCTGCTACTACATTTGAAATTTTCTTGATTTTGGCTTTTAACTGATTGCCTGTTTCTTCCTCATTTCTGAGAATAACCATATCAATGTCTTCTGAAAAGCGTTCAATTATGTTGTAGCATTTTGACAATGCTGTTCCTCCTTTAAAGACTGCTTCCTTTCCTATATCTGAAGTAAAGATGCGGTTTAGCGCCAGTGTTACCCAATAATCTTTTTCAACATAAATTTCCTTAATTCCTTTTTGCTGTGCTGTTGCCAGTATCGCATCGTTGTATAGTTCTTTATTTTCGTGTAGTGTCATACTATGTTCCAGTTTTTAGCATTGGGTAAAATATCCTCTGTAATTTTGTATTCATATTGTGAAAGTGGATTAAGACTTTCTTTTAATGGTTTTATTTCTTCATTATTCATAAAAACTTCCACTATTGCCCCTAAAATTGCTCGAGTCCTTGGAGGGTATTTCAAGGCATACTTTAGCAGTAATTTTTTATCTTTTTCATCCCATTTTTTTATTTCATTTGCCAAAAGTAACAGCCCTGATCTTTTATCCATATCGGGGATTTGTTTAAAATCTTTCAGCGCATCTAAAATTTCTAATACATAGTAATTCTTATCGGAAACATCTATGTAACTTTTTACCGGTTTGCCTTTTAGACTTCCGATTGAGGCAAAAATTCGTTTGTCACGACTGGCAATTTTAATGACTTTAGGTATTTGTGTGGTTAAACCAAGTCGGTTGTATAAACTTACTCCGGTTATGTATGCTATTCTTTTATCATTTTCGAATAGGTAATTTTTTAAAAGTTCTTCTTCCCGAGGCTTTAATTCGCCAAAAACTGTTTGCTTTGGTTTATAAAACACCCCAGTTGAAACACGCTTTAGCACTCCTTTTTTTATTAAACGCTCTAATGTTTTTGCAGTAGCAGCATACTCATCCGATTTAACAGAAAGCGTTTGATAGGTGAATGTGGTGCCTATTGGCAGTTTCTTAACCTTATCTTCTATTTTTTTGGAAATCGTCATGCTCTATTCTTTAGAGATACAAAGATACTATTATTTTTTTAATCTGTCAAGTAAATGAAGCAATATACTTGACAAAATATTTAAATTATATTTGTTTTACAGTTTGTTAGTGTAACTATATTGACTATGTTAACTTGACTTTCTCGAAAAAGGCAGCCTAACTTTACAGCACTTTATTAAAGTAATAAAGTGCACGCGCGATAGCACGGTTCTACTGAACCGTGCTATCAGTTTTTATTGTTACAACAACTATACTTTACTTTTCCTATCTTAGCCCTACCACAATTTGTAATTTCATGAATCTCCCACATAGTAATGCACTTCCTGTATCTAAACTAGCGGCTTCGTTTGGCAATACCTCGGCGACGTATAAGTTTTATTGGCTGTTGGCTATTTTGGAATTGGTAGAGGAAGGGCTGCTGACTATACCAAAACGGCATTTATTTGCGAGAATGATTGGCAATGCGTGGTATACTGTGAATTATTTTCATGTGTCGTTTGGGAAACAGGATTTGATACAACAAGCTGTACACTCTATTTTGGAACAGGAACGGTTGACTATTGATATAAAGAAAGGACTACTGTTACCCATATTAGAAAACTCCGATCTAAAAGTTACACAACAAGCCCTTTATCATTTTAACAAAAATGTACCGCATTGGTTTTTATCTCCGTGGTTTAGTAAAGTGGCGGGTGAGAATGATGTTGCTTACCGGAAGCGAATATATGCTTCTTCGCAAGTTTTTGAAAATGATTGTTTGTATGCCTTGTATGATGATTACATTATTATAAATCCTAAGTGGGTTGGTTACCTAAAAGCAAATGCCAAAATACTAAAGGATTTTATTTATTGGAACCTGACTTTGTTTTTGCAGACCCGCAACCCGAATGTGCCGGATATCGCTAATAAGTTAATACGACCGCCTTTTAGAGGTTCGCTAACTAACCAACGGAAGAATTACTGGGACATCGTATTTAAAGAACTAGGAACTGTAGATTGTATTTTTACCAATACCGCTTTGACCATTGACCATTATGCATTGGACCATTTTATACCCCACGCTTTTGTATCACATGATTTGATTTGGAACTTGGTACCGATTGATATTAGTTTTAACTCTACTAAAAGTGATAAGCTGCCCAATATGGAAACCCATTTTGATGGGTTTTATGCTTTACAAAAAACTGCTTTTGAAATTATACACCATTATAGCCCTAAAAATAAATTGCTTGAAGAGTACTTGATTATTTATCCGGAATTAAATAGTCAGAATTGTTTTGATTATACTAGGTTTAAGGAAGGTATACAGCCGTTGGTTACAATTGCTCATAATAATGGGTTTGTGTACTTACCTTAGTTATTTTTTTTTCGGAGCAACTTGCTATCTGAAATTCTGGGATTGGTAAAATATCCTAATTCTTCTTTTATTTTTTTTGCCTGATTTATAAAATCATCGTCCATTTCCGGAATATCGAGAGTACATATATCAAAACAACTATCGCCTTTTGAATTACTACCCATTGAAATTCCAATGATTTTTTCGGCGGTAGGGTTTTCAAATCGTGCCACAATACATCTCAATTCTAATTCTCCTTCTTTTTCTTCCCAATTCTTGTCGGTCAGCGGCATAAATACATAGGCATGTTTACTTCCTTCCAATGGCCTTAACATACGTGCCTTCACTTTATCCTTAATAGCGCTATTCAACATTTCGCCCAATTCAATTCGATTGATTCGAGGTTCTAGATTAATAGTGCGAATTGCTTCTTCTAGTTCCTCTCTTCGTTCATTTGCTGTTTCCTCATTGATATGATGTGTATGTAAGTGTCTAATCATAAAATCCCACACATAACTAACTGCAATATCCTCTCTCCATTCAGCATATTCCTTACTGGCAATATAATCTTTCCATAAATCTCTCCCTGAAATTATAGCATCATCAGGAATCTCCATCTTTAATCCGCCATCGAGATAGAACGCTAAAAAATCTGTTTCGGTTGGAATGAGTATTGTTTTGTTCTTTTCAAAATTTTCTTTTGCTAGTAAATACTCTGTAAAGTCAGTGATAGTATCCAGTTCATCAAGTAGTGTAAAAGTTGTTTTCTCATCAAATACGCTGACATAACCTTTTCCGAAATTGCCTGTCGGTAATGGAAAATCATCATCACTTCCAAAAGCAATGGCAATTCTGTGAATTATGCGATTTTCTTTTTTTGGCAACTTTATAGTTGTTTTTTTGCCTTTTAAAATGACCTCATCAACATCTAGCAGGTATCGCTCTGCTCCATAAATTTGTTTAACAGATTCATGAACCGCCTGGTTCACCCATCTGTCATAAACAATAGATTTGTCGTTGTGCTTGGTAAGTGAAATATCTTTTACTGATATTATAATAATTGTGGGTCCACAGACTATAAGAACATCACATAATTCCTTTCCTTTTTTTCCGAGTGGATTTGCAAAACTCCAAAATGGAAGAAAAGATTTTTCACAAAGATTAGCAACATATTTTTCTGATTGTGTCATCATGCAGCAATTTAGCCAATAAGGATTGAATTAATCGCCTTTTTTAAATTTACCTGTATTACTATCATAAGTTAAAAGTGTTTGAAGCTTTATTGTTTTATTTCCCTCAGTTGAATAGAAATGTACTTCATCATCTTTCATAATTATATCGCTCTGTACCTCATCACTCATTTTTATATTAATAGCATTGGCTTTTATATTACCCTTGTTGTCTTTTAGTGTTCTACCAGTTATATTTTCAGGAGTGACAAATTGAAAATTAATCATAGTGTTGCAGTTTAATTCTAATAAATCGATATTTTGCCCTTCGGATGTCTTAACGTAACTATTAGTGAAAGTTAAAGTGAAATTCACCGGAAAATCTTCTGACTTGTAATTCTTAATTGTCATCCAATTTAAAAGTGCCACATTAAAAATTTCCATTCGGTTATTATTGACGACCTCTGCTAAGATTTGCTTTATGCTTTTTGTATTACTATCATCAACGGAGTAAATTGTATTTGGACAATCTTTGTGTACTTTTTTTAGCGTTTCTTCATCAGCGTCAAATGTTAGCATTAGTGAGTTGAATTTATAAGTAAAAATGGGTTTTATTTGCCTCACCGGTAACAGCTGCAGTAGAAAATCCCTAGTTAGCGATTCAGCCGTCATTAATTCAATTCCAAATGTGTTGGCTGCATTAATTGCATCTGTTTGAAAACCATTGGCACTGATGAATATTTTTTTATTTATAGATTTTATTCTTTCACATTTACCGTGAAATGCTTCCAATTTCTCAACAGGAATTTTGCCTTTGTAATCTTTACATTCAATTGCAATATTCATTTCAAAGCCATTGATTTTAGATGCAATTAAAACATCAATTTCACGATTTTTGCCACTTGAATTAGGAATGCTATAGTTTCTAAATACTTCTGTATATTCAGAATCCTTAAAAGTTTCCTGAATTAGAGCAATTGTTTTTTCGAACTGTTTTCCGTTATTCATCTAAACACTTCTTAGGGTAAGTCTTTTATCTACTAGAGCCAAATATTTCATCCCGCTTTGATCAAAAATATTTTCGGGTTTTTCGACTTTTGATGCTGCATGAATGCCATTTAAAAAGCCAGGAGTTGCTGCTGCAATGGCTAAGAATTTATTTTCGACAGTTGCCATAGAAATGCCTGAACTTAATAGCCCACAAACTGTTCCGAAAAATATATTTCCCATTTGGCCTTCATTCATTTTTGCAGAAAGTTCATCTTTTCGAAATTTTAGTTCTTTCAAAGTCTCCGTAAATAATTCGGTACCTTCTATGTATTGTGGATTCAATGTGATTAGTTCTACTTTATTCTTAAAGGCTTTGAGTAGGTCAGGATGTTTATCTTTAAAAGCCCTGACTTTGGCTAAATCTATATTTTCAGGAAAAGGGATTAATTCTTTTAGAATAGTTCCTCTTTTTCGGTTTTGATTCATTTTTGATGTCATAAGTCCTATTACATTCACCACATCTGTTGTAGGCAGCATCTCTAATTCTTTACTAATCGTCATGGCTAATAGTTTCATTAATAGGTTAGCGGTTTTGCTTTCTACCAAATACCAACTATCGTCAGGACTTAACCTCTCGGCTAATCCTAAATCCTGCAAAGCATAAAATATCTCACCGTCAAATTTATCAGCATGTAATTTAGAAGGGAAAAAGCGTTGTGTTGGTCTTGAACTTTGACGGTCATCATTATTGGAATTGTTTCTTATGAAACTATTTTTATGTTGTTTAAGGTAGGATAAGAATGCCTTTGAAAATTCTACAGGGTTAATAACCTCCAGAGGATTTACAGGAATAACCAATTCATTCTGAACCAAATCAAGCATGAACGGGTCGTAATTTCTATCGGGATTATAGAAATACTCTTGAGGTACAATTGAACCAATTGTATCGTAATACAGGAGCGTTCTCAATGTCCAATCGGTGCGTGGGAGGTTGATATAAGGGTAGTATAAAATGTTATCCATAGTTTAAATGAATTAAAAATAACGACTTGTTTTCACAGTTTCAGTAAATTCATTTCGCATTTTCCTGAATTACGTGCCACTGACCCTCTTCATAATTACAGCTAACACTTCCGATTAAATGGCCATTTAAATCTTTTACATACAACCTTTTGAAATCGCCCAGCGTTATCGAAATATTTTCAACAGCAACTGAAAAAATGGCAGCAACTAATGCATTAATTTCTCCGCGATTACTATCATAGATGTAGTCCCATTTAAGTTTGTTAGTTGAGGAAGGACTGGTATCTATAATTAAATTACCCGGTGTATGAACCAGTTGAACGGTACCTATATTTCGATTGTTGTATATTACTTCTGCAAAGGTTCCGAAATCGATGCCGCTATCGACCGGTATTTTTAATCTTGTTTCTAATAGTTTTCCTAATTCGTTCATAATTTTGTATATTTTGACCCTATAAATGTACCTAAAAATTTATACAAGTTATGACTTCTGATGAGAACTATATATTGACGGGTAATGCTGTGGAGCGCTACTTTGATCTTCACAAAGCATTATTGGAATTTTCATCGCTTTTTGATTATAGTGAGCCGAATGAGAGAAGTATTGCCATAGTAGGTGCTACCTATCTTGAAATGATACTTGACCACATACTTCTTGCATTTTTCCCTGAAGATGATAAAGAGGTTTTGAGATTACTGGATTATAATGGACCTCTTGGTAATTTTAGCAATAAAATTAGTATGTGCTATTGCCTGGGATTGATTGACAAAACCATTAGGGATGACTTAACACTGGTAAGGAAAATCAGGAACAAGTTTGCCCATGAAATGGTAATACGTTTTACTGATGAGCCTATGCAGTCGTGGTGTCGTGATTTAAAATGGCACAAGATTTCGTTAACACCATTTCCTCCTAAAGATGCTACAAGCCGTGATTTATTTCAAGTTGGCGTGCATCAACTTATCAGCCATCTAAACGGATGCGTGGGTACAGCAAGAAACCAAAAACGCACTCTTTTAAATAACTTTACATAAGGGTCTACATAGAGTATAAAACATCGGAATTTTAATAATTTTTTGTTTAAATTTACCCGCGTTATCAAATCAATTATGAGCAAAATTAGAATTAGAAATTTCGGACCCATCAAAGCAGGGCTGCAAGTTAACGAGGGATGGCTTGACATTAAACGTGTTACCGTTTTTATTGGTAATCAAGGTTCGGGAAAAAGTACTGTCGCAAAATTAATTTCTACTATCGTTTGGATTGAAAAAGCTTTGGTAAGAGGTGATTTTACTTCATTAACAAGGGAAGAATTTAAAATTCACTGCTCTTACCAAAACATTGGCTCTTATTTTAAAGATACTACCGAAATTGAATACCACGGTAAGGCTTTTATTATTCGTTATAATACTAAAAGTGAAGATGTTTTTATTGAAAGAAATCCTATGAATGGTTATTCCTTTCCAAAGATTATGTATGTACCGGCAGAGAGAAACTTGGTTGGTTCGGTTAGAAATGTAAGAAACTTAAAAGGTCTGCCCAGTACACTTTACACTTTTGCTGATGAATATTTTGATGCCTTGGATGAAATTGATGCCTTGGACGGAATGGTAGATTTACCTATCAATAATGCCCAACTCGAATATGAAAAGTTTAGCAATATCGTTAGAATAAAAGGTAAAGATTATACAGTAAACCTTACTGAAGCTTCTAGTGGTTTTCAATCTTTCGTGCCTTTGTATATGGTAAGTTCGTATTTGGCCGATTCTCTTTTTAGAAAGCGTGACCATTCTACTAAACATACTAGTCTTGACGAGGAAAGGAATCTATTTTTACAGGTACAGGAAATTATGAGCGATCCCACATTGTCTGAAGATGTGAAACGAGCACAGCTTCAACTTTTATCAGCGCAACGTAGTTATTCTGCCTTTTTAAATATTGTTGAAGAGCCGGAACAAAACCTGTTCCCTACTTCTCAGCGGGAGGTGTTGAATACTCTTGTGCGATTTAGCAATCAAAATGACAATAACAAATTAATTATAACAACTCACAGCCCTTATTTATTAAACTACTTAACCTTAGCAGTAAAAGCGCATACTCTTGTTAATAGAATAAATAATAATGATGATGAGATGCTACGAAAAGTGCATCAAATTGTGCCCATCATATCGGTCTTAAATGGCGAGGATCTTGTGGTATATGAGATGGAAGAGGCAGAAGGGACTATTTCGCTATTGGAGGATTATCAAGGAATGCCCTCAGACGACAACAAACTTAATGAACGACTTGGCGAAACCAATGAGCTTTTTGCAAGGTTACTGGAAATACAGCAAAAGTTATGAGTTTAAATTTTATGGATGCAGGATGCCAAACGCACTCCAGCCGGAAAAAATTTGGATTATGTGATGATCCGCCACCTGCAAAAAACCCAGCCTATATTGATGAAGCTAATGGTGCCAAATGGATTGCCGTGGTGATTAATGACTATGATTACTATTGCACTTTTACTGCTGTTGATAATTGTATAGATATCCGAAAGCCTAGTGGAAAACCAGACAAACGTTGTGAAGGAATCCTTTCTTATGATGATACCATCATTTTTGTAGAATTAAAACAGCGCGGTGCATTAGGACCCGATTGGGTTAAGACTGCGGAAGAGCAAATTAAGGTTACTATTGATCATTTTGAAAAAACGGATGCGGCGGAAGAGTTTACCGAGAAAAGGGCTTATATAGCCAACAGCGAACATCCAAAGTTTAAAGAAAGTCAGACTGAACGAATGGAAAAGTTTGCACAAGAGACTGGTTATGTTCTGCGAATTGAGAACAGAATAATTCTATTATAAATATATAAGATTGTTTGGGTGCAAACCCTTTAAAAATAAAATATGGAAAAACTGTTTCAGGAATTACTTAGCGCAAATACCGCAAAGGAAGTAACAGACGTTTTAGAAACACTAATCGATGATTATAGTGTCGATTGGACTCCAGTCGGAGGCTACAAGGATAATATTGCAACCATTAATATAGGTACTGATCCTGCAGCCGGACTTGCAGAAAGGCTCACAAATGCCATAGATGCTGTGATGGAACTCGAATGGAAAATTCAAGGCGAACCAAATAATATAAATAGCCCAAGAATGGCTTCCCAAACTTGGTTCGATTTGGAGGAAGGACGCTTAAAAAATGTCGAAAATGCAAGTGATAAAAAAATACAAGAACTCGCAAAGAAAATAAAAGTTACGCTAAGAGATTCTGAACGAGAAAATTATCCAACAGTTGAAATCCGTGATCAAGGTATTGGGGTTAAAGGAGATGATTTTTCAAAAACTATTTTAAGCCTTCATGGTCAAAATAAAATTTCAAAATTGTTTTTAATGGGTGCATACGGTCAAGGTGGTTCGACAGCCCTCTCATACAACAATTACACAATAATAATTTCTAAACCAGCACTTGGAGAAGAAAACGTAAAAGACGAAATTAGTTGGACAATTGTAAGGATTAACCCCGGTAATGTTGACTCTGATAAATTGGAATGGTTTGAATATTGCATTAATAAAAGCACAGGACAACCATTCAACCTAAAGGATTCGAAAGGTATTTTCAATCACGGGACATTAATTCGACACATTGGAATGGACCTTGGGAAGTACACCGCTAAAATTACAGGTCCGACATCTTCTCTGTGGTATTTAGCACATCACTACTTGTTTGACCCAGTCATACCGATAACTATAAGTGGTGAGCGAAAAAAGGATTTGAATAATGGTAAGGTAGAAAACCGTAGTATTTTTGGAAATAACCGACGATTGAGTAAAGGTGGTGGTGATGAAAAGAACTTGACTCAATATCAAAATGAGGTAAATCTAACTTTTAAGGATGGAAAAGTAAGAATCTACTATTGGGTCTTAACATTAGAAGGTTCAGATAAACCAATGGATAGAATAAAGAATTATTGTTTACCATCGCAACCAATTATTATTACATTCAACGGACAAAAACAAGGTACACTTCCAAGTTCTATTATTAAAGGGGATTTAAAGCTACCATTTATCGAAAAGTATTTAGTAGTGCAAATTGAATGTGATGGACTAGACAATGAATCTAAGAGGCATTTATTCAGTAGTACAAGGGAGTCATTAAGAGATACTTCTATTCTTGAAGAACTAAAAAAACTAACTATTGACACTCTGAAAGAAGATGATCAATTAAAACTATTAGATAAAGAACGGAAAGACCGTTATCTTAAAAAGGATGTAACTGAATCTCTCGATAAACTAAGAAAGAAACTTGCAAATAGAATAAACGTTTATTTTAAAGCAAATGGTGGTGGTACCGAAGTAAAAGCTTCCGAAACTAAGGAATCCGTTAAGACCAAAAAGCAGGTTCCAATTCCATTTAGTGATCCACCAACTTTTTTAGAGATAACTACAGAAAAAGGAAAAGAAATATATATTGGAAAAACTTTTAGTATTAAGTTCAAAACTGATGCACATCCAAGTTATTTTAATAATCCAGACGCATTTTTAGCGGTAATTGAACCACATTCTTTTGGAAGCTTTACAGGGTCAGCTAGAGTAATTGATGGATATGGTATAGCGTATTTTAAATGTAGAGAAGACGTTGAACCCGGAACAAAAGGAAATATAACCCTGGAACTTCGCCCACCAAAACAAAAAACACTAAGTAGTAACTTAGAAGTTCAGGCGATAGAATTAGCTGCAGATGGAGATTCAAAAAAAGGTGGCGATAAAAATATACCAAATATTCAAATTCATAATATTAATGAAGATGAAGCCTATTATAAAGAATCCGGTTGGAATTATGATACGGTAGCCGATGTAGACATCAGCAACGATTCTGTAGATATTTTTATAAATGACTCAAATAAACACTTGACAAAAATAATTACCCGCGCACAGCAATACAGTATGGAAGCTGTCGAGTCAATTAAAAATAGATATAGAGAACATGTTGGATTCTGTGCCTTTATGATAAGTCAAAACAAAATCGAAACAAGATTAAATAACGAAGACGGCCATCAAATTTCTCAAGAAAATATTGATGCTATAAAAAGAGCCGATTTAGCCAATGCTTGTGAAACAATTGTTGAGTTAATCAATGATTTTTTCCAAGTGATAATAACCGAAAATGTTGAGAATGACAATTGATAACCTACAAACGCCATGGTCAAAACTCAGTGCCCGAGATTTTGATTCCTGGCATTCTATGTGCTCCTATTTAGGAGCATTCCCTGCCCCCTTAGCAAATTACTTTATACAGTACTTTTCAGATGAAGGCGATCTCGTTTACGATCCTTTTTCGGGTCGAGGGACAACTGCATTGGAGGCTAGAATATTAAATAGAAATGCTTTAGCAACAGATTTAAATCCAATAGCTCTTGCTCTTAGTGAGGCCAAAAACTATAATCTTACCACAGAAGAAATCTTTACAAGAATTGATGAACTTGAAAGCAAGTATGATTATGCATTATATCAGCCAGAAGCAATTGCTCAATCTGATGAAATCCACCTAATTTTTCACCCAAAAACTTTAGCACAACTTTGTTATTTGAGGAGAAAATTATTGAAGTCGGAAAAGCAAGTTGATAAATACTTAATTGGAATTACATTAGGAATTTTACATGGTGGAGAACGAAAAGATACTAGCTCCGCCTATGCTTCGATAGATATGCCAAACACATTCAGCATGTCGCCTGAGTATGTAAGGAGATTTGTTCAAACAAATCAACTTAATAGATTTGAAAGAAATGTTTTCAGTTTATTAAAAGAAAAAACAACCAGAATGTTTAAAAAACATTTATCTTTAGGAGGTGAAGGTCTAATTATAAAGGCTGATGTCAAGTCATTATCCAATTATAATGAGTTACAGCCTTACAAGGATTCAGCTAGCTTAATTTTGACCTCACCACCATATTTGGGGATTGTCAACTACGCTAAACAGAATTGGATTCGTTCATGGTTTATGGATCAGGATCCAATTGCTGTATCAGAAGAATTGGATGATGATTTAAATTTAGACGGATGGATTGAATTTTCTAAACTGGCAATTAAAGAATTGAAAGAATTTTTGAAAGAGGATGGTGTTGCTGTTTTTGTAATTGGTGACGTTGCGAAATCAAAAAACAGTGTTATTCCATTAGCAAGGGAATTTTGTTTGATGATTATGGAAAATAAAATCTTTAAAAATGTTTGGTGTATTAATGATGTTATAACAAGCACCGATAAAACGACCAGAATCTGGGGAGATAAAAAAGGAATCGCTACCACAACGGATCGTATTGTAATACTATCAGATATTAATCCATTTGAAAAGTTCGAAAATAAGAATAATATTGAAAAGCTAAACATAGATTCTGTTAATGAGTTAACAAAGTATTTTATAGGAGTTTAAAAATAAAAATGTATGTCTAAAGTCCTTGATCACGATACCGTTTGGTTTCAAGAATTAGCACCACGGGATTATTATAATGAAAATGATCTTGAGCGTACTGTTAAGCTATACCTTGAAACAATTTTTCCAGATTATAGAGTTTTTTCATTTAAACAAAAGCTTTTAAATAACATAACTGGAAAATCCAGTGCGGCTGATTTAGGGATGATTAAAAATGATTATTCTGAATGGTATGTTATTGAAGTAGAGTTGGGAAAACATACTAAGGAAGAAGTAATAAAACAAATTCACACCTTCAGAAACTTTACTCCTAATAAGGATAATTCTGATTACATCTGTAAAGAAAGAAACGATTTAAACAAATCAAAGGTTGAATCACTTATTACATCTTCTATCCTCCCTAAATTGATGGTTATCGTTAATGAAGAAAAAGAAAAATGGAAATCTGATTTAGCAAAACTTTCCTGCGAAATGTGTGTTTTTCAAATATACAATGATTTTGACAACAGGAAACTGTATCGACTCTCCGGCGAATTCCCTACCATTTACACCGATTTTTGTCACTGTAAATTTGAAAAATCACTACCTTTCGCTATTAAATTACTTTCTAAAGACTTTCTTAATAAACACGGAATTAAGAACGGTGATACATTAGAAATATTTTTTGAAGGTAGGAGTTACAAATGGGAAAGACAGGACGACGGCAGTATTCCATACTTAATTTGTAACAGTACCACGTCTCCTCTTGATCCAATTTCGGCACGTTATAGGTTAAATTACTATTCAAAGAGCCGTACAATTCAAAATAGAAATTTGTTTTCAAGGTTATTCAGTAAAATCAAAACGATCAACCAAAATACATTCGTATTTATAAAAGACTAGATTATGTTAAAATTTGGAATAGAAAATAATGTTATTGAATCTTACAAACGGCTTTCATACGAGCCTTGGTTTGCTTTTGCAGAATTTATTGATAATTCAACACAAGCCTTTTTTGACAACGAAGAACTCCAAGAGAAATTTGAACTTTCCGGCGAGAAATTATCGATTTCGATTATTTATGATCGTGATGCTGATTTTATAACTATTACTGATAATTCTATTGGTATGGATTTGGCAGATTTAGACAGGGCAATGAAGATTGGTAAGCTACCCGAAAATACTGATGGGCGATCTAGGTTTGGAATGGGTATGAAAACAGCTGCGTGCTGGTTTGGTGACAAATGGTGGGTAGAAACAAAAAAGTACGGTGATGAAAACATATACAAAGTCGAAATTGATGTTGCAGCGATTGCCGCAATAGTAGGTGAAGTTGACTTAGTACCTACTATAACTCCTGGAGAAAAAGAAATGCACTATACAAAAATTACAATAGAGAATCTTAATAGGAAGTTTGTCGCCAAAACTCTTTGGAAAATTAAAGATTATTTAAGTTCAATTTACAGGTTCGATATAACTGAAGGAATAGAAATTAAGTGGAATCACGTTCCTTTAAGTTGGATAGGATATCAGGATGAGTTACATGTTTCTACTGATGGAATTAGATATAAAAAGGATTTTGAATTTGAAATTAATGGTAAAGTTGTTGAAGGCTGGGTTGGAGTTTTAGGTAAAGGTTATGGAAGCAGAAAAAAAGCAGGTTTTTCAATTATTCAAAACAAAAGAGTGATAGAAAGTGGATACAAGCCAACTACTGTCTATGGTGATCAAGAAGATGGTGGGAATGATTTAGTGAATCAGCGAGTAGTTGGTGAATTAATTTTGCAGAAGTTTTCGGTAAGCCACACGAAGGATAAAATAGTTTGGGAGGACGACGATGAGGATCTTTTGGATAAGAAACTTGGAGAAGTTTGTCATGATGCAAGGGAACTGGCTTTAACTCTCAGATACAATAAGGAAGAATTAAATAAAATTTTAACTTTTAAAGAAAGTTCAGTCACAATCCTAGAAAGTGAACTAAAGTCTGCTGAAATAAATTCATTTTGGAGAGCAGCTGACCCATATCCCGAAAAGATCATAGGCATGTCATATCAAAAAAGTATCCAAAGTACAACTTCTGAATATGAACCTGATTTAAAAGTTGAGCTTGGAGAAGATGATGATAAAATTACTGTAATTGTATTTTTTAGTGAAAAATCAGAGTTCGATCCTTACGTTTTAAGTGAAACGACTATCGAGGACTTAAAAATCATTGTTATAATTAATGTGCTGCACCCGCATGTACAAGATATGCAGCATCCAGAATCATTTACTAATTTTGTAAGGCACTCCATTTATGATGGGGTTGCAGAATGGAAAGCCTTAAAACTAAGAGGAAATATTCAACCAAATACAATAAAAATGTTAAAGGATACATTATTAAGAATTCCATACGAAATTATGGCAAATAAGATTTAAAAAAACATTTATCCTTAATGCAATATTATCTTATTGCATCATTTTTTAGACCATAATTCATTTGAATTATTAAAACCAAAGACGGTCGCACTCCTAACTTTACCGTGTTTCTCAATTTCAAAGTAATCCTTGTTTTTTGAAAGATGTCTTGCAATTTGTGCATGGACGTTTCTATGTGCATCCTTTCTATAATTTCTTAAAAGCAGTACATATTGGTATTCATACTTTTTTGCGAGTGCCCTGATAAAGATGTGAGAGTCGAACTTATCACTCATTTGTTCTTTGATCAATTTTTTTATCGCATTTAAATTCGCATTCATAAAGTCACTAGTTTTCATAATGGTATAATTTTTATAAAATTTATATACTATATAATACGATAAAAATATTTAACCTTAAAAACGAAAAAAAATGATGCCTCTCTGAAGATTACTTCTTTCGATTGCGCCAACTATCATTATAATGCATATTCCTTTTATTTTCATAGACTTTGCCACGGATATATACTCCAAGAATTATGACTGGAATTGCAAGTAAGATTTTGTACCACTCCATATTTAGAATTTTAAAAAAGACAAAATACTAAATGTCTCGAAAGTAAATTATGCAATTTTGGAATAAAAAAAGATGCTCGAAAGCATCTTAAATTTAGTGGTATTTATTGAAAAGGATTTACTTTTTTTCGGTTATTTTCAACTTTTTGTCGATCTCCTCGACTCTTTTAAAAAAAGATGAAATTGAAATTTTATAATATTCACAAAGCAAAAAGATGGTGCTTGGAGAAACTTCCACAGGACCTGTTTCAATCCTAGCTAAATTGATGGTTGTATTTTTTGAATCAAAAATATCTGTAATAACAGCATCTTGTGTCAGTGTTGTTTCTGCACGGAGGTCTTGTAAAACCTTTTTTGTTGCCGCTATAAGTTGAGTATTTTTTATCTGTTTCATTTGAATTCAAATTGACACAGAAAAAAAGTTTATCACAACGACATGTATGTCGGTAATAATTTTTATATTTGTCAGCATAATGCTATAATTAGTATTAAATTTGCGATTCTTCAAATAACAATATTGAAGCATTCGCTTTGAATCTCGTTTCAGAAAACTGGTAATTTTTTAAACGTACGAGATGATAAGTCAGATGCTCACGTCCTTTGGCGTGGGCTCACTTATTCGTACGTATGGTATACCAGTACCTCTGAAACGTTTAAGCTGAGTTCCGCGCCTTTTTTTATGGGGTAAACTCTGCTTCATGATTCACCATTTTTTAAAGGGATAAGGGACTAGGGATAAGGGAAAAGTTTATCCTGTTATCACTTAGATTTCTCTTTGTTTTTATAACTACTTATACAGCCTGCGTGTGAGTAATAGTTGAGTTTTTATTGAGTTGGGTTAGTTGCTATGCCCGCGCAGGTTTATTCTTGTAGAAGAGAATAGAAAATAGAACATAGACCCTTCGACTGCGCTCAGGGTGACAAATTATTAATTAACACATTTAAGCCTATGGTATAACAAACAAAACTTCACAAACAAAAAAAAGACCCTCTAGCTCCTGTTGGCGCATGATACTAGAGAGTCAAGCTTAATTAAACTATTGTTCAATTTAACCAACCCAATATTATGAATAAAAATTCATTATTCAAGGTCAAGGACGTGATTTGGTATTCCGTTATGATATGGATGTATCTTTTTTGCCTTGCCTGTTTTGCTAATCCTTATGAGGGAAAAGAAAGCCCTTTGATAATAAAAATACCTGACAGCCACTGGCTGTCCTCCTCTCAATATCACATGCTCGGGATGACAGGATATCTTAACCTACAAACTAATAGTATTAGAGGAACAGTCAGTGATGCCAATGGTGCTTTACCAGGAGTTACTGTTACCGTTAAGAAAGCCCTTCGATCCTTCGACTCCGCTCAGGACAGGCTCGCTCAGGGTGACAATCCTAAAACAAGTGACAACAGTGTTATAACCGATGAAAAAGGGAAGTATACTATAGATGCTGCCGAAGGTGATGTGCTTGTTTTCAGTTACATCGGTTATAAGGATGTCGCAGTCACAGTCGCAGTTGACAGTGTTGTAAACGTTACTATGACCGAAGATGCGACTACTTTGAAAGAAGTAACTATAAACGCAGGATACTACACCGTTAAAGACAAAGAACGCACGGGAAGTATTGCCAAAATAACCTCGAAAGATTTGGATAATCAACCCGTGACTAATGTTCTTGCCGCTATGCAAGGAAGAATGGCGGGGGTTAGCATAACCCAAACCAGTGGCGTTCCCGGAAGTGGATTTGACATTAAGATCCGTGGGCAGAACAGCTTGCGTGCTGAGGGTAACAGCCCTTTGTATTTAATAGACGGTGTTCCGTATTCGTCGGAATCAATAGGAAACTCACGTACTACCAGTATAATGCCTACGGTAGCGAATCCGCTTAACAGTATTAACCCAACCGATATTGAGAGCATTGAAGTTTTGAAGGATGCTGATGCTACGGCTATTTATGGTTCGCGTGGTGCCAATGGTGTAGTTCTTATCACTACCAAAAAAGGAAAGCAAGGCAAAACACGCTTTACTGCCAACGTATCACAAGGTGCTGCAAAAGTGACGAAATTCATGAAACTGCTGAATACTGAACAGTACCTTGCTATGCGAAATGAAGGTTTTGCTAATGATGGCGTGAGTCCGGGGTTTTCGGATTATGATGTTAACGGAACGTGGGATCAGAACCGGTATACCGACTGGCAAAAGGAACTCCTTGGCGGAACAGTAAGCTACAAGGATGCGAATGCTTCGGTAAGTGGCGGAAGTGCTACTACCCAATTTTTGGTAAGTGGTACGTTTCATGATGAGACGACGGTTTTTCCGGGTGATTATGGGTATAAACGTGGAGTACTTCGCAGTAATATAAACCACGCATCGGAAAACAATAAGTTTAGGATGTCACTATCAACCGGCTACACTGTACAAGACAATAATCAGCCTGCGATTGACTTGAGCCGCACCGCATTACAACTGGCACCTAATGCACCGGCACTTTACAATGCTGATGGGAGCTTGAACTGGGAAGGTAGCACATGGGTAAACCCTTTGGCATCATTGGACGGAAAGTACCGAACTAAAACCTATGACTTTATTGCCAATTCATTACTTAGCTACAGTATACTGCCGGGATTGGAAGTGAAGTCGAGTTTTGGAATAACCGATACTAAGCATGATGAAACGAGAACCACGCCCTCGACTATTTATGACCCTGCCTATGAGGCGGGTCCTGAATATTCTAACTTGTTAGTGAATACTGTAGCGCGCCGTTCGTGGATTGCAGAACCCCAAGTAAGCTGGTTAAAACAATGGAAATATGGAAAAACTGAACTGCTTGCCGGAGGCACTTTTCAGCAACAAAAAAACAGCAGAGTTTTACAGAGTGGTGATGGATTTGCGAGCAATAGCCTAATTTATAACCTAGCTTCTGCCTTTAGCGTTACTGTTTCGCAGGACCAGCAGACTGATTATAAATACCAAGCTTTTTTTGGGAGGTTTAACTACTCCTATAAAGACAAATATATAGTAAACCTTACAGCACGACGTGATGGGAGTAGCCGTTTTGGGCCAGGAAAGCAGTTTGCCACTTTTGGCGCTGTGGGTTCTGCCTGGCTGTTTGGTGAAGAGTCCTTTGTGAAGGACAAGAGTATATTGAGCTTTGGAAAATTGAGAGGCAGTTATGGGACAACCGGGAATGATTTGATTGGGGATTATCAGTTCCTTGACACTTTCCTTTCCTCGGGCGTTAGTTATAACGGCGTAATAGGATTGCAACCTACGCGATTGTACAATCCTAACTTTGGATGGGAGACTAATAAAAAACTGGAAGTTGCCTTGGAGGCGGGATTTTTTAAAGACCGTATTTTTATGACTGTTGGCTGGTACAGTAATCGTTCTTCGAGCCAGCTTGTGGGTATTCCGATGCCCGCGACCACTGGGTTTCCAACTCTTCAAGGAAATCTTGATGCCACTGTTCAAAACAGCGGAACGGAGATTACGCTAAGAACCGTGAATTTTCAGAACGGGAACTTTGGCTGGACTACCAATTTTAATATTTCCTTTTCGAAAAACAAGCTTTTATCGTTCCCCAATTTAGAAAGTTCGACCTATCGCAACCAATTTGTTATAGGCGAAGCTCTGAACATACAAAGGGTGTATCATTACACAGGATTAGATCCGCAAACGGGCGTTTATACGTTTGCCGATATGAATGGAGACGGGATGCTATCCCCATTGGACAAACAGGTAGTGAAGGATTTTAACCCTAGCTTTTTTGGAGGATTGAGCAACCAGTTGAATTACAAGCGTTGGCAACTTGACTTTATGCTGCAGTTTGTAAAGCAGGATAATTATACCTCGGTGGTGATGGCGGGTTTACCCGGCACGATGGGTAATCAACCCGTTGAAGTTTTACAGCATTGGCAAAACGCCGGTGACTCGGCAGGTTCTCAAATATATAGTACCGGCTATAATGGCGCAGCGTTAGATGCCTATTATAATTACTATGAAAGCGATGGTGCCATTGGCGATGCGTCCTATGTGCGATTGAAGAATGTAGCTTTATCCTATAAAATTCCTGAAAAGTGGCTTTTTGGTGCCAGCTGTAAAGTGAGCCTTGAAGGGCAAAACCTTTTGACTTTCACTTCTTACAAAGGACGTGACCCGGAGTTCTCTGCCTATGGATACCTGCCTCCGCTGAAAATATTTACGGCAGGACTGCAATTCACTTTTTAACAATTAAAACTTAGCATTATGAAAAATTTAAAATCATTAAAGTCTGTACGACTAAGCATAATCGTTGGACTTGTTCTATTATTTTCCGGGTGTGATTCGTTTGTGGAAGTGGATTTGCCCTCATCGCAACTGAACACGTCGAGTGTTTTTGATGAAAAAGCAACAGCCAATGCAGCCATGACAGACATATACTCAAAACTTAGAGATAGTGGCCTGCTGACAGGCAATGCCACTGGTATGAGCATTGCGTTAGGAACTTATGCCGACGAACTTGACTATTATGGAACGAGCTTGGCCGATATTCAACATTTTTATAACAATAGTGTTCTTCCCAGAAACGGAGCGGTTGCCGAATGGTGGAGCAGCAGCTACAATATCATCTATGCTGCCAATACCGTTTATGAAGGTGTGAGTGCATCAACGAAACTCTCGCCGGCAGATAAAGACCAGTTGATGGGTGAAGCGTTGTTTGTTCGTGGCATGGTGCATTTTCATTTGGTGAATTTGTTTGGAAATATACCTTACATCACAACGACCAGCTATGAGCAAAACCAAGTGGCTCACAAAATGTTGGTTGCTGAGGTATATAATCGCGTTATTGCCGACTTAGAGGCTGCAAAGCAACTTTTGCCTGCAAATTACTTTGGTGGTGTTCGCATACGCCCGAACAAGCTTGTAGCATCTGCTATGTTGGCGCGAGTGTACCTGTACAATGGCAATAATGCAGAAGCTGGCAATGAAGCTTCGGCGGTTATTAATGAAAATGGAACTTACTCGCTAGTCACTGATTTTGACACCGCTTTTTTAAAAGGGAGCGTTAGTACCATTTGGCAACTTATTCCAAACAGCCCGGGAGGCAATACTGCGGAAGGTGGGAATTTAATTTTTACTGCGGGACCGCCATCGTTTGCTGCGCTTACGAGCGAACTTGTAGCTGCGTTTGAAACAGGCGATTTGCGTAAGACCCATTGGATAAATGCTATAACCGATGGTAGTGCTACATGGTACCACTCCTATAAGTATAAACAGCAGAGCATGACAGGAACCACAGAAGAATACTCTATTGTAATGCGTTTGCCGGAAATGTATCTTATTCGTGCGGAAGCAAGGGCAAAACAAGGATTCTTGACCGGTGCTACAGCTGACCTCGATGTAATCAGAAACCTTGCGGGTTTACCTAGTAGCACAGCCACTAACCAGCAGGATATCCTTGCTGCAATATTGAGGGAACGTCGCGTAGAGTTTTTTACTGAAGGTGGCCATCGCTTTTTTGACCTGAAGCGTGCCTCGGAACTTACTACTGTACTTGCCCCTGTAAAGCCCGGATGGAGTTCTAATGAAGCGCTGTTTCCATTACCGGAAAGCGAGCTATTGCTCAATCCTAATATGTTACCACAAAATCCCGGCTACTAATGAGCAACAAGATTTTTTTTCATGTTTTATTTGTTTTAGTTATGACCTGTCCCGTAATGGGACAGGTTAAAAAACAGTTGACAGAAGCTCACTATAAACTGTGGAGCACGATGGAACTGAAACAGTTGTCTGAAAAGGGAAACTGGGTAAGTTATTCACTGCAATATGAAAGCGGTATTGATACTTTGTTTGTGAAGCATACCAAGAGCCTAAAAACATATGATTTTGCAGGAGGTACAGAAGGTAAATTTGCGACTGACAATTGTTTTGTGTTTCGGGAAAAGAATGGGAACTTGATGGTGCAGAACCTTAAAAGCGGTATCCGGCAAACGTATTCTGATATCAGCAAGTATACTATTGCAATGGACGGTCAGCTATTGATTCTTCTAAAAAGCGAAGGTGCTACTCCGGGCGACTTACTGATTGTAGGTATTGATGGCACAGAGATAATGAAGGTTCCTAAGGTCACATTTTATTCGCTTAACCCTACATCGGATAAAGTAGTCTTTGATTCTGAACGGAAAATGCAGTTGTTGGACTTGAAAAAAATGAGCTCGGTTGAACCGTTGGATGCCATTGAGCGCAACTATACAAGTTTTGCATGGCAACGCAATGGATTATCGTTTGCGTGGATTGCCAGCGATCATTTGGGCACCGTTGGTCAGTATCGACTAAAGGAAAGGAAGTTTTATACTTTTGACCGTAGTAGCTTTAGTGATTTTCCAGCCGCCGCTGAAATCTATAATGCATCAGGTACTGAACTTTCGATTTCAGATGATGGCTCCAGAGTGTTCTTTGGAGTTTTGGGAGAAAAACCTTTAGTAGATTCGACAGGAGTGCAAGTTTGGAATACTGCTGACAAAGTAGTATATCCTAGAAGATCTGCTTTGCAGGACTATGCTATCGCTACTTTGGGAGTATGGTTTCCGGAGGAGCAAAAGTTTCGGATGTTGACAAATAGTCAACTTCCTAATATGGTTCTGATTCCGGGACAGGAATATGCTTTAGTTTGTAATCCATTTGACAATGAGCCCCAGTTTGACTACGACGCTCCGATGGATTATTACCTGCAGGATATTGCTACCGGTGAGCAGCGGTTGTTTTTACCCAAGTTTAGTGCCGACCATAACAAAATTGATCTTTCGCGAGCGGGTAATTATATTACTTATTTCAAAGAGAAGCAATGGTGGCTCTACGATATCAAGTTAGCTACTCATAAAAACCTTACCGGACAGACAGGGCAGTCTTTTATCGATGAGAAATACGACCGCTCCGGCGAAGAAAAGGTCTGTGGTATTGCAGGCTGGACCACCAATGACAAAGAAGTTTTGGTTTATGACCAGTATGATCTATGGCTTTTAAAAACAGATGGTAGCAGTGCTGTAAGGTTGACAAACGGCCGCGAAGCGAAAGTAGTTTACCGCATCGTATCGAAAAGTCCCTATGGCGCGACTGGTTCTGTTGCTAATGGAATCTTAAATTTAAACGACGGTTTGCACCTCGAAGCCGTTAGTGATACAAAAAGCGGTTACTTTACGTGGGATGCCAAGAATGGATTGCACCAGATTGTATTTGAAAATAGTAGGGTTTACGGACTTAAGTATTCGCCAAATGGGGTGTGCATTTATATAAGAGAGCATTACCATGTGCCACCCCAAATACTAGTGAAGTTCAGCAAAAGGTCTGCTAAACTACTGTACCAGAGCAATCCCCAACAAAGAAACTACCAATGGGGTTTTTCGAAATTGATAACGTATGAAAATAGCAAAGGTACGCTGCTTAATGGTGCGCTTTTTTATCCGGCAGGGTATACACCTGATAAAAACTATCCTATGGTAGTATATATTTACGAAAGGCTTTCTGATTATTATAATCAGTATGTAAATCCTTCATTGTTTAATCAGGACGGATTCAACATTAGTAACCTAACCACTCAGGGATATTTTGTGCTGTTACCTGATATTGCATATGATGAAGGGAAACCTGGCAGGTCAGCCTTAGATTGTGTCATAAGTGCGGTTAACGAAGTAGCGGCGCATGAATCAGTTGATAAAAAGCGTGTAGGACTGGTGGGTCACTCTTTTGGCGGTTTCGAAACAAGCTTCATAGTAACACAAACTGATTTGTTTGCCGCGGCCATTTCAGGTGCCGGCTTTAATGATTTTGTAAGTAGTTATTTGAGCGTAGGTCGTAACAATAAGAAGCAGGACTCCTGGCGCTACGAATACAGCCAAGTAAGGATGGGCGTACCTCTTTATGAGGCCTTTCAGCAGTATTTGCAGAATTCTCCCATTACTTTTGCACCACAGATGCAGACCCCATTTTTGATTTGGGCTGGTATCGAAGATAGTGCTATCAATTATACACAAAGTCTGGAATTCCATTTGGCTTTGCGAAGACTAGGGAAGCCCAATATATTGTTGCTTTACGAAAAAGAAGGTCATGCGATAACCAAGCCTGAACAGCAGATTGATTTGTCACGACGAATGATGCAGTGGTGGGATTATCATCTTAAAGAAGGAAGTAAGCCGGACTGGTTTAGACCCAATAGTTTTTAAACAACAAAGCAGTTCCATGGGAACTGCTTTGCTTTTTTGCTACTAGTGATTGCGTTTCAACTCGAATGTACAAGGTCCGGTCCCATTGACCTTGCCCCAAATTTGTGTTGTACCAACGGTACAAAGCTGAATACCATCATCAGAGCACAAAATGGATGACTCACACTGAGTTCCCATAGGGTTCAATTTTACATACCCCTGAATGTTAGTTGTCAATTTTGAGTCTTTGTTCACCGTAAATGAACTTAGTGCTCCAACTAAGCCTAAGGCAAGAGCTGCCATAGGAATGAATTTACTTAATCTTTTCATGATAATTATATTTAATGTTATGATCTACTCTGTTTACAGGTTTTCGATCTTACTCCTGACAACCAGCGCTGGTTATATTGTTAGTTCCCGTATTTTGCTCTTTTTTTATTCGAGATAGCTTTTATTTTTTTTCGGAATATCTCCTTGTAACGATGTTACTCATCTTGTAACTTACCAAGTGCGAGCCAACTATACCGTAGAAATTATTACCTTGGATTGCAAAATCTGTTAATCTTTCACCATCAATATTGTAGACGTAAAAGCTTACCACATAACTTCGGTTTTTATAGTCGTAGACATCGATAATACTTGCTTGTTTCCACATTTTTTCGGATTCGTATTTGCCCATTAATGCTGCGTTTACAAATAAGAGTCCCTTGTAGACATAAGCATTTTTATTGACAGTCATGGGCGGTGCAGAAAACTTCTTTTCGTTTCTGTCTTTTATGAATGCTACTTTAATATTTGCTTTGGTAGTTGTATCAATTGTGTTTCCACGATGAATTAAATTTAACTTTGAATCGGCAACGATGTACTGATTTCTATAGTAGTATATGTATACAAGCTGGTTAGTATAAGGGTCATAATTAAGCACGCCATCAGTATCGAATCTGCCATCTATTTGCTTTTGGAGTAATGCCGGATTACGTTTTACACGGTTTGAAGTGAAAGTAGCTGTAGCTAAAACGCTTTCAAGATTTTTTTTATGTGTTCGAAAAGCAGTCGATATTGAATCTGTAAAGACCGGATTTGAAAACGCATACTTTATACCGGGAATCTGTGTGGCCTTCCATTGTCCTGTTTTCCCTCTGAATATTACAGGAACAGTGCCGTCAGATGCCAAAAAGTACTTTGAATACACCTGAATATTTAGTGAACGGAATGGGAAATTAATGCTACTTAGTGTAATTACGATTTCCTTTTTAGATTTTAGCATCGTATCAGTTTCGGTAAGTAGCAATGGTGCGGTTACATTGCCCAAATACACTTTTCCATTTACAGCACCGGCAAAATAGTAGGAATTAAAACCCAGGTCGATATCGTGTTCTTTAGAGAACTGGTCTGGAAGTCGTCGCACAAAATTGTTTCGATGTTGTATGATATCTTCGGACATGAGAAATAGCGCTATAATAAACGTGATCCCTGACGTGAAAAGAATAGCTAAAAAGCCATAAACAAATCTTGTTTTAGAATGTAGTATTATTGCTATTGCTGAAATTACCACAAAGACGATATTAAATATCAGATGTTCTGTCCAAGACATTTTTTCTAAAATACCACCGCACGAACAGGGTGTAAACGAACTGAAGTTTAGAACTATGACTATGTAGGCTGAAAACATTGTCATCAAAACAAAACTGCCGTACAATCCAATCAAGCGAAATCTGGGAAGCATCAGCATCAAAACCAAAATGAATTCTACCATGGGAACGGCAACAGAAACTGTAACAGCAAATGCACTTAATAGAGGTGATTGACCAAGCTGAACCTGAAAATTCTGAAAGTCTAAAAGCTTGCTTGCAGCAGCATAAGAAAACAGCAGTATGTGCAGCAATGCCACTATATAAATGAAGTTTGATTTAAAGGAAGAAGAAAGTTTCATTTGATGAATTTGTTTTTGTAAAATTCTGTAAATGAAATTCTTGCAAAATGGTAATTTGGGAATTTGAATATGCAAAAAGGACAGTAGTCTTTACTCTTCGCTGTTGTTCCGGCTGAGGTCGCTTGGGGTGTAGTGGTATTTTTTCTTAAAGGCTTTAAAGAAATTTGTGTAATCGTTAAAGCCACATAAAAAAGATATCTCCTTAAGAGGAATAGCTGTTTGCTGAATTAGAAAGTGTGCTTTTTTAAGTCGTTCATCATTGTAGAACTGGTAGATGCTTGTTTTAAGGATATTTCTAAAATTCTCTTTTAGGGTAAACTCGTTTGTACCAAACATTTTGGATAGCTCCTTTGTTGTTGGTAGTGGTTCTTCTAAATTGTTTAAGATGTAGTCCTGTACTTTTTGAATAATGATTGTTGCAGAATCATTTCCTGATAGGATTGGATTAGTAAAGTTTTGTGGATTTAAGTAGTTTCCCAATTGCATTTTTTCTGCAACTTCATTTAGCGATTTTGCAAGTTCATCAAATTGTAAATCGTGTCCATCTAACTTAATGCGATATGACAAGTTACCTGTTGCCATTTCTAAAAGCATACGGTAAATAGATTTAATTCGATGTTGGTTTTGTTCTGAGTCCATGCAATTATATAAAGTATAGAAGTACCGAGAAAGATTGGAGGAAGTGTAGACAAAGCTATATAATGCAAATTTCTGAATCAAGAAGTATAGTGTGTAATTCGGGAATTAAACACCTATTTCAGGTAGTATTTATCAATAAAAAAGCACTGTGATTTTTGTTACAGTGCTTTTGTTAGTGGAACTATTATTTTAACTTTAGCCAGTATAGCTTAGTAAAACTTTACCATCTTCGGAATTCATAATTTCCTGCAATTTGTTTCGCAATACTTGCATATCTGCGCTCACTTTTACATCTAAAACTCGTGCATAAACTTGAGTGCTTTTAAGATTTTTATGGCCAAGCATTTTGCTTACACTTTCAATTGGCACACCATTACTAAGAGTTACACTTGTTGCGAAAGTATGTCGAGCAACGTGAAAGGTTAAGTCTTTTTTTATTCCACATACGTCCGCGATTTCTTTTAGGTAACTATTCATTTTTTGATTGCTTAGAATTGGTAATACTCGATTCTCATTCAAGCATTTTGGGCTTTCAGAGTACCTGTCGACTATTTCACTTGCAATTGGAAGCATGGGTATGTTTGAAGGTCCATCTGTCTTTTGTCTATTCTTGAAAATCCATTTAATTCCATCGATACCGTATGAAATATTTTCAGGTGAGAGTTGTTTAACATCTATATACGCTAACCCAGTGTAGCAACTAAAAATAAAAATATCCCTAACTAGTCTAAGACGTTCCGAAACAAATTTTTTCTGATAAATCGTTCTTAACTCGATTAGTGTTAAATAATCTCTTTCAACTTCCCGGACTTTCGCTTCGTACTTTAGAAATGGGTCTCTAATAATCCATTCATTTTTTAAGCAAATATTGATAATCTTTTGAAAGTTCTTTACATACTTTACAGCTGTATTGTGGCAACAGCTTCTTTCAGTTTTTAAGTAAAACTCAAATTCTGTTACAAACTCGTAGTCGATATCTTCAATGTTTATATCTGTGACTTTGTATTTCCATTGAATAAAACTTTCTGTATGCTTTAAAGAAGTATCATATCGCTCTGCTGTTCCTTCAGCATATTCATCCGGAACTAAAGCCCACATTTTTCTATTGTGTTCTTTGAAAATTGGAACTATCATATACTTGGCTTGATCGGTTCCAGTTACTTTTGATTTGACAACCGCAGCAGTAACCGGTGTTTTATCTTTCATCGCCATATGATGCGCATCATAAATCTCCTGTTCAAAGGTTTTCAGATAGTTGTTCATCGATTTTACTTCTGTAGTTCTACCAACAAGTCTTTGGAGTTTATTGTCCCATAGTTCTGGTTGGATTGTTCTCTTACAAGAGATTTCTTTTGGAATACCGTCGATTGTGATTCGTGCATAAAGTGGCACAGTTCCGTTGGCTTTTTGTTTGTTCTTTTTGAGAAGAAAAAGAAGGCTGAAAGTTTTGTTCATAATGTGTAAATTTTAGATTTATAAAATTATCTATCAATCACACCTGACACAAGATGTACAATATTTGAACAGGTTGGTAGTCAGGTCGTTCAGCGATTTTCAGTGACCCATTTACGTTGAAATAAATAGGTCACTAAATAGGTCACTGATACGATACCATTTAATGAACTTCTTTGATACTGCTACAAAGCAAAAAACGCCGTAAAACATTAGTTTTACAGCGTTTTGCTTCAAATTACCTTTCGGTCAGCGGAGAAAGAGGCTCCGGCTATCTTTAAACGATGTCAGTATTTACCAGGCTTGACAAAGATTGATTTTCATCGGTACACTTATAGGGCAACTCCTTTTTACTACTTTGTTATAAGCAGGGTAAAAATAGTAAATTTGGTATTAGTATTCAATTTCTTGTGGTTATTTTTTGAAATAATTATTGTTTTAAAAAGTGTTAACATTATAAACAAGCCTATGAATATTTCCTATTTCTTCAAAAACCACCTAATTTCTTTATTATAAATCACTTTTATAGAATCTTTTTGAAGAGAAGTTACCATTAATCCATCTTTCTTTTCATTCAACTTTAATCTCGAAAATTTACCATTAATACTTAAAAGGATTAGTTCTTTATTACCTGTCGTTGACTTTATAAATCCATAATATTTAACCATTGGAAATGGTGTGATCGGAACAACTTTCTTTGGTAGAACTTTAACCACACTCTTTTTAGAGCTTTTGTAATTGGACGTATAAACCTTCTTTTCGGTTCTTATACCATTTAGAAAGGGATCTCGCGTTATAATTCCTAATGTAAAAGTATCCTTAGCAATAGCCTTACTATTGAATGACGCAATAAAATTATGCTCTGTAACTGGAATATCATCTTCTAAAAAAAAACGATTAACATATTTGTAAATTACGGTACCCCATAACCCTAAAACAAATACCAAAAGCACTATGTTAATCTTCTTTTTCATCAAAAAATAGAGATAGTATTAATTCAAAGTGAATTTAAAAACAGGACTATAACTTCCAATATTACCCGCTAAATCTTTAGCCCTCACCCTCCAATAATAATCTCCGGCATTAGCAAAAGATTGCTGAAAACTAGTCCCATTCACATCAGTAGTTTGAAGTATTGAACTGAAACTGATGTCATTCGAAAATTGTATGGTATAAGTTATGGTTGATTGAATAATACCGGTATCACCCGGGATACTCCATCCGAAATTTATTGGCTGATTAATGTTTGATGTTGCATTATTCAAAGGAAGTGTATTTTGAGGGATGTTCGGATTTACCCTGTCAAGATAAAACTTTCGCGACGAAAATAAAGTCTCGCTAGTTCCATTAACCCCTTTTACTTTCCATCTATATTCGGCATCATTGGAAAGTATAGTGCTACTTAGAGTAACAGAACTAACGGTTAAATTAGATTGCTGATTGACAATAGATTCTCCATTAGTTACATTAACCAATTCAAAGTTGTAAGTATCTGCGGCATTCAAATCCTGCCAATCCAAGATCAAATTCAAATTGTTGGTGTAAAAACTATCGTTGGGACTGGATAATATGATTTGCTGGTCTGCTAAATCCGTAGTTTCAACCACGCTAAAGTTCATATTAAAAGTGTAATTTGACTCATAAGCAGAATTTTCTCCTCTAATCCTCCATTGATAATTGCCGGCATCCATAGGAAAACTGACATGATTTTGGGAAACCAAAGAATCACGAATAACTCCCGAATTAGAATTGAAGATTTGCACACGATATTTATCAGCACCATCTAATTCAGCCCACTGAAAATTAACCACATTACTATAAATTATTTGATCATTTTGAGGGAAAAGAACCTGTACTACATCGTCTGAAATGTCTTCAGCAATGATATCTTCACAGGCATAAAACGTAACCAATGAAAGGAATAGTAAAATGAATCTATTTATTGTTTTCATAATTTTGAAATATTAATTTTAAATGTAAAACATCAGCTTTGTTGTTCTTTTTGTCCTTATAAAATTTTAAACTAACAATTTTTGAAAATTCAAATTGCTTTTCAAAATTATTGGCCAAAGAAAGTAATCGATTATAGTTCCCTATTAAATCTAGTTGAAAAGTATATATTTTATAATCTTCTTGAATTAATTCATGAATAGGTTGCAAATCATATATTGATATTTCCGAACCATTAGTAACCAAAAAATCAATTATTTCCTGTTGAATCTTTTCTTTCTCAACTCCTTCTTTTCCTATCAATTTATCCAAACTTGCAATCTGATTTTTTAAGGTATTCACATTTGGTTTTTGACTACTAATCTTTTCTTTCTTAGCATTCAATTCTCTATGCTCGTTAAACAGCGTAATCAAATTACTAAATGATCTCCTATAAGCTGCGATTGATAATATCACAAAAAAGAATATCAAAAACTTAAATTTAAACCGATAAGAATATTGATTAAACATCAGTGATAGTAATTTTTAATTCAAAAAATGTCAAATCTTTTTTATCTCTTTTTATAGAAACAATTTCTAGTAATTTAACCCACTTTTGGGTCTTTAAATAGTCAACCCATGTATTAAAAACCGACTTATTAGTAGTCTGCCCAATAATCAAAATGGTCTTATAATTAACTTCTATTTTCTTATTATTCTTAACTTCATGCTTTAAAGGATAAACATCCAATAATGAAAAACTGATTTCTTGAGGCGTTGATTTTGTTATTTCATAGCAATAGTAAGTGATGAACTTCTTAGAAGAAAACCCGGTTTCATTAAGTATCTTAAATTTATCATCCCTTTGCTCCTCCAAAGTAGTAATCATATCATAAGATTTATTGGAATAGCTATTTTCAAGATTCAATAAGGCATTCTTATTGATAAAATACTGTATCAGTAAATAGCTCGTAAGTAAAAGAATGAAAAAACCAACCAACATCCCCAAACCTAACTTTTCAAATCCTTTACGATAAACAATCTCATCATAAGAAACATCATCTATTTTACTTTTGGTAAAAGAACCATCATTGACATAAAAAAGAATGGCCAACCCATATAAAGGGAGATGAAAATTTGAAATTACCTTGTCTCCTATCTTATAATCTTCTTTAATAGTACCACTTTCAGCTTTTTTAAAATCCAATAACAATTCTCCATCAAATTGCAATAAAACTTGATTTGAATAATAACTGTTTTTTTCAATTACATTCCTCATTAAAACAGAAGGCAATGAGCCTACATAAAAATCTAAAATCTGTATTTCGGTCTTACTAAAAGCTTCTCGATAATCCTCCACTACGTTCTTTCTGCAAAAACTCAGAAACTCTACCTCTTGTTCTTTATAACAAGTAAAATGTATCGATTTATAATCTAAATTCTTTAGCCAATCTACATCGGCACTATTCTTTAAATCAATTGTTTTGTTTAAAACACCTTTCCCGTCAATTAAAACCAATACCGGTATACTTTGATCTAATTGGGTTTTTAAGCTCTCAAAATCAGAAAAAGAGAAACTATCAATGATATCCAATTGATTATTTCGATTCTTTATCTTTAATAAGGAATAAACATCTCCATCATGATTACGAAAAACGCCAATGAGGTGTAATGTTTTAAACTTTATTATTTTTTTTAATAAAAAATCCATTAGTATACTACTGTCGGTTTAATAAAAATATGAAGTTTAGAGGTGCTCTTAGCTTTTTTACGACTGCTAAAAAACCATTTAATAACCGGAATCCTTGATAAAAGTGGTGTCCCGGTTCCCGAATTCTCTCTCTCCAATTCATCAAGACCTCCTAACAGTACCATCTCACTATTTTTTACTCTGACTAACGATTCAAATTTTTGTGTTGCTTTACCGGGTGGAGCATTCTCCCCTGCTCTTCCAAGGAAGGAACTTTTCTCAACCGTAATGTTTAACGTTACATTTTCATCAGTAGACACATAAGGTTTAATTGACACACTCAAATTGGCATCCGTAGATTTCCATGTCCCCGATTGAAGCACATTATTATTCAAACCGCTATTGATTAATTGATTGGTTTGTTCAAAATAGTAGCTGGTTTCTCCTATGGCTAACTTAGCTTCATGACCACTAATAGTGGCAATCTTAGGAGTAGACTCTATTTTAATAATTGAATTGTTTTCTAAAGCCTGTAAATTCAAATAAAAAGCCTCAGTAACCTTGCCCAATTTTATAAACCCAAGCCCATTAAAAGCATCTATCAAACTATTAACTGAGGTGGAATTCAAATTCACATCAGTCGATGGAAACAATACACCATTCGTTTGCTTAATATTACTCTTGTCAATACCGGCCTTTATACCGGTTTGGATATCATATGATTTGTTATACTGAACTATAATAACTTCTATCTGTACTAGAGGAACAACTTTATCAATTTGCTTCATGTAAATCCTTAACTCATCAACAAGTGTTTTAGGACCCGAAATAATCAACCCGTTCAATTCAACAAATTCTTTTATTTCCAATTTTTCAGTAAAAACTCTCGGCAAAGACGCAAGTACTAATTCTACCGAACGATTCTCTAATTGTATTAATTCCGTAGCTCTTAAACCCTCAGTTACGTGCTCCCCAATGATATAATAATTATTCTGTTTTTTAAAAGTATATTTTTTTCCCTTGAATATATTGTCAAGTAATTCATCAAAAGTCAAGTTATCGGCAAGCAAAGAAGTCTTTTCATTATCTGGTTTATTATAAAAAAAATAATTCACTTTGGCCTTTTCTGCCGCTTCAACAATTAAATCTGTAGCTTCGGCAACATTGGCTCTTACATCTAACAAACCCGTTTTATTCAAATCTACTTGAAAAAAACCAGGCGCATCAACAGCTACTTTTGTTTGTTTGCCCTTACTATTTTTGTCACTAGTTAAATTGCCTGATGCATTCAAGCCTCCTTTTTCAAGCAAATAAAATCCGTTCTCATCTTTTGTTGCTGTTAAATTATTAGCCTTCGCCATCATTTCTAAAACCTGATCAAAAGGTCTATTCAATATATATGAAGATACTTTTTGTGCCTTTACATCTGGGGTTATAATAATATTTTTTCCCGATTTATCTATAATCGCCTGAACCACATTAGGAAGTGAATCATTTTCAAGTTTAACCGATAAAAAATCATTTTGATTATTGTAACTAACATCAATCACCTTAGGGATTTTCTTCGGTACAATTTTTACTTCTTTCCTCTTTTTAAAGAGGATAATGTTATTCATGAACTCAACCTCTAAATCATACTTTTGAACTAAAAAAACAAAAACATCTTTAACAGTTACATCAAAAAAAGTATTGGAGACCAATTGATTTAAATCTGTATCAACACTAACGTTTAACTGATGCTCCTGAGCAACTGAATTAATAAAATCATATAGCGTCAATCCGGAAACATCTGTCTTCATGATGTCATTCAAACCCTTTTTCTGCTTGGCAAAATCTTCAAATTTAATAGTTAAACTAGCCATATCACTTTGTGCAGTAGAAAGGCTAATCGATAAAATACTAAATAAGACTATAAGTACATACTTCATTTTAAATATTTATTAAAATTGAATAAATCTCTTCCAAAGAGGTTTCTCCATTGGATAGGATATCAAACGCTTTATCTGAAAGTGATTTGTGTTTACTCTCCTCACTAAAGATACTTGAAATTTCATTGTTTTTTATACGACTCGTAGTCCTTGAATCAATACTCAACACCTCATATATCGCCCTTCGTCCACTATAACCGGTATGATAACATTTGTTACAACCCTTTGGCTTATAAAGTGTATTGATAGCATAGGGAATCTCATAACTCTCCGGAAAATCATCACTATTAAATGCTGTAGTTTGCTTACAATGGCTACATAACTTTCTAACCAACCTTTGAGCTACTGATATATTGAGCGTTTCTGCAATCAAATAGGGAGGAATTCCCATATCTATCAACCTAGAAATAGTACCAACCGCCGAGTTGGTATGTATCGTCGATAAAACCAAGTGACCAGTTAATGAAGCCCTAATAGCCATCATGGCCGTCTCAGAATCTCTGATCTCTCCAAGCATAATGATATCTGGGTCTTGGCGAAGAAACGATCTCAAAGCAGAAGCAAACGTCAATCCTATATCTTCTTTAAGCTGCACCTGATTGATGCCTTTCAAAGTATACTCAATTGGATCTTCAACAGTAACAATATTTCTAACCGAATCATTTAAGAGCTTTAGAGTTGCATAAAGTGTGGTTGTTTTACCCGATCCAGTTGGACCGCTTATCAAAATTATACCATTGGGCTTTTTAATGGCTTCCAAATAGTATTTTAACTCTTCCTCTTGTAACCCAAGCGTACTTAAATCAATATTAGAAGCATCATTTCCCAATAAACGCATCACTATCTTCTCTCCAAACAAAGTAGGAAGAATGGAAACCCTAATATCAAAAGTTTCATTGGTTATTCTTCCATCTTGCGGAAGTCTTTTTTCAGTAATATTTAATTTAGATTTGATTTTTACTTTGTTAACCAACTCTAAGTAGTTTTCTTTGTCTACTTTATATCTTTCTATTAACTGTCCGTCTATTCTAAACCTAATTCTGGCATCTAATTCATATATCTCAAAATGAATATCACTACTCTTCAGTGATTTCGCCTCAAGAATCAAACTCTCCAAAAAATCATTGTTATCAATATTTAATGATTTTTTACTTTCAATAGCTCTGTCTTTTCTGTAATAAAGGGATAAGGCTTTTTCAATCTCACTACTATTTGTTGGCGTCAAATGAATTTCTTTTCCCAACAGTAATTCCAATTCTTCTTTATAATCAATTTGATTGATACTGTCATCTATATAAAAAGTAATGCTGTTATCATCAACACTCAAAGGAATCACTTTGTAATGATTGGCCAAATCACTTGAAATCAAATGTTGATTTTCGGGTAAAATTATAATCTCTTGCATCTATAATAACGTCAATTTATTAAAACTAAAAACCAAATCCTTTGCAATAACCAGCAATAGTAATAAAGCTGAAAAACCGGCTAAAGGAACCGTTTTATCTTTTAAGACTTTTTTGAAAATAGATTGCAAAACAATCGAAAACAGCATAGAAATAATAAAGAATAAAATATAGTTATAGGTCACAAACAAAGGTGATATTGCAATAAAAAAAAGCAAATCACCCAATCCGAAATAATGGGTAAAAGGATTTAGGAACTGTTTGTTTTTTACACTCATATAAATCACCAAAATCAATATTATCATTAAAAAGAAAAGAATATTTGTTATGTAAACAATATAGTTCAATCCTTGTTTTGAATAAAAGGATTTTAAAGACAACAGGAATAGTAATATGGGAAGAATTATATGTATCTTTCTATACTTCAAATCTTGAAAAAAGACTAAGCCCAAACAAGAAACCAATCCAATTAAAATATAAACCAAACTATTCTTTTATTACTTCGGTTAACATTTTCTTATTGTCGATTTCCCATGTATTAAAGGAACCGTCACTATCCAAATCAGACACTGAGGTTGCTCTTGCCAAAAAGGAATCATTTGTGGCATCAATAATCTCAATCTTGTAAACCGCTTGCCCTCCTTCATCAACAGTCAACTCTTGTTCAAAACCAAGCTCTTCCAAGCTGGATGAATATTTGGAGAATCGGTAAAAATTGCTTTTTTGCAATCCATAAACTTGATTGAGCATAGCTTGTGCCTCAATAGCTTTAGCCTGACTAATCACCGCCGTTTGATTAGGCAAGACCATCAAAAGAATAATACCGATAATACACAATACTATCAATATTTCAGTCATTGAATACGCTCTAACCATGGCGCTTTTCAACTTATTGACAATTATTTTTCCTGACCTTTTCATAATGTAATTAATTGAAAATAATAAATCCTTTAAGAACAAAAATAGCTTTAAACACTTTAATATACTACTTCCTGTGAATCAATAAATTTGGACTACAAATTAAAGATTTTTTTTAAACCTACAAGATTTTTCTTTAGTTAATTAAAAATCATATTTTCAAATTTAATTTTTAATAATCTTACTCAAATCAAACATCGGAGCATACATGGAAATCATGATTACACCAACGATAACTCCAATAAATATAATAATCATAGGTTCCAATACAACGCCAATCATTTTAGTTTGATGACTAATTTCTTCATTATATTGTTCTGTCAATCTTTCAAACATTACATCAAGTTGGTTAACCTGCTCAGCAACTTCGATCATCGAAACCATTTTGTTTTCATAAACAGCATGCTTTTTCAAACTATCACTCAAAGTAACTCCTTTCGTAATATCACCTTTAATTTGCTCTATTGATTTTTCAATCGGATAAAATCCAATCATTTTTGAAGTAAGAGAAAGCGATGTTATTAAAGACGTTTTAGAAGTGGTTAAAAGCTTCATCGACTGGCAAAACCTCGAAATATAAATCTTCTTAATCAGATTGCCAAAATATGGGATTTTCAAAACCATTCTTGAAGTAAAGTCCCTATACCATTCTTTCTCCTTTGAAACAAAATGGAAAACCATAAGCCCAATCACAAAAAGCAACAGACCAAGGAAAATAGCACCGGAATGATTAGATATCTTTATAATAATTTGTGTACTCTTTGGTAGTTCACTGCCAAACTGTTTAAAAACTGAACTAAACATGGGCACAACCTTATTCAACATAAAATACAAAACCGATATCGTAACAAGCATTACGATACTCGGATAAGTCAGTACAGAGATAATCTGTCTCCGCATCTGAATTTTTCGATTGAAAAATTTTTGCAATTCCAATAACACCTCCTCCAACTTTCTAGTCTCTTCTCCAATTTGAACACTATAATATTCATAAGGCGAAAACTGATTGGTGGCAATCATAGCCTCACAAATACTTTTCCCGAGCACTACCCTATCCTTAATATCAATAATAATACTTTGCTCTAACTTGGTTTTGGCCTGGTGACTTAAAATTTCCAAAGCCTTTTTAAAATCAACACCCGATTTTAAAAGCATCCCCAATTCACGGTAGAACACCTCCTTTTTTTTATCAGATAGCTTTTTAGCACTATTAAACGATTTCAAATCAAAATTAAAATCACGCTTAGTAGTTTCTTTTTTGTATTTTTTTAAATCAACTCCCATTTATTTCTCGGCTTCAATTAATTGATTCGGATATACTTTTTTAAAAAAATTCAATTTCATAGGCTGTTTGTTGACTTCTATATTCAATTTAAGCCTTTGATAAACTACTCTTTCGTTCTTATTTTTAATAGTATCAATAATCAAATCACGCAAAGGAATTTTAAAAGTATCTATGAATTCTTCTTTAATTCTAATTGTAAATTCTTCACTATAATTATACTTAATCTCTTTTCCTTGATAACCATTGAAAATAATTTCTTCCTCGTTAACCATCATCTTTTCATTCTCAAAAATATCCTTATTGACAACATAGGTTAATCTGTTCAGATCAGCTACAAACTGATTTTGATTTTTAAAATCAATCATCCGCTCTGATAATATTGAAAAAACAACAAATACCAACCCAATAACAATAGCAATTATAACCATACTAAACACGGCTTCCATTACCGAAAATGCTTTTACTGAAGTATAGTGCTTATTCATTCTTTTGGATGTAATAAGTATTATTCAATTTTACACCCGATGAATCCCTGTATTCTATACTTAACTCTTGCAAATGATTATTCTCCCATTCCTGTTTAATAGTCAGATTATCATTGTCAGCAGATAATATACTGTCCGGACTTACTTGATATAAATAATAAATTTCAACCATTTTATTTTTCGTGTTATAAAACCTTGGTGAAGTTTTCGAAGTAAAAACTTGTGCATATACCATTACAGCCACATACAGACAAACTGCAATTATACAGAGTGCAATTACTGATTCTAAAATAGAATTAGCAGGTAGATTACAATATTTTTTTAATCGTTCCAAGGGATTCACTTTTTTCTTTAAACAGAGGAATTGAAATAAAATAATCCGGTCTTTTCGAAATATCTATTTCAGTATTAATAATGCAATTTTCATAAGTAGCAGATTTAGTTTTGCTATAAAATCTATTAGTATAGACTGACCCATAAACTGACCCGCTGATCATCACCTTACCGGTACAGTATAAATCTCCTATCAGTAATGTGTTTTCACTAAGTTCAATCTTGTTTAAATCAATCTTGTTTAATGAATTACCAAATAATACAATAGCACCATAGACTTTACTGTTTTCACCCAAATAAATTTCACTTTTCTCATTCGTATCATTGTATATTGATACAACAGAAGGATAACTTAAAACCACATCATTCTCTATGATAATCTTTTTGGAGGCAAAAACTTGAATTGCGCCTTTAAATCCTCTTCTGATTCTTATTACAGGTGCTTTAACGACTACATCCTCTAAGACAGCATTTTCATCAATTAGTACTGAATCTTTAGCAGTTACGATAAAATTACCCTTGATTACCTTAGTACCAATTTCACCATAATCAACTTTTATTTCAAGAGTTTGATTCATGAATGAATTAAAATAAACACCAGTTTCTGTACGCTCAATGTCTTTGAAAGCTATAGACTTTGATTTAGTGATGTTAAATCCCTTTTTGTAATCTGAACTAACCTCAGGCAACTGATTCTTTGAGAAATTCACATTACCGGTCGACACCAAAATATTCTTAACATTATTGATATACTTATCTTCTATAAATTTGAAGGGTAACATTTTATCACCTATGAGTTTAACCGTTCCAGAGTAAGAAAGCGAATTTGAAAAGTTACTAAGATATATTGCAATTGGGTTCTTCGCATACTGTCCCACAAAATGAGCCGAAGAAATAGTATCGGCATTCAAGCTACTTTTGACAATAGCGATTTTTAATAAACCATGCGTCTTCATTTCACAATTTGAAACTAAACCTGATTCAGACTCCAATACATCTGCATCTTGATCTCCTTTGGAAAGAAAATAATGCAGAGCCGAATCATTTTGTACATACAACTCCTCATACGTATTATAAAAAAGATTTAGCATATTGTAGAGATTGGCAAAATAAAGCAAGGCACTACAAATTATAGCCACAATCAGGCATACATATACTGCATACAGCAGGCTATTGGCCCTTATCATTTGGCTTTTTCTTTTTAGAAAACAATCTTTTAAAGAAACCATCTTTCTTATCTCCGGACTCCACCTTTTTCTGAGATGACTTTACTTCTTTACCAGACTTTGATTTATCCCCTTTTAAATTGGTTTTCGAATTTGTTTTTGATTCTGATTTTGACTTGTCCTTTTTAGTAAATATTCTTTTAAAAAAGCTTGGCTTCTCCTCCTCGTCGGTTTTCTTCTCTTTTACTTTCTTTGGTTTTGGCACTACCTTTTCACCATAGTTATATAATGTGGTATCTTTTGAGATGTAATTTATCCATTTACCATGCTTTCTATTGGAACGAAAACGACCCTTTTCGATTAATAAACCTTGCTCACTATACAAAAAACTCATACCTTTCTTTTTCCCTTCGTCCCAATACTCATTGGTTTTCATAACACCATTTGAATACCATGTCTTCCAAACACCAACGCGCAAACCTCTGTTGAAACTTCCTTTTTCTGCCAATTGGTTATTCAAGTAAAATTTTTCAAAAGTATCATCAAGTAATTCTCCGGCAATGCCATATTCACTGTTATGAATCGCTCCGGCCTTAAACCAATAATAAATTCGCTCCGATTTAATTTCCGGTGCTGCATCAGTCACATAAAACTCATATCTAAATTCCTTATCAGTGATTCTCTTTTTAAGCTTGGGCTCCTGAAAAGAAAATAATGATAAAACTATTAAACTACCCAGAAACCAATTAAATCCTTTAGTCTTCACAATACTGTTATTTTAAAAGTAACGCAATATATAACTTTATAAAAAAATAAAAAACAAAGAATTTACTGATTTAAAATAAATTTTTATATTTGATAAAAATTGACAATTTTGTCCACATATCGACTTAATGTTGATTTTACAATAGCTCAAAAGTTCTTACTATTACTGGTTTTAGAACCAAAAGGATTACTATCCTTTCGGAAGCCTAGTCCCAAGACGTCATGGCTCCACTGATAGCTACCGTTACGGCTTCCAAGGACAGGAAAAAGATGATGAGATTAAAGGGGAAGGAAATAGCTATGCTTTTGATTTAAGATTTTATGATTCGAGAATTGGAAGATTTTTAAGCTTAGATCCTGACAAAAAATTATATTCTGATCTTTCACCATATCTTTTTGCCGCTAACAGTCCTTTGGTGCTTATTGATGAAATGGGTCGAGGACCAATCGTTCCCAAGTGGTTGTGGCAAGGAAAAGCTTATGATATAGCTTTTGTAGCCGGCTTTATCGACGGTATGTGGGATGCTGGTGAAGGAGTTGCACAACATGCAGTTGACTGGCATCCTCTAAACTGGGTTACTGACCCTAAAGATCAATGGAGGAAAACACAAGAAGCTCTTTCTTTACCAAGAGCAATGGTGACTATTTTGACTGATGATACAGCCAGAGAAAATCTTTTGAAAGCTGTTGAAGAAGGCATAGGAACATGGATTGATGACGCAACCGGCAAAAAAGGGATGGATGTTGCGGGATATACTCACGGAAAGCTGGTTTTTGAAGTTGTTGCTTCTTTTGTTGGAGTCAAAGAATTGCAATTGGCTAGTAAAAGTGGTAAATTTTCTAAAGAGACCTTAGATCTCATCAAAAAGAATGCTAAGACCCTTATTAAACAAATGAAGCCATGTGGTTGTTTTACAGCGGGTACCTTAGTTTTTGCTGAGGAAGGTTATAAAAATATTGAGGAGATTAAAGTTGGTGATAAAGTTTGGGCTTATAATGAAAAAAATGGTGAATTAGAACTAAAGAAAGTAATTGACACATTTAGTAGAGACTTTAGTCAAGTTTATAAAATCTATTTTGGAAATGAAATTTTAGAAGCCACAAATGAACATCCTTTCTTTATTGGAGGAAAATGGTTGAAAGTTGATGAACTAAAAGTTGGCGACAATTTAACCTTATATGATGGAACTTCATTGCCTATTACAAAGATAGAACTTGTTGAAGGAAGCTTTAAAGTATATAACTTTACAGTGGATGAGTATCATACTTATTATGTTTCTAAATCCAATATACTTGTTCATAATGGGACTCCATGCAATTGGAAAAGCAGTAAGCTTTTTGGACACACTTTTACGACACATGGTGCAGGAAAGAAAATATTAACTTCATTAACAGGAAGGATTGAGAAAGGTAATGCTAATCAGGGTCAATGGTTGGATAATCAAAAAGCAGCAGATTTTTTAATGTCTGAAGAAAATTACAGTAAAATAGTTAATTTAAAGCCTGGAGAGGCTATAGATATAGACCTCCCTGAAGGATTAGGACAAGTTTTAGAGAAGGTTGAAGGAAAAGTCGTAACAACTGTGGCAAAAAAAGTAACAGTAGTAAAAGGTAAAGATAATTTTATTAAAACTGCAATTCCAAAAAAATAAGTTATGTTAAAAATTGATGTATTGAAATCTAACGATAGTTTTACAATTAAATCTTATGACGAAAGTTCAGATTTTTTTTTAAAACTATTCAAAATAGTTGACAAAGAACAAATTGCTTCTTTCTATTTTAAAGACAAAACAAATTTTGTTAAGTTTGATTTTGCCTATGATTTTCTATCAATATATGATTTTTTGGAAAGTCTAATAAAATATGTCAATTCTAGCGATTACAATAACGCATATATATTACTTCTCTATGAAAGGGGAGATGATAAATTTATCTTTAATTTAAATGACAATCAAATGATTACTTCTAAGTTTGTTTGTAACGATAATGTGATTGAAAATGTATACAGCATCGAAATCTTTAAAGACCATATTGTTGAATTAATTAATAAAATAAATGATATCGTAACTTTGTTTAACTTAACAGAATTAAACTACTCCCATTACATCAAATGGAGGAATGATTTTATGCAAAATGTTTAGCGAATTCAATGGATGCCATCAATAGGTAAGCTATACTTGAGCATCAATTAGGAGAATATATAATCATAAAAACATAGAATAAGATGTTACAATTTGAAACGAACAAAAAAGGGAGTTTATTTCTATTTTGTATGGATTTTCAAAATCAAAAAAAACCTTATAACGGGATGAATCTAAATAATAAGTTTTATAAAGTAGTACTATTGTTCTTTGCAATAATATCATTTTCTTTTCAATCCGCATCAAATGAAAATGTGGAGAAATTGTTAAAAGTTAATAGGACAAGAGAAATTACAGAATCATTGATTCAAGATGTAATGGTTATGTACAAGAAGAAGTATCCAAATGTATCAATTATGACATGGAACAGCATTGAAAAATCTATTAATTATGATATTTATTTAAACAAAATAAAGACCATATATGGTACAAATTATACAGATGCTGAAATTAAAGAATTAATTAAGTTGTATAGTTCAAAAACAATGGATAAATATAAAATGAAAACTAATAAAATAGAACAAAAGTTATATGATATTGGTAAAGAATTGGGAAAAGAATTATCAATTTTAATAAACTCTAAGATCAAATAAACAAACCTGTAAAACCGTTTACACCAAAATATATTTTTTATAACTAAACCGAGATTAATTAAGTTATAGGTGAAATCAATTCAATAATACAAAAAACTACAACTTTAAAAGTTGTAGTTTTTTATTTATATTTACTCCACGTTCTTACTAATGATTTTCATATTCTTTTGGAAGCCTAGTCCCAAGACGTCATGGCTCCACTGACAGCTACCGTTACGGCTTCCAAGCACAGGAAAAAGATGATGAGATAAAGGGAGAAGGGAACAGCTTAAATTATACTTATCGTATGCATGATCCCAGGGTGGGAAGATTTTTTTCAACTGACCCTTTAGAAAAATCATATCCATGGAATAGCCCATATGCATTTAGCGAAAATTCTGTAATTGCATTTGTTGAACTTGAGGGGGGTGAGAAATTGATTGCAACTGTAAAAGGAGGTGAGAATTATCCAGAAATAAAAAACACCTCAGGTGAAAAATTGATAATAAGACTTTATCTAACAGAATTATTAAAATCAAGTAAGGATGGTTTTAACTCTCTATCTTATTCCGTTGCGTTTACAAAATTGGGGAAAGGATATTTAATGGGGTCAAATGGAAAAATTTATCAAGGTTTAGCAACAAAATTTGTACAAGACTTAATTGAAGGTAAAAAAGTTTATTTTTATTGTGCGAAAGATATAGGAAATAAATATTTCAGTACTAAACCGGTTAATCAAATAGATGCTCTTAAAGGTAAACTTTTTGGGAAATTAGGCAAACTCTCTGGCGAAGCTGGAGATAGACTGGGTAGTTTCATTTCTGCAATTTCATTCATGAGCAGTACAGCCAAAAAAGGAGAGGCAGATGCATTAACAATATTAAGTTCAGCCGTAGGAGGTTTGGTCGGTAATCCTTTTGTTGGATTAGCAACTGGCATTTTACAAAAAGAGGCACAAACATATATTGATGAGACAAATCAATATTTTGAAAGCTATCTCATTAATAGTGTCACTCAAGGCGGTGTAATGAATACTTCTAGTTACTTATCTATAAAGAGATCTGAATTAAAGATATTAGAAAATTATTCAGTAGTGAGTTTGACACCAACTGCAATGGCGGCATACATGTCTGGACAAGTGACAGATTACAAACAATTAATGGATGTTAATTATAAGACTCTAGATAAGGAAAATCCAACAGAAGCAATGTTAGTTAAATTTACTGATTATGAAGTTGAAATTAAAACCATATTTATGAGTGATGAAAATGCTGAGACGCCTAAAACAAATAAATAGCGTAATGTTATGCAAAACAAACTGAAAGTTAATTATGAATTTTTAATGATCAAAAATTATAGACACATTCCAAATACTGATAATGACTATTTTGATTTAGATAGAAATTTTAATTTAAGTAAAAAATTTCAAGGAGAAAAAAGCTCTAGCTATTGTGTAGTAATTTATGAAGCGACAATCAACAATAAAACAATTAAGTTAATTAGTCCAAAGTTGGATATTGATGAAGACACCCTTAGAATTAAATTATACTTAAAAGGATTTGTTTATATTTGGCATGATAAAAATTTTATTTCCTACTACTACGAATTAGATTTTTTAAATTAATTATGAAATTAATATTTTTAGCAATAACGTTAATAACATGCTTTGCATATTCAAATAATATGCAAGTAGATGAATGTAATGTTTTTTTTAAAGAAATTGGAGTTAGAGACTTTGAATTAGGTTCAGATTATCAAATCATATTGAATTCTAAACTTAACTTTGAAAAAAAACACTTAACAAACGGTAATAAATTTTTAATATTTCAGGAGGAAAAAAATATACTAAATAAAAAAAGAATAATAGTTTATGAATTAACTTTTAGAGCTGATAAATTGATTGGATATACTTTTAAAATACGAATTGAAAATGATAAAAAAGGATTAGATTATTTTGTTAAAGTTTTAGAAAAGCTTAAGATGTATAATCAAAATGGATTTATAAAGGGAGATAACTATGCTTTTATGGAGACAAATGAATATTGCAAAAAATTTTTTAGATTCTGTGAGTTAGATTTTAATAATTATATATTTGGAGGGGTCAATTATAATGTTATGTAATGTAATCACCGATGAACTTTAACGATATAAGTACTTATGTGAATAAGAATTACCTAAAGTTTTATTTTTAATAATTGACAAACAAAGCTACAGCCATTTTAGTTGTAGCTTTGTTTATATTTACCTTATGTTCTTACAAATAATTTTCATATTCTTTCGGAAGCCTAGTCCCTAGACGTCATGGCTCCACTGATAGCTACCGTTACGGGTTCCAAGCACAGGAGAAAGATGATGAGATTAAGGGTGAAGGTAATTCACTGAATTACAAATATAGAATGCATGACCCGCGAATAGGTAGATTCTTTGCTGTAGATCCTTTGACAGCTAAGTATCCGCACAATAGCCCTTATGCATTTAGCGAAAATGATGTAATTGCTTCATTGGAGTTAGAAGGATTAGAAAAAGTTCCTGCTAATGAAATATGGGATATGACAGGATCAACCTTGATATCTGCTAGTAAATGGTATAATATAGATTTAAATTCTACATATTATATCAGAAAAATTCATAATCAAATTGTAACATTGCACGAGATCAAGGATGGCCCAAATAAAGGAAATTATGTAGGTATTGTTCATAACAATGGAGCTTATTATAATCTTTATTCAAATAGGGAAAAACCTAAAAACTACACCTACGAATTGAAATATGTTGTTGGTGCTGATAAAATAAAAGAAAAAGTTGATTTAGGAGAAGTTGCAGCAGATAATTTATTGGATGCTTTGTCTTCCGATTATGAATTTAGCCCAACTCTATATAATGTTAATAACTACAATGCATATGGTGTTGGAAAATGGAATGATGATACAGGAGAATGGGTTTCTGGTTCAACAGAAGAGCAAGTTAAGGTACTAGTAGACCACACGGTAGACCAATTGACAGATCCTTTGAATTATTTGCCTACTCCTGTGGAAGTAAATTTTAGATTAAAACCAGGAAAAGGTAATTGGAACGCCTTTCGAAAACTTTCAAAAGGCACGATAACTAAAGAAACGCATCCTAATTTAACTAATAAGCAAAGGAAAGATTTAAGGACAAAAAGCTATCAAGACTGGCAACACCAAAATTTAAAAGTTGATCCAACTAGTGCTGTTCCGTCACCCGATTTAAAAACAGAAGAAAAAGATAATAACTAGCAAAGAAGAATTTTAAGCTTTTATGCATTAATTTTTATAATTGCATAAAAGCTTAAAAAAACACAAATTGCGTATATTGCTTGTATAAATAAGAATCTTAAAACTACTAGTTCTATATTAAGTTTGTCATATTCATTTTGTTTCCATTTTTTTCCAACTTTTGCAAGATAATTGCCGATAATTACTGTAATTAATATATAAGTAAAAAGAAAAAATAGAAGAGTAATACTTGATGAAGTATTGCTTTCTTTTCTTGAATAAATGAAAGTAGGGGTAAAAGGTAAAAGGATAACTAAAATCAAATAAAGCGATTTTAACTTGTAGTATGGTATATCTTGATAAAGCCCCAATATTTTTACAACGGACATTATATATTTTTTAAAATAATTAATCACTTCATTTTTTCTTTAGTAAAATTTATTTCAATATAACTATTTAAATCCCAAGTCATCTTTTTTTCTGTAAGGGAACTAAGTTTTATTTCAAACTCAAATTGGTTTTCTGTATTTAAAAGACAAAATAAATATAAATTTTTATCAAAATTATATTTTGTGTTTAAATTAATCATTTTCTCAGTAGCAATTATATCAGTATTCCATGTGTTGTTTTCTTCAAAACTAAAATGTTTTCCTTCTGCATTTTTCCATGCTTCTGCTCCAAAGAAACTATAGATATTTATTCCTTTAGGGGGTGTTACATTATACGCATTCCCTTTAAAAATAACGTCTGTTACAATCCATTTTCCCTCAATTGATTGTAAGGAAGTATGCTTACTATTGTTTTTATTTAAGTTTGAGCATCCTGTAAGTAATACTATAAAAAATGCTAAAAATATTTTTAATATCTTCATTTTATTATTTTCTTTTAATTTTTAATCAAGGCATCGCGAGTATAAAGAATGTACTTTTTTATCTTCTTCTTTAAACGGGTCATCTCTTAAAATTTTCTTAACATATCTTAATTGTTAAAAATTTCGCCATTATCTTTTTTCATTTAGCAACTGACCAACAAGTATTAAGTAGTTCGGCTAATTTTTAGGAGACATCAATTGATGGTGTCATTTATCAAATTCACAACGATAGACTACACTAACGGATTCATTTAATTGCTTGTATCTTATCAAATGTCAACATAAAAAACTCTAAAAAGTTATACATGATAGTATATTTCAGTATTCGGTAAAAGTATAACACCAAATCAACTAAAAAAAAACAATTATAAAATTTGTCTATTATATTTAAGATTAATTTAAAGATATAAAGGTTGAAATTAAAACTTATAAACAATTTTAAAGCTCCAGCCCTCGAGCATTAACATTTTTAAAGTAAACATTTAAACAGAAATTATACGTTTAATTCTAATAAGTAAACTAATGATTGTTTAAATTATATTTGCTTGTTATCGAGATGAATACCTAGAAAATCATGACAAGGTATACGGGTTCTTAAATATAACATTTGTGCACCAGAAGTAAAACAACAAAATCCAACTGTAACCCCAAATTAATTTAACAATGATATATAGCTTAGAATTTCAAAACAAAATTGATTGTGCTCAAATAGAAATTGATAAATTTATTGAAATTATTGAGAAACAAAATGCAAAAGATCAATTATTATATGCGTTTCGTGAGGGGTTAGCTGAGTTAAATAAATTTATTATATCAGATAAGGTAATGGATGAAAAATTTATTCGTAGATGGGATTTAATTTTTGGTCAATCATTTAGATCATTTGAAGGTCACCCTTTTTTACATAATTTAGAAGAAATACATAAAGATATACATACAGTTTATTCAATGTAAATCATCTATTAATTTAAAATATTGAATGTAGAAGAAAGAATATTAGTTAAATATAAATAGATTATTTTCAGTTTTGTATTAGCTATATTTTAATAAAATTAAATACTATTTACAGATGTAACATTAAACTACAACTTTAAAAGTTGTAGTTTTTTATTTATATTTACTCCACGTTCTTACTAATGATTTTCATATTCTTTCGGAAGCCTAGTACCAAGACGCCATGGAAATACTGATAGCTTCCGTTACGGGTTTAATGGAATGGAGAAAGATAATGAAATTAAAGGAGAAGGGAATAGTTATGACTTTGGAAGTAGAAGTATATATGACGGTCGTGTAGGAAGATTTATATCACTAGATCCTGACTCCCGTAAATACCCTGATTTTTCCCCATATGCGTTTGCTGCTAACAACCCAATCCTTTTAATTGACGAAGATGGAAGAGGACCTATAATACCTAAGTGGCTTTGGGAAGGAAAAGGGTATAATATTGCATTTATGGCAGGTGTAATAGATGGATTATGGGATACCGGAGTAGGTGCCACAGATTTAGTTGAAAAAAACTTGAGTTTTCATCCTTTTAGATTTGTATACGATTTCGACGGAGCAGTTGACAATTATAAAAATACATATAAGCAAGGTAAGGCTGTTATTAGCGTTCTTTCCGATGGGGAAGCAAGAAATAAAATGTATAGCGAAGTTAAAGAACTCTTGGGTGACTGGGTAGGTGATATTTCTTTCGCTAAAGGAGTTGAAGTTGCAGGTTATCAACACGGTAAGCTTGTGTTTGAAGTGATATTAGCACTTGTTGGCGTTGAAGAAGCAAACTTATTAGTAAAGACAGGCAAGTTTTCTATTAATGCTAGTAAAAAACTCTTGGCAGTTAACAAGCTGGAAAGAACTATGGTTCAAAAAAGTGGTGTGTGGGGTAGATTAGTGGATTTACCGCTTCAAAAACACCATTTGTTGACAAAATATGGAGCATGGGGTAAAACTTTCAATAAAGTTTTAAAAAGATATGGATTGGATGTTAAAAAAAGTTTTAATATTGTTAAAGTTCATCATAAGGGCATGCATCCCGATTCGTATCATCAGGAGATGTACAAGAGGTTATTGAAAATCGATGAAAAAGCTAATGGAGACAAAGAGGTTTTCTTAAAAGAATTTGAAAAGGAAATTACAAAATATGTCCAAGAGAATCAAGAAATTTTACATAAAACAACCAAGATAATTGGAGAATAAACTATGAACTACTATAGAGTTTTATTTAGTAATGATTATGCAAAAAAGAAGGGAATATTTGGTTTAGTTGAAACTCTTCCAGATGCTGATTTGCATTTAATAGCCTATAACAAACCTTTCCCTACTGAAGAGATAAATAAATATAAATTTTACCTTGAGAAAGGGGTGTTTGCAGATTTACAAATGTGTATAAATCCATGGAGAATAGTATCTAAAAAATTAAAATATATTTTAGATGAATTCAAAGATGATAACACATTCTTCTATTCTATTAATTTATTTTGTAAGGAAAAGAAACTTTCAGAAGAATACTTTATTTTACACTTTAGAAAAACGGCAGGTTTTAACGAAAGTGACTTCAGTGATAGTCTAAACAAAGTAAAAAACTTTCATTTCCAAGGATTTGACGATTCGATAACAGGAGTTTTTTTTGTTTCGGAATTGGTTAAAATAAAGATTGAGGCGAATAACTTGACAGGTATGTCTTTTGATAAATTATAGTGTCAATGAAATTTACGACTAGAGTTGAATTATATGTAGAAATGAGTAAGCTAAAAAATGAAAAAATGAGATTATTTTTAGTTGCAATGTTGTTTTTTAGTTTAAATATATATTCGCAAAATTCGGATAAGTATGATATATTATTAGAAAAGTTAAAAATAAGAGAACAAACAGATATCATACTAAATCAAATAACTGATGACATGGCAAAGCAAAAACCTGTTGTACCTGTTGAAATTTGGAAAAATGTCAAAGTAAATTTAAGCGCTACATATCTATCTGAATTGAAGATGGTTTTTAAAGAGAACTATACCATGAATGAAATTAACGATTTAGTTATTTCAATAGACCGATATGGACTACATGCATATAAACCTAAACCGGAGGTGACTAAAAAAATATACGAGATTGGGAAAAGATTTGGTAGTAGTTTACGAAGAGAAATTCAAAAAGAACTCAGTTCACTAGGATATAAATAGCTTTCGCTTATATGACTATAGTACACATTTCGATTAAATATAATTACAGTGTAGATAGTAGAGACTAATTTTCTTTTACAAATCATTTTCAAGTTAATACAAAAAACTACAACCAAAAGGTTGTAGTTTTTGCTTATATTTACCTTACGTTCTTACAAATATTTTACATATTCTTTTGGAAGCCTAGTCCCAAGACGTCATGGCTCCACTGATAGCTACCGTTACGGCTTTCAAGGACAGGAAAAAGATGATGAAATTAAAGGAGAAGGGAATTCTTTGAATTACACTTTTAGGATGCATGATCCGAGAGTAGGTAGGTTTTTTGCTATTGATCCGTTATTTAGTGATTATCCCTGGAATTCACCGTATGCTTTTTCTGAGAATAGGGTAATAGATGCAGTAGAGTTGGAAGGACTAGAAAGCTCCTTAACTAATAAATTGGACTTTGGTCTAACTACAGTACAAAAAACACAGAATTTTAATAATATAATCAAAGAAAATAAAGTAGTTGTTTTAACAGTGTGCGGTTTAGGTGTTGGAGCTGCTTCTATTTCAGCTTTCGGAATAGTTGCTGTTGGGACTTATATAGCCGAGGAAGGAGCAGAATATGCCTTTGAAGAAATGACAGGTATTCCCGTGATAATGGATCCAATAGATGCTTTAGAACAAATTGCAAAGAAAGGTGGGAAAAAATTTGCTAAAGATGTTATCGTAGAAGGTAGAAAATTCGCTTCTGGTTCTTCTGTAAAACAAATGAAGAATTGGGCGTTTAATGTAAAAACTTATGGAATTAAGGCTGCTAAAGATTTTGAAGCAGGTAAATATTCGATTTCTTCATTCAAAAGTGCGATAAGTAAAAGTGTTGAATTTGGTGCGAAGAATACAAAAGGGCATCTAATTAAACATGCTGATGTATTTGGATTAGATAAATCGGCTCAGGAATTACAAAAAATGATTCCAGAACTTCAGGAAGCAGCATCGAATTTTGCGAAAAATGCTGATGAAATAAGAATTGGTAAATGGGATGACACATTTGATGATGTAACGTTCTATAAAAAAGGCAATGATTATATGGTGAAAGACAATAAAACGGGGAACTTTGTTACTGCTGGAAAAGGTGTATCTGGCAATAAAAAATATAACGCTGCTACAGCAGTTAAAGCTCCATCAAATGAAAAGTAGTATTTTAAATAGTTACATGGAATTGAAAGGCAGGCGAATAGCTGGCGCTATTTTATCAGTATTCCCGCCGGTTTATGAAGAAAAATTAGAAAATTCTGATATTGAAATTAATCTCGAATTAGATAATGGAGTGGCATTCACTTTGGCCACTGATAAAAATCAATGGTCGTGTGTAATTAGGGAGGAAAAGTCAGAACCCATGTATGATTTTTCCGATTTTGAGAACAGAATGCACTTTTGGATGTCAGATGAGCAAGCAGAATCAATGCCTCTTGTACGCGAAACTTTTAAAATATGCCCCTCCAAAAGCTTAGGAAATTTAATTGGTAAAGAGATTATTCGAATAGAGTTTTTAAATATCCCTGATGAAAAGGAATTTAATCCTCACGGAATTAAATTAACTTTGTCAGATGGGGAATTTTTAATATCGACTTGTGGTCATGACGGAAATATTATACAAACCTCTAATTTTTTGAATGAAGCTGATTTGATAAATAGATTTCAAAATTTAGGAAAAACCGAATTAATTGAACTAACCCAATAGCAGACGTAATTAATTAAAAAGTAATATGGAAAATATAATGAATAATGCCTATTTTTATGGATACGGGCGAAATTGATAAATTTGTAGTCTTTCGAAGGACACGTGCAATGTTTGACCTTTGAGTTTGGAATTGATGAGTTAAACTATGGAGATAATACATTTATCAAATATCTGGAACAATGGATTAAAGATGGTTTGCCATTTATGTCTACTACGAAGATTTCAGGATGGAATCTACAGAAAGCAATTGGTTTTTAGATAATTTGAAATTAGTCGATTTAACAAGCTACTTTTTGTTTGGCAAGATTAATGTTTCTGAATGGAGTCCCAATTTTGATAAGAATGAAATCATCAAATATTGGAAAGGTTAAGCCCTAATCCCACACAAATCCTTTCGTCTGGTAAACAATTAAGAAAAAAACTACAACTTTTAGAATTGTAGTTTTTTTATTTTACAACATTTCACGTATTTTTGGGAAAAACCGCAACATGAAAAAGGTCAAACCACTAATCCCTTTATTCAAACAATTTATTAAAGAATCAGAGTCGGGTAAACGATTAAAGAAGAATGGAGAGCGAATCACTAAAAGCTCTATTGACAACTATACTTACGTACTAAGAAATCTAATTTTATATAGTGAAGAAACTCAAACAGAACTTAGAGTATGCGATATTTTAAAACTCACAAAGAAGGAATTATTATCTGAGAAAAATTATTGGAAAAAATTTTACAAAAACTTCACAGAGTTCTTGTATAAAAGGGGATGTTATGACAACTATGTTGGCGCTACGATAAAAATAATCAGAGTCTTTTTTAATTATTTAAAACTGGAGAAAGATATCTATACCGGAGATTTTCATAAACAATTTTATGTAAGGAAGGAAGAAATTGATATTTTGGTTTTATCTCCGGAACAATTGAAGTTCTTAATTCACGATAAGGAATTTGAGGAGAAATTAACGCCCGGTCTACGGAAGATTAAAGACATATTTGTTTTTGGTTGTACTACAGGATTACGTTATTCTGATATTTTTTTACTGACTAACAAAAACTTAGAGCAGTCGGGTGAAGATTGGTATTTGAGATTAAAATCTAAGAAAACAAAAACAAGCAGTTCCATAAAGTTACCTAACTATGCTGTATTGATTGTACAAAGGTACCTATCCAAAAACACAAAGAAATCATTATTTGGGGGTATAACCTTATTTAATTTTAATAAAAGTCTAAAACAAATTGGGGAATTGGCAGAGTTCACCACACCCATAGAAATATCACGTGAAAAGCAAGGAGTTGCCAAACAAATTAAATCTACTAAAGATAGTAAAGACCGCTTTTGTGATAAAATGAGTTCGCATATGATGCGTAGAACCGCTATAACAACACTTTTAATTCTTGGTATGCCGGAGCACCTTGTTAGAAAGATAAGTGGTCATAGCACTGCCAGTAGTTCTTTTAACAGATATGTGCACTACGCTCAAGTCTATATCGATAGGGAAATAGACAAGGTGCATAGTAAGTTGGAGAGTTATTGATTTAGCTTGTTTGAACCTACTTGATGTCTTATTTAATGTACTATACTCCATTTTCTAAATCTATCTTCCATGTTAAGTCATTGCTGATAAATTTGTTGTAAATGGGATGATTAAATGAAAATTTACTTCCCATTTTGAATTGGATATACCTCAAATCAGTGTAATATTTTGCATACTTATTTTTCCACTCAAAATTTCCTGCACCAATATCTTTTAAGATGACCGAGATAATCTCTAAATAGTTATTTAATTGCTGCCTGTTTTTTTCTTCGGTATCTAAAACATCATTATAGGTATTAAAATTTAATTTTAAAACTAATGAGTATAGCAATCCTAAATCATACTTTTCATCTTTATTATCAATTATTTCAGCGAAAACATTTGAATACTCCTTATAAATATTAATTTCAAATTTATTAAATTTTAAAAAGACAGAATACTCACTTTCATGATCAACTTTTAGATTGTATTCCTGAATTTTTTTAGAAAATATGTTTAAAACTTGTGTAGTAAATCCCATAAACTATTCTTTTACTGCATTAGCGCCATTAATTTTATAACCTTTTTCTTTTGTTAAATATTCTACTTCTCGACCAAACATGGTTAGACCACCAGAGGCGTCTTTTTTATTGATAAATAAATTTATTGGATCAGTTGGATCTGAAACCAATCTAATTCATCTCTTTATAGCTAATACAAACCTGAAAATAATCTATTTATATTTAACTAATATTCTTTCTTCTGCATTCAATATTTTAAATTAATAGATGATTTACATTGAATAAACTGTATGTATCTCTTATGTATTTCTTCTAAATTATCTAAAAAAGGGTGACCTTCAAATGATCTAAATGATTGACCAAAAATTAAATCCCATCTAAGAATAAATTTTTCATCCATTACCTTATCTGATATAATAAATTTATTTAACTCAGCTAGCCCTTCACGAAACGCATATAATAATTGATCTTTTGCATTTTGTTTCTCAGTAATTTCAATAAATTTATTAATCTCTATATTAACATAATTGACTTTTTCTTTAAATTCTTGGCTATAAATCATTTTAACTTAGTTTGGTTTTGATGTAATAGACGGTTTATATCGTTTAACTCTGGTACGCGAAACTGAAATAAATTAGTTTATATCATTAATTTGATGTAGTATTAAATCTATAGAAGATTTTAAATTGTCTTTAAAGTCAGATATAGAAATTTGAGGATTTATAACATATAGTTCTACAAATGAATTTGCTTCAAACTCATTTATGAAATCTCTAATTTCAAAAGTAATGGGGTTTCTAATTATACCATAACTTAATCTGTTACCAAGTTCATCTGTAATATAAAGCCTGAAAGCTCCTATATATTCATCTGAAATGTCAATAACAAATAAATTATCCTTTGATAGATTATCCTTATCTATTTCTTTAATCCAACTTTTGATTTTTTCAATTAATTTAAATCCTAAATTCTGATAATAATTCTCTTTTGAAGAGGAATTAATACCATCAAAAAAATAATAACTATCTATTATTTCATTATCATTAATACCTTGAAATGAAACTAATATATCTGAATGTAAATCATGATTTGTATTAGAAGTATTTAATTTTATTTCGAAATTCATATATTTATTTTGTTGGAAATGCAGTTATTACTTCGCTGGTATTCTTTTTAACCGAGATTAATACTTTTGTTAAGTCTACACCAGAACCTAAATTACCTCCTTCATAACCTACTACTTTCTTCAAATCAACTGTAAATGATTCATAAATTTCATTATTGACTTTTGTAATAGACCTTGTAATACTGTCAATTGTTTCAGTACTTCCAACTCCGAGATTTTTATCCCACTTCTTTGGGTCTACTGCTTTGACTTTACTCCAAGCTACATCAATTGTTCCAATGACATTATCTGTTTTAAATACACCGTGGATTGCAAATCCGAGCCATAGGGTTTATGCAGTCTTGGACAATGATTTGGACGTTATATTGCTAAATTTGTTTTGAAGTTGATTTTTATCATAGAATGCGCTATCGGGTATTTTCGAATCTGATAAACTTAAATCTTCTAGTCGCATTTAATTTTTTCGGAAATTATAAATCACCCCATCCTATAACTTCAATTAATTTTGATGTTCCTATTTTATTTGGAACTTCGTAAAAATCTAAAACATCTTCTTTTTTAAGATCTTTGAATGGTTCATTGGAAAAGAACCCAACAATAGCATTGCAGGTCTCTCCTGGCAATAAACTTTCTGTATCAATGAGTCGAATAGTCCCTGAAAAAAATGAATTTTTATTAATTTCAAACCCTGGGCGATAATTATTTCTAATAGGCTGTTTCCTTTTACTTTTTTTATCAAAAGTTATTTCAAATAAAAGATTGTATGTCATAAGATTATTTTTTTATCCATGGATGATTAGGAATTGGCATTTCATCTATAACACTTGTTTTGTTTAATTTCTTTAGAAGATTTTCAGGAACAGAAATCGCGTCCATTAAATCCATCTCTGTTCTAAACAATTGAGCTTCATATTTCGTTTGAATTGAAGTTTTTAAAATAAAGAACGGCTTCGCACTCGTTTCAGACTGATAAAATAACCTACCATAATTTGTTGCATTCTGAGATGATGTTGTAAAAAGTTTTCCTGTCCCATACCCTCCTTCTATCAATCTAAAACTGTTGGAACTTACATCAATTAATTCTTCTGCACTAACGGCTCTAAATATATCAATAGTTTTTTTACTCCCAGTAGCTAATCCTCTTATTCCGGTTCCAACACCCATTCCAAATATAGGAGAAGAGAAATCCATTTGTTCAGCATTCCCAGTAGCCGAAAAATAACGAGCTTTATTAAAAGAATTTATTTGACTCGCTCCAAGTTGTGTTAATTCTGAAATTAGATTGGCATCGAGTGCTGGTCTAGATGTCAAGAAATTATTTGTTTCTTCCGATATCTTATTACTTGGTTCACCAGGGTTATTTATTAAAAGTTTAGCATCTTCCCAACGAAGTCCATAACTCCAACCTTGCGACTGAGCCAAATCGATAGCAAAGGGCATTACAGTTTGTTTATACTCATCTGCTGTTTTCCAGCCAGCAGTAGTAGTCTTTGTTCCTGCATGCCAAGTCCATGTTTGATTGCTAAAGGAAAATTTTAATATATCTCCTGGATTGTCAGATATGAGATTATAATCAAAAGCATCTCCTTTTTGACCTTCTCTATTACCAGCTTCTGCTGGTTCTAAACCCTCTAATTCGACCATATCAATTAACCTATTGCCACTAAATTGATATGGCGAATAAAAAGGATATTGTTTATCCAACGGATCCACCGCAAAAAACCGTCCCACTCTCGGATCATGCATCCTAAAAGTGTAATTCAATGAATTCCCTTCCCCTTTAATCTCATCATCTTTTTCCTGTCCTTGGAAGCCGTAACGGTAGGAATCATTAGAGCCATGACGTCTTGGGACTAGGCTTCCGAAAGGGTATGGGATTATTTATAAGAACGTGGAGTGAATACAACTAAAAACACAATTTTTTAGCCTATATTTTGTGGTTATATTTATTTTATTACCAATAAGTATAATCGTTCTTCTTTAGCCTCAAATAAACACCACCATCAGTTTTGTCCATTTCAGAAGAAATAAATTGATATCTTAAATAAAGAACGTAAATCAATCTTCCCGATACTGAAGTTGTATAATTTACAATGTATTTTTTATCTTCTAAAATAAATCTTTCATATCTCGTTGAATGTTTTGAAATGTCTTTGTCCAAAGGTCTAACATATACATCTTTAATTAATTCAAGTAATGCGTTTTTGATTAATTCTTTTAATAAAAAAAGAGTTTCATTTTCAAATAAAAAATCTCCATTGAATAATTCAATCTTATACTTTTCGGAAAATCTCAGAAGGTAGGAATACAAATAACATATCTCCCTATGTTCTAAAGAAAACGTTGTGCTCTTGTCTTTTGATAAAAAAAGTAATTCCTCCATTTTTTAATTATTATAATCTTTAGGTACTTCGTGATGAATGGTATTTCCATTTTCATCGTAAACTTTTAGATGTGCATTGCTAACATCAACTCCATTCTTTTTTAATATTTCCTTGAAATTTTTAGCTTCTTCCAAGTTTGGAGTATAATGCCCTGAATTGTTATCTATATTAACAATTTTACCATTTCTCATTTTCAATATTCCTGCAGCCTGTACATCAGAACCACCCGACATAAAAGAATGCTTTCTCCCCAATAAAACGTCACCTTTCTCAGTTACAATGAAATCAAAATTACCATTTGCTTGAGTTTTTCCATACATTTTGACATTTCCATTTTGAATTGACCCCAAAAGTTTACCATCTCGGCTTACAGGCAATTTATTTTTAATCAATTGCTTAGGTGCATTCCCACTCTTGACTATTGATTTTTTTGTTCCACTCCCGCCTCCAGGCCTTGAATCTCTATAAACATCTTGTATGATATACAAATAATGTCCCAGTTTATCTAATGTAGTATAATTTTGTTCAACTTCCTTTAACTTAGCAGGTGTTACATTAGCAAGCCAAGCGTCCATTTCTTTTTTAGAATCAAACTGTCGTGAAAGCTCCATTCTATAAATTTGACTGTTATCCGGTGTTAAACCTTCGTGAACTATTCCTGTATGAACTACCCACTTATGGTCTTCAGTTCTATAACTCTCCGGAACTGGCACATTAATACCGAATATTTTTGACTTACCCCACCTCCAATGTTCATATGTAAAGTGAGTTTCATGTGTTAGATTTACTGATGCCTTCCCTTTTTTGTCAAAATTTAAAGTGTAGTGATACTGTTCAAGCCCATCTAAATCTATAGCCTGAATAGGAGTATTACTAGCAAATTGGTAAGGTGTTAATTCAGGATAAACTGTAGCTAAAGGGTCAAGTGATAAAAATCTACCTACTCTGGTATCTAACATTCTTGCCTCATAATTTATGCTGTTTCCTTCTCCTTTAACTTCATCATCTTTTTCCATTCCATTAAAGCCATAACGGTACCTATCAGTGGAGCCATGGCGTCTTGGGACTAGGCTTCCGAAAGGATAATAGTCTATGCACTTT
>NZ_DLGY01000007.1:0-112235 GCF_002482945.1 Flavobacterium sp. UBA7682
ATCACACAATTCATAATCATCAGGCTCTGTAGCCTCTGGCGTTGGGTCAACTATTAACTGTAATTGAACATAATTAGCACATCCTGTCAAAGTATAAAATACTCTGACATAAATCGTTTGTGTCCATGGATTGATATTCTCGTATGGGCTAGGTTTTGGATTAGCGCCAAGCAGCGCATCAGTCTCAGTTTCATGATAAGTGATAGAAACACCTAGTAGTGGCCATATGCCTCCGGCTATCTCTGTCGAGGCAGATTCTAAATCAAAGAAGCCAAATCCGTCATTGTTTGGATCACAATAATGAAGAGCTTGTGGTGTGATGGCAATTGGTCCTTGGGTAACTCTAAGCAATTGCGTGGTCGTAGCATAACAACCTGTAACATTATCCTCTACTCTGATGTAAACAATTTCGTTATCCGTGCCAATGTAAGTATCCGGAGTAGTTATCGGGCTTGTCGCATTTTGAGCAGCAAGCAAAGCAGTGTAATAAGTCACAGTAACTAGTGAAGTATTACCTGCTGTTACAACCCCTTCATTGATAGTTAAATCAAACTCCGCCTGAGTCGTCGCACCATTACTACATTGGAATATAGGTTCAGGTGTAGTAGCAATTGGCAATGGATTCACCACCAAATTAAAAGAACTCACCGCATCACAACCTGTAACATTATCACTAATATTAATCCAAATTTGTTGTGGATTGCTGATGTTAGGATAGGAATTCGGTAGTGGACCGGTTTGCGTTTGAGCATCGCCTTGAGTTAAATAATAACTGATCGTTACATTAGTTTGACCATTGGCAATCTCAGTATCCATACTATTTAAAGTAAATACCTCAATCTCATCACCTGTTGAATTGTAATCACACAATTCGTAATCTGAAATTATAGGATTGGGTACCGGTAAGGGGTTGACGATTAAATCAAATGTAGTGGTAGAATAACAGTCAGGAGAACCAACATTGTAAGCTCGCACATAAATGGTTTGAATTCCTGGCACAATACTACAATAATTCAAATTCAAAGGAATCGGCGAACCACTGGTGTCGGTTTCGTAAAATTCTACAATAATATTGGGATTGCCTCCATTAACTTCGATGATTTTTGTCCCTAAATCAAACAAACAAGATATTCCATCATTATTGTCATCACAAACTACATAATCAGTAGGCTGACTAATAACCGGAGTAGTGTTAACCGTAATAACTGCAGAACCACTTTGAGTTTGCGAACAGGTAGTAGCTGTATTTTCGACACTAACTAAATTGTAAATAGTTGATGCTGTTAAAGGAGTTGTTACTATGGTTTCATTACCTAATCCATTTAAAACAATCGTTTGGTTCGGATTAGAATCTATATTATAAGTAACTTCAGCATTTGGAGTACCATTAAATGTAATTGTGGCAGTATCCCCAAAACAAATTGCTGTCGTTCCTGATATTGTAACGGTTGGTAATGGATTAACAGTTATAACAGCAGAACCTGACTGTAATTGAGAACAATTGGTAACTGGATTTTCAACACTGACTAAATTGTAAGTAGAAGAAATGTTTAAAACTGGTGTTGTAACTGACGCATTACCTGTAGCATCCAAAACAATTAATTGATTTGGATTTGAGTCAATATTATAAGTAATCTCAGCATTTGGAGTACCACTAAATAGCACAACTGCTGTATTGCCCGCACAAATTGACGTAGTACCGGAAATACCGGCCGTTGGCAATGGATTAACCGTCACTGAAGCCGAACCTGCAATTAACTGTGAACAAGTAGTCGTTGGATTAGCAATACTCACCAAATTGTAGGTTGATGGAACTGTTAATGATGTTAGTACTATTGTTGCATTGCCTGCAGCATTCAAAGTTATATTTTGATTTGGATTCCCATCAACATTATAAGTTACAACTGCATTTGGCGTTCCGTTAAAAGTTACTGTACTGTCTTCATTCGCACAAACAACTGACGGAGCAATAGAAATTGTTGCCGTAGGTATCGGATTAACAATCAATTGAAAAGAGATTGTGCTAAAATGGGTTGGATCAACATTTTCTTCCAATCTTACATATATTGTTTGACCATTAGTTCCAACAACATTTGTTGGTCCAATAGGACTTACATCATTATCCGCATTATTCTGTGTTAAATGATAAGTAACGGTATAATCTGCAGCCGAATATGTCCCCAAGACAATAGGTGTTTGAGGCACAAAATTAAAAGTGGCCGTACCACTACCAAAACTACTTTCACACAACGCTAAATTAGGTGGTTGAGTCGGAATCGGGTTGGTTGTACATACAATAACATTCAGCTCAAATTGAGTAGTTGTTAAACAACCTACCGTATTATCTTCTATCGCAGCATAAATAATTTGCCCATCAAAACCTGTATAATTTGTTGGGTTTGGAATAGCGCCTATCAATTGTTCTGCGTTAGAAAGTGTGGTATGATAAGTAATTGTAACATCAAGATTATTGGCGATGATTGGTGTGTTTTGTGTCAAATTGAAAATCACATCGCATTCCGTTAAATCATTAGGATCACCTATCATTATTTCATCTAGAAACTCTACAATCAAACAATCTGTAACAGGACATGCCGGACCAAAAGGGAATGCGGTTGCGCAATATTCGCCGGGCTCAGTAACCGTCAAACAAGGACCTGTTTCACCCGGAATGACACCACCATCAAGAGTCCAAACATGAGGAACTGTAGTTGCCAAACCAGTACAAATAACTGTAGAACTCCCAAAACAAGGTGCAAAACCATTTGAAACTAAATAATCATTAGGAAAATCTATCGGCGCAGAAGCAAAACTATTAGCCTTTAGAAAAACCGCTGAATCCAATGAATTATCTCCGACATTGGCAATGGCTAATTTAATATGATACGTTTGTCCACACTGAACATTGGCTGTAGCCGGAATAACTAAAGTAAAACCATCATACTGTATGGTACTGTTAACTGCAGGAGTACTTCCAGTCCCATTATTAACGTAAAACGAACAGTATTCACAGGGTCCGTTATTTGTAGTTCCGTTATTTAAATTGTTAATTGTAATCGGAACTGTAGTCGAAGGAATCAAAGCAATATTAATGGCACCATTAGTATAAGGACCTGCGATACCGGGACCGCTCAAGAAAAAACCAAAAACATCATTAAAACTTGAATTGGCCCATTCAGGGTATTCTTCCGAAGCAAAAACAAAGTCAAAACTCAATGTTTGTCCATTCGGCACAAAATCAAATTCAAGAATTGCTATGTTCATAACCGTATTGGTAGTCAATTGGTCTAAATCAGCATCTCCTTCAGTAGGATTATCCGTAGCATTAGTTGTCCCTCCAGAATTATTCGGCCCAATCGCCACTATTCCTTTCCCTGTTGACAAAATAATCCCTTCTTCCAGACCAATATTGGTTGACGAACCATTTAAAAAATGACCAACCTGATCACTTATAACACTGGCATTAGCCGCAGTACCGTTAAAAGTAATATTGGTAGCCGCAACTCCTTGCCCTAAGAGCACGTTTTGCACTAATTGCGCAGGCGATTGAGTATTATTGACTATTAATTGGGAATATGACGAAAAGCTAATCGCCAAAAAGAGAATTATGAGTATTTTTTTCTGCATCAAATAAAAAATGTTTTAGTAGTCCTATTTTATTAAAACCACTTGATTGTGTTAATTATTGATTAATTGTTCAAATATAGTTAATCATCGAAAATAACTTTGTTAAATTTGCAGAAAAATAAATAAAATCGATGAAAATCACCATAAAAGAAACCCAAAACCCAACAATAATTAAATTTGAATTTCCGGATTTCATTACTCAAAATGAGAACTTCGAGTTTAAAAACATTGACGAAGCCAAAAATTCACCTTTAGCCCAACAATTATTTTACTTGCCATTTGTAAAAACCGTCTACATTTCCGGTAATTTTATTGCTATCGAACGTTTTAGCATTGTAGAATGGTCAGATGTTCAAGACGCAGTGACTGAACAAATCGAAAGTTTTGTCAACAATGGCGGCGTTATTGTATTACAAACCGAAAACCCAACCCGAAAACAAGCCATAACTGTTTACGGAGAAACCACACCTAATCCGGCTTCGCTGAAATTTGTAGTCAATAAAGCCTTGACCAAAACCGCTGTCGAATTCAAAAATATTGACGAAGCCAAAGCTTCTCCGTTAGCGCAAGAATTGTTCAAATTCCACTTCGTAAAAGAAATTTTTATCACCGAAAATTATATCTCGGTTACCAAATACGAAAGCACTTCTTGGGACGAAATCACTTTAGAATTGCGAACGTTCATCAAACAATTCATCGAAAACGGCGGAACTGTGTTAGATGAAACCATGATAGTAAATGACGAAAAGCAAGAAAAACAACAAATCAAAAATTTTGACAACCTTGATACAACGTCACAACAAATCATCAATATTCTAGAAGAATATGTAAAACCGGCGGTCGCTGCCGATGGTGGAAATATTCTTTTCGACTCTTATGACGAAACCGAAAAAAGAGTAAAAGTCGTATTGCAAGGTTCTTGCAACGGTTGCCCTTCTTCGACTTTCACCCTAAAAAACGGTATCGAAAATATGCTGAAAGACATGTTGAATGATAAAGACATTGTGGTGGAAGCCATTAATGGATAAGCCGTATTTCAAAATAAAAAACTACCTTTAAGCGTCCAAATCGGACGCTTTTTTTAATTAAATTTTAGGAGCTGTTTCCCGCTTTCCGCAATATCTTTTTTTATCACACCGGGCGCAATCAAGACACTCAATTAAAAAAAAGGATACTTGCTGCAATCAGGGCTAAAAAATAAATCATGAACGAACTACATCTGGAAACCAGCCCATACCTACTCCAACACGCCAACAATCCCGTGCATTGGAAAGCTTGGAACGAAAAGTCTTTGGCACAAGCCAAGACAGCAAACAAACTCATCATCATCAGCATAGGTTATTCTGCCTGTCACTGGTGTCACGTAATGGAACACGAAAGTTTTGAAAACGACGATGTTGCCACCGTAATGAACGCCCATTTTGTCAACATCAAAATCGACCGCGAAGAACGTCCGGATATCGACGCTGTTTATATGAAAGCAGTTCAAGTCATGACCGGTCATGGTGGTTGGCCCATGAACGTGGTCACTTTGCCTGATGGCAGACCTATTTGGGGCGGAACGTATTTCAAAAAAAATGAGTGGATCAATTCCTTAGAAAAACTTCAAGAAATTTATACTCAAAACCCGGAAACCATTTTTGATTATGCCCAACAACTGCATGAAGGTTTACAGTCATTAAGCATAATTCCTAAAATCGATTCGCCTGTCGACAACAGTTTAGACCGCTTAGAAAAATTAGTCGAAAAATGGCAAAAAAGTTTCGATTGGGAATTTGGCGGTATGGCAAGAGCTCCAAAATTTATGATGCCAACGAATTATGAATTCTTGTTACGTTATGGATACCAAACCCAAAACCAAAGTTTACTCGATTTTACCAATCTGACATTAACCAAAATGGCTTACGGTGGCTTATTCGACACACTAGACGGCGGATTTTCACGTTATTCTGTGGATATGAAATGGCATGTGCCGCATTTTGAAAAAATGTTATATGATAACGGTCAGTTGGTTTCGCTTTACGCGAATGCTTATAAATTAACCCGCAATCTATTATATAAAGAAGTCATCGAAAAAACTTTGACTTTCGTCGAAAAAGAATGGCTGACTTCGGAAGGAAGTTTCTATTCTGCACTCGACGCCGACAGTTTGAATGCCGAAAATCATTTAGAAGAAGGCGCATTTTATGTTTGGACGAAAGAAGAATTACAAGAATTTATTGGTGAAGATTTCGACTTGTTTTCCGAAGTTTTCAATATCAATGAATTTGGTCATTGGGAACACGGTAATTATGTTTTGATTCAAAATCAATCTTTGGAACAAATCGCTAAAAAGCAAAATATGTCTGTGGAAACATTGGCACAAAAAAAAGAATCATGGGAACAAAAACTGTATACTGAAAGAGAAAAACGCAGCAAACCCAGACTCGATGACAAATGCCTGACTTCTTGGAACGCCATAATGCTTAAAGGCTTTGTTGACGCTTTTAAAGCTTTAGGCAGCCCAAAATATTTAAACATCGCTTTGCAAAATGCCCATTTCATCACTAAAAATCTTTGGTCTTCAGATGGCAATTTATTTAGAACGTATAAAAACGGCACTCGAGGCGGAGCCGAACAGAGCGTAGCTAAAGCCACCATCAATGCTTATTTAGAAGATTATGCTCAGGTGATTCAAGGATTTATTGGTTTGTATGAAGCGACTTTGGACGAACAATGGCTGCAAAATGCCAAGCAATTAACAGATTATTGTTTTGATTTTTTCTATAACGAAAAAGAACAGTTTTTTTCTTTTACTTCTCAAAATGACGAAGCCTTAATTACAGCACATTTTGAAGTCGAGGACAATGTGATTCCGGCCGCGAATTCAGTTATGGCGAGTAATTTATTTCGATTGGGTATTTATTTCAACAATAGTTATTACGAATCGATAGCCGAACAAATGGTGCAAAATATTATTCCGACGATTGATTATCCATCGGCTTTCTCAAATTGGCTGAATGTGCTTTTAAATTATTCGGAACAAAACAAAGAATTGGCGATTTGTGGTGAAAGAGCTTTGGATTATTTGACCCAAATCAACCAACAGTATATGCCTAACCTCATTCTTGCCGGAGCCAAAGTTGATTCCGCTCTGCCATTTTTAGAAAATAGATTTGTGGAAAGTCAAACGTTATTGTATTTGTGCCAGAACAAAACTTGCGATACACCAACCATTGATTTACAAGAAATTATCAATAAAATAACACCAAATTCTTAGAAAAAATCGTAATATTGTTATTATTAACCAATAAAAACAACTGATATGGGATTTGGAGATTTTTTTAAAAATTTGTTCGGAGGCTCAAAAGGTAAAGCCGGAGAACAAGCCAGTAATTTTGCTGATGACGCCATTGAAAAAGCTAAAGAAATAGCTGATCCGGTAGTGGATAAAGTAGAAGAATTTGTGGAAACCGCTAAAGAAAAAATAAGCGAATATGTACCACAAGCGTCTGAAACTATAGACAATGTAGTCGATAACGCCAGAGAAAAAATAAATGAGTTGGCAGAAACTGCCAAAGAAAAAATAAATTCATTTACCAACGATGCTAACGACGCTGTTGATGCAGCTGAAGAAAAAGCTAGTGATGCGGTAAATCGTGTAGAAGAAGACGCGGATTAATTTTAAAAATTATTATTTTTGCAATCCATAATTATCCCGATTCTTTCGGGATTTTTTTTACAATATGACTATGAACAGCTCGCTTTCGATTCACTCCTTTGCAGAATACGTTGAACAATTTACCACGCTTTTAATTGATTATTCTCCGAGACTGATTTCGGCATTAATCATCCTTTTCATCGGATTGTATGTCATTCGATTTATCAATCGTTTGGTTAGAAAAATCATGGTAAAAAGAGAATTTGACCCAACCTTATCTAAATTCTTAGCCGATAGTTTACTTTGGGCATTACGCATATTGTTGTTTGTGAGTTTTATTTCCAAATTAGGCATAGAAACTTCTTCATTTGTGGCAATTCTCGGTGCGGCTGGTTTGGCGATTGGTTTGTCACTTCAAGGCTCTTTGTCCAATTTTGCCGGCGGAATGTTGATTATTTTATTCAAACCTTTCAGAGTTGGCGACACCATTGAAGCACAGGGCGTTATTGGAACTGTGTTGGAAATACAGATTTTTGTAACCAAATTAATTACCGGAAACAACCAAACTATTTTTATCCCAAACGGAATTCTATCAAATAATGTAATCATTAATTATTCGATGCAAGGCAACCGCAGAGCAGATTTGTTGTTTTCCCTTTCCTATGACACCAATATTAAAACCGCCAAAGACATCGTCATGAAAGTGATGCAAAACCATCCTAAAGTTTTAAAAAATCCTGCGCCAACAGTTGCTGTGAGAGGTTTAACCGATTCGGCTGTACAATTGTCAATCCGACCTTGGGCGACCAATATCGATTTTAGTGATATGTCTTCTGATATTTTGGAAAACTGTAAAGAAGCTTTTGAAGCGGCCGGAATTTCAATACAACCATTTGTGCTTGAGACCTCGAAAGGATAATTTATGTTTTTTTAGTCAACATAAAATCTTTCAAGTAAAAAGGCTCAAAGTAAGCCACATCTTCAAACTCATTTTGAATGAATTTTTTATAGCTAATTGGACTCATCTCATTAGCAGAAGGAAATACAATTTCCGGTAGAAATACGAAGTTGACTGCGGTCAAAACTGATTGGCATTTTTCCTGACAATCGCCTACAATATAGATGGTTTCTGTCCTATCAGCATAACTGACTTCGGTTAAAACTTCTGCTTGTACTTCCGCTATTTTTTGATAATTATGGTCGAAAACAGCACTATAAACTTCCATTCTTCGGGCGTCAATCATCGGAATAATTAAGCCATCATTTTGGGTTACTTTTTGGGCCAAAACTTGTAAAGTGTCCACTGAAATTAATGGAATTTGCAACGCATAGCACAAACCTTTTGCCGCCGAAACACCGATGCGCAAACCCGTATAAGATCCCGGACCTTTGCTGATGGCAATCGCTTTCAAATCTCGGACTGTAATTCCTGCTTCTTTTAAAATATCTTCTATAAAAACATGCAATTTTTCAGCATGAGAATAACCTTGTTCGGCTATTTCTTTAAGCAATATTGTTTTTCCGTCTTTGGCTAAAGATACTGAGCAATTTTTCGTTGCGGTTTCAATGTTAAGAATGTAGGTCAAAATTTATTTGGCTTTTTCTTTGTCTGTACTGTTTTTCAATTTTACTTTATCACCCGAATTCAGGTCTTTGGTCACCGTAGTATAAGGTCCGATAATCACAACATCCCCTTTTTTCAAACCTGAAACCACTTCAATATTAGTATCATCTTGAATGCCTGTTTTAATGACTCTGATTTTGGCTTTGTCACCAACTTTCACAAATACACATTCAAATTTTTTATCGCTTTTGGCCGTCACTTTTTTCTCTTCCGGCTCTTCCTTAACCATATAGGATTTCGTAGCCGTGGTATCTGATTTCACCAAAACAGAGCTGATTGGCACACCAATTACTTTTTCTTTTCTTGTCGTGATTATGTCAACCGTTGCAGTCATTCCCGGTCTGAACGGCGAAAAATTAGCCGATTTACCTTCTAATAAATCTTGATAAGATTCTTTTAGAATTCTAACTTTTACCTTAAAATTAGTCACTTGATCAGCGGTAGTTGCTGTACTCGCAGAATTAGAAATGCTAGTTACTATGCCTTTGAATTCCTTTTTCAAATAAGCATCAACACTAATATTGGTACTGTCACCAATACTGATTTTAACGATGTCATTTTCGTTTACATCTACTTCCACTTCCATGTTGTCCAAATTGGCTACACGAAGAATTTCCGTTCCGGTCATTTGTTGGGTTCCCAAAACTCTTTCGCCTAATTCGACACCAAGAGAAGAAATTGTTCCGTCTGCCGGAGAATAAATGGTGGTTCTGCCTAAGTTGTCTTTAGCTTCTCTTACCGTGGCGTTAGCACTTTGTACATTGTAATAAGCGGATTCTTTGTTGGCTTTAGCACCTTCAAAAGTAGCGGTTGCTTTGTCCCATTCTGATTTGGAAATGATGCCTTTGTCAAAAAGCGTTTTGCTTCTGTCGTAACTGGCTTTTGCTTCTTTAAATGTAGCGTCGGCCTGACTCAAACCGGCTTTGGTTCCAGACAAGTTAGAAATCGTTCTGTTGTAGCCTGAAGTATATAAATCGGGATTGATTTTGACTAAAAGTTGTCCTTTTTTAACCACTTGTCCTTCTTTGATGGGCAAATCGATAATTTCTCCCGAAACCTCAGAAGAGATTTTTACCTCAATTTCCGGTTGAATTTTACCGGTAGCCGAAACCGTTTCGATAATTGTAATTTCATCGGCTTTAGCAGTTTCTACCTCAATGATACCATCATCTGCACCGATTACTCCATTTTTCTTTAAAATCACTAATACTATTAAAAGCAACGCGATTATTCCTACTAACCAATATATTTTCTTTTTTGACATGTTTTATTGTTTTTGAATGATTGGGATTCCAAAATAGAGTTCTACGACTTTCGTTTTAAAGATGTAATCGTATTTGGCACGAATCACATCCGATTGGGAATTGATGTATAACGTTTGCGATTGATTGTAGTCAAAGGCATTCATCATTCCAACTGCATATTTTTCTTTCGCATAATTAAACGCTTCTTGTCTGGCTTCCAAAGTAGCAATAGAAGCTTCATAAGTATTGAGTGCGCCTTTGGTATCGGTTATGGCTTTATAGACATTGGTTTCCAAATCTATTTTTGCCTGATCAAAAGTATTTTTAGACCTTTCATAAGCTATTTTAGATCGATCTACATTATTCTTTGCTGAAAAACCATTGAATATTGGCACATTCAGTTGGAGTCCGAAGTTGTGCCCTTTGTTATCACTAAACTGGTCAAAAACAGGGAGTGGTCCGGCGATTATCGGCACACCATTAGAGTCGACTCCAATTATTCTGTCGGAGTAACTGGCGTTGGTTCCAAAATTATACCCAAAAGAAAGGCTCGGTTGTAAAGCGCCTTTGGCAATTTTTATATCGCGTTCGGCTAAATCAAGATTGGCTTTCGCAATTTTAATTTCTACACGAACTTCATTGGCTTTGGCTACAATAGCTTCCGGCGACTCTGCCATCACCGGACTTGGTGTAGGCTCAATATCAACATCGGCTATATCAAAAGAGGCAAAATCTTCCAGGCGAAGTAATTGGGCTAAGCTCAATCGCGAAATAAGTAAAGCATTTTCTGCCACAACAACTTTTTGTTTATCTGAAGCGACCGTAGCTCTCATATCTAATAAGTCTCCACGAGGCACCATTCCGGCATCAACTAACTCTTGTGCGCGAATCAACTGTTTTTCATCATTGGTTAATTGGCTTTGCTGTACTTTTAAGTTTTCTCTGTTAAATAAAATATCCAAATAAGCATTGGCGACAAATAGTGAAATATCATCTTGCATTTTGGTCAATTGGTATTGAGAAGCCAATTGTGCTAATTTGGCTCTTCGCAGTCGGTTTTGATTTTGCAAACCATTGTAAAGATCAACACTTGAACTTAAACTCATTTGGGTAAATTGAGTAGTTTGATTTTCACGTGCGTTAGTCACCGGGTTGATGTTAGCTCCAATGCTCCAAGAATGTTGACTGCTGGCATTTAAGCTCGGAAAAAAGTTGCCCACAGCCGCTTTTTTGTCAATGTCCGCTAATCTTACATCGAGTTCCGATTGCTTGATGGAAATATTGTTTTTCATAGCATAAGCTACGCACTCTTCAATAGTCCATTTCTTTGTTTGTGCTGCAGCACCAAATCCCAGCAACAAGACAAAAGTAAGTAAGAGGTGAATTTTTATTATTTTCATATTAAAAGAGGTAATCAAACCCAAATTCCTTGAATAAACAAAGATATTATTTTTGGCTTTTATTTCTTAATTAAAGACTCAATGTTTTAGACACTATTTTTTTAATAATGTTACAGTCGGTTACAATATTTACATTTATTTTTGACAAAAATTATTTTTATTTATGTCAGTCCTAAAATCGATTCTCTTTCTGCTTCTCTTTTCAATTCTGATAAACAGCTGTGCTACTACTCAAAGAATCGAGGCTTTAAAACCACTCCCATCAAATGACGCACCAATGGTTTATAAAACAAAGACCTCCTTTGTTAATATGCCTTTGGAAATTTCTTTAAAAGAAATAGAGAATCAATTGAACAAAACCATGAATGGACAGATTTATGACGATTCGAATTTGGCTGATGACAAAACCGAAATGAAAATTTGGAAAACCGCTCCAATCAGATTGGTAGAAAAAAACGGTAAAATTCAAACTACAATGCCTTTGAAAATTTGGGCCAAAATAAAATACGGAACTGATTTCATGGGCTTAAACGACACTCGCGAAATCAATTTAAACGGAACCATTACGATGGTTAGCGATGTAAAACTATCCAATTGGAAATTATCAACTACTTCTAAAATCGAAGATTTTGAATGGTCTGAAAGTCCGACGATATTGGTTTCCGGAAAATATGTGCCAATTACTTATATCATCAATCCGACACTTTCCATCTTTAAATCAAAAGTAGCCAAAAAAATAGACGAAGCCATCGAAAAGTCCTGTGATTTCAAACCTTATGTATTGGATGTCTTGGAAAACATGAGCACGCCATTTGTAACCAGTGAACAATACCAAACTTGGTTCAAGTTGATTCCGATAGAAGTTTATGTTACCGATGCTGTTTTAAGCAAAAGTGAGATTAAAATGGATTTAGGATTGAAATGCAATATGCAAACTATGGTAGGTTTGAAACCCAAAAACACTTTTGACCGAGAGGCCATTCAATTTAAAGCCGTGACTAAAATACCAACCACTGTTTCGGCTAATGTGGCCGCCATTTCTACTTATGAAAGTGCTTCGAAAATTATTACGGCCAATTTCAAAGGCAAGGAATTTGCTTCCGGCAGTCGAAAAATAACGATTGAAAATGTAGCCATGTGGCAAAAAGACGGCAAAATTATCATTGCTTTAGACATGAGTGGGAGCATCAACGGCAGTATTTATTTGTCGGGAATTCCAAATTACAATGCGATTACCAAAGAAATTTATTTTGACCAAATGGATTATGTGCTGAACTCAAAAGGCATTTTAACCAGAACCGCCAATTGGCTATTGCAAGGGGTAATTTTGAGAAAAATTCAAGAAAATTGTCGCTATTCCATCAAAGCGAATTTGGAAGAAGGTAAAAAAAGTCTACTGCCTTACTTGAACAATTATTCCCCCATGAAAGGAGTTTTCGTAAACGGAACCATGAATGATTTTGAATTTGAAAAAGTAGAAGTTACAGATAAAGCCATTATCGCCTTTATTACAACTACCGGAAAAATGAGTGTGAAAATTGACGGAATGGAGTAAAGTCAGTTCTCAGTGTTCAGTTGGCAGTGTTCAGTTTCCAATAGAATGAAATGACAACCTATTTCTTTTTGTAATACATTTTATAGACCACGAAACCAATTCCGGCCACTATAATATAAGGAATGGCCATTAGGAAAACGATTCCGTCGTTTACAGCTTCTACTTTGGCATTATTTCCGGAACTTTCTAGTGCTGCTCTGCACATAGCGCATTGCGCAGTTGAGGCAATAGGCATTAGGCAATAGGCAATAAGTAATAAGACCTTACCACTGACACTTTTGACTTTTGGCTTTTGGCTTTTGGCTTTAGTTAGCATAATAAGGCGAAATCATCAAATAAACCACTACGCCGGTTACGGCAACATACAACCAAATAGGAAAAGTAATTTTGGCTAGTTTTTTATGTCTGTCAAAACGTTCGGCTAAAGCCCTCACATAAGTAAACAACACCATTGGAATAATCGCTATTGACAAAAGAATATGTGAAATCAAAATGAAAAAGTATACGCTACGCATCGAACCGGCATTGGCCAATTCTTTGTCATCTAAAAGTCCGTCCGCATTGATATCTCCGTATTTCGTAGAATCAGCCGACATGTGATAAGCGACATACATAACTAGAAAAACCACAGAACAGGCAATAGCTAAAGTCATAATCCTTTCATGCACCTTTCTATTCCCGTTTTTAATAGCCAATACGCCCATAATTAAAAGCAAGGCCGTCACCGCATTGATTGATGCATAAATTGGCGGCAAAAAGCTTAAGGGCTCTATATTGATTCCGAAATCTTTTAGTTTTACGGTAAACAAAACAGCTACCGCTATCGGGATAATTATAGAAACCGCAATAATGGAACCTCTAAATTTTCTTTCCAAGGTTTTATTCTCCTGATTATTCATTTAATAACTTTTTAATGTCTTCAATTATCGCTTTTACTCCTTTTTTATCCAATCCGTCATAATACAAAATAGGATTGCCAAATTTATCTTTTCTACATCTGATATTACCTTCTTTGTCAATCAAAGCGAAAAGCCCTGAGTGTTCGAAACCACCTGCTGCTTTTTTATCTTCTCCGGCATAAATATTAAATCCTTTATTAGAAATACCATAAATATACTCTTTGTCACCGGTTAAAAAATGCCAATTGGAAGATTTTGCTCCGATAAGTTCCGCGTGTTCTTTTAAAACCTTGGCAGTATCATATTCCGGATTAATAGTGATTGACGCTATTCCGAAATTAGGATTGCCAAAGAACTCATTTTGAATGTCCACCATATTTTTATTCATGATGGGACAAATAGAAGGACAAGTCGAGAAGAAAAACTCTAATACATATACTTTCCCTTTATAAGATTCGTTGGTGATTTTTTCATTGTTCTGATTGGTGAGTTCAAAACTTGGTGCCGGTCCAATCGTTAACAAACCGTTTTCAGCTTTTTTATTATTGGAAACTGCATCAATTCTATCCCCTTGAACAACTGTGCCGTTTTTTACTCTATTGATGATTTTGGGAATAAAAATAATTCCAAAGACCAAAATGATAAAGGATAATCCGATGTATGATTTATTTTTCATATGGCTAACTCTAAATTTTTCTGTCTGCGTTGTTTCGTTTTAAAGCCAAACGGTATTCGGCCAAAATAATTTTTACATCATCCATCATATCATTATGCAAATCGGCTGCTGATGTTGTGTTGTAACCTTCTTTGTATTCCGGTTTACCTTGATCGCTTTTCCCTTTTCGCCCGCGAAGATTTCTTTTCTTGTCGACTATATAAACGTAAGGCGTTCCAAAGTTATCGTCTAACTTGCCCAATAACTTTAATTGGGCATGATACGCTTGAATGGCTTCCCGTTTGGCAAAAACAAAATGATAACCCGAAACATCGGTTAACGCATCTAATTCCTTTAAAAGTCTTTGGGCTTGTGCCTCGGTTCCTTCCGGTGCTATAAATACAAATTGAAAATCTTTAAATTCTCTGTATTTGTTGTATATCTTTTGATTGAGCGTGAAAAAATTACCGCTATTCGCCATGATATTCTCTCCGGCAAAACCGAGTATTGTTATTTTAGCATCTAAAGTAACTTTTTTATCATTGAGGGTTTTCCATTGGGCATCAACATTTGGAATCGTTGGCGTAATGGTTGGCAAAGTGATAAAACTATTTACACCCGAAGCAAAGAAAAGATAGGCTACGATGGGTAAAACAAACAAGATGAAAAGGACAAGATTTTTTTTCATTAGGATAGTGAAAATCAGTGGTACAAAAATAAAAAAATCCCGACTGAATCGGGACTTTTTTTTGAATTAATATATTGTTAAAAATTCCATTTAATAGTAGAATCTTTAAAAATCCCGTAGATATAATCTGCTTCGACCAATAATATAAAAAGTAAATATAATACAAGGAAAATAACGGTGGCAACAACTGCCCATTTCAAGCTATTTCTTTCACCTTCCATGTGCATAAAAGCCCAAACAATATAGTAAGCTTTGTACAAGGTTAAGACAATGAAAACCCAGTTAAGCAAATTCATGCTTAAAAAGTTATTCATAAATAAAGCATCCGGTCTAACAATCCCTAAAGCAACCTCAACGATAGTTACGACAGATAAAAGGATAAAAACTTTCCAGATTCTTGATGTATTTGATACATGTTCGTGTGCGTGTGACATAATATTGTAAGTTTTCTATAATTAAACTAAGTAGAAGAATGTAAATACGAATACCCAAACTAAATCAACAAAGTGCCAATAAAGTCCCACTTTCTCTACCATTTCATAACTTCTTCTCTTTTCATAAGTTCCTAAAAGAACATTGAAATAGATGATGATATTGATAATTACTCCCGAGAACACGTGGAATCCGTGAAATCCTGTAATGAAGAAAAAGAAATCAGCAAACAATTTGCTACCGTATTCGTTTCTTTCCAAGTTAGCTCCTTCAACTACTAAATGAGCGTTTCCAATCATTACTTCTGATTCGGCTCTGTTCAGAATTTCTCTGTGTTTGTTTTTATTTAAACCAGGCTGTAAAGTTTTATTGGCTTTGTCTTCTTTGGTATCTCTGTAGATTTTTTCGGTTCTAACCAACAATTCAGGATGGGCTTTGAAACCGGCTTGTATTTCGGCAACTGAATAAGTAGGCAAAGCCGCTTCATCAGAAAACCAAACTCCATTACTGCGTTTGTGTTGTTCTCTTGTTTCCGGAAGTTGTACCGCAAAGTCTTCTAATTTAACTCTTTTACCTGTATTATCAACGAATTGAATGATACTTCCACCTTTAGTTTCAATAGCACCGTATTCCCCTTTGATGAAGTTTTTCCATTCCCAAGCTTGCGAACCAACGAAAATCAAACCTCCGATAATGGTTAACAACATATAGAAAGCCACTTTCTTTTGTTTCATTTGGTGACCGGCATCAACAGCCAATACCATTGTTACAGAGGAGAAAATCAAAATAAAAGTCATCAACGCTACGTAATACATTGGTGCAGGAACGCCATGTAAAAACGGGAAGTGCGTAAACACCTCATCGGCAATTGGCCAATTATCAATAAATTTAAATCTTGAAAATCCGTATGCCGCAAGGAAACCCGAGAAGGTCAAGGCATCCGATACGATAAAAAACCACATCATCAATTTGCCATAACTGGCACCCATTGGCTCATTTCCGCCACCCCAAGTATTTTCGTTTGTATTTGCAGTAGTAACTGTAGCTCCCATAAAAGTTATATAGTTAAAAAGTTCCCAAATTTAGATTTTTTTTCTTATTTAAAGAAATATAAAAAGAAAAACAAACAAATCCACAAGAAATCAAGAAAGTGCCAGTACATTGCACCTAGCTCAATTCCAAGTGTTTGACTTGAATTGTATTTTTGTTTAAAATGATTATAAATTATGATTAAAAGCGAAATAATTCCTCCGGCGAGGTGAGCCAAGTGTACTACGGCAATTACGTAGAGAAAAGTTGTCGCAATATTGCTCTCCGGTCCGGTGAAATAATAGCCTTGTTTTATCAATTGCTCAAAGCCATTAAACTGTAAAAACACGAAGGTAATTCCGAAACCTAAAGTCAGTAAAAGAAAACTTGTAGTTGCTTTTCTGTCGTCTTTTTGAATGGCTTTCTTGGCCAAATGAAAAGTTACACTACATAATATGATTGCCAAAGTACTAAAGTAAAATGAAGTCGGCATTTGAAAATCTTTAACCCAATCTTCTCTTGACTTACTTACTACAAAAGCACTGGTAATTCCGGCAAACATCATGGTCATACTGGCCATAGCAAACCACAACAGCAATTTGTATGATCTTGCAGTTCTTGATTTATGTTCCTCGGCGGTCATTGTTGTTGGTGCCATAACTATCTTAAAAATTTATCGGTAATATAAACTATTTGCAACAAAGTAATATAAGAAACACTCACTAACATAAGTGTTCTGGCGGCTTTAGCAGTTCTGAGCTGATACAACTTTACCGCGTAAAAAATCATCCAAAGCCCGAGCAAAAATACAATTCCTGCCGCAATTGGCGAAATAAATAATCGTCCGGTATACCCTAAACTTGGCAATAAAGAGGCAACTAACAACCAAACCGAATATAAAATCGTCTGTAAAGCTGTTGAAGTGTCTTTTTTACCCGTTGGCAACATAAAGAAACCTGCTTTTTCGTAGTCTTCATATAAAAACCAACCTATCGCCCAAAAATGAGGAAATTGCCAAAAAAACTGTATTAAAAACAAAGTTCCCGCTTCAATTCCAAAATGGTTTGTTGCGGCAACCCAGCCTAACATAAAAGGAATCGCACCAGGAAAGGCACCCACAAAAACCGAAAGCGGCGTATGAACCTTTAAGGGCGTGTAAATACTCGTATATAAAAAGATGGAAATCGCACCAAACATGGCTGATTTAGGATTAATCAAATACAATAAAACCAAACCGATGATGGTCAGCAAACTAGCCACAAACAAAGCGTGATTCGGAGACATTCTACCCGAAGCAACCGGACGGTTTTTTGTTCTGTCCATTAAAGCGTCAAGATCTTTCTCGATGACTTGGTTAAACGCATTAGAAGCACCAACCATACAGTAACCGCCAACGGCCAACATCAATAAAGTAGACACTTTTAAATCTTGAAAATCCACCACACCAAGCAAATAACCGGCAATAGAAGAAAATACTACGCTGATAGCTAAACCTGCTTTGGTGATTTCCTTGAAATCAATCGCAATTTGTTTAAGAGAAAATGTAGTAGCAGTAGCGTTCATCCGTAGTTTTATTCCGAATTCTCAGAACTGCTGCAAAGGTACTTTATAGAAAACGATTTGACAAAAAAATATTGAAGATATATTGAACGATTTTTAAGTATTAGAAGCGAATGGTCATTGTGTGTCAGTAATCCATTTTCCCGCCATCCGTTATACAAGGTGCCACTACTGTCGGGGCTAAAAGGAAGCCGTTTTAATTCTTGGTAACCAGTAAAAAATACAAATCAACGTCTAGTAATCAAAATACCAGTTAAAAATATCACATCTCAATCCGATAGAAAACCAAGTGGTGCTTTCTTTTACGGCAAGCGCCGTTTCAGTGGCAGGCGTAAAATTTCTGTAAATTAAACTCCCATACAACTTCATATTCGTCATCGGATTAATCAAATAACCGGCTTGTAAATCGGCGATAAAAACATTGGTTTTATTGCCTTGTCCAACGACAACTCCGGTATCAAAAGGCCGGTCTAAATCATAATCCCGGTAAATATCGCTTCCATAGTTAAAAGTATCAGTAGCATTGTTGAAATCTAAACCTCTTGTCCCAATAGTAACTTTGGCATCGGCAAAATAACGTCCGTTATGGTAGCGCGCAATGGCAATCAACTCTCTGAAATTTCCGCCCCATTGGTGACCCAAACTTTGGTTGTTGTGACCATAATTGGTAATGGCTTCGCTATGCGCATAAACATACGGTCGAACCACATTGTATTCTCCTTGCAGTAAAAGGTTTTTAATATTAAAAGCGTTGAAATATTTGGCTCCCAATTGGTACCCAAATTTATTCTTCCAACTTTTTTCTCCGGCTTTGATATCATTTAACGAGAATTCATCTAACAAAAATTGTCCGTAAAACTGAATTTGGTTATTGAACTTGAATTTTGAAGTCAATCCCAATAAAGCATTTCCACTACGTGCCGAAGAAGCAAACTCCACTGAACGATAGAATATAATTGGATTCGCAAAACTCATATCAAAACCACGATTGTTTTTATTGGTCCAAACCACTGACTCAAACAAACCAATATTCCATCGGTTGGTGACATTCAAACTCAAATAATGACTGGCCGCAAACTTCGTCGCATAAGTTCGGTCTAGCGTAACGTCCGGACGAACATCTTTTAACCAAGTGTAAATGTTGGTGTATTTGATTTTCCAAAAAGACGTATTCAATTTAAAATACGGATACGGACTAGCGCCATCACCCAACAATAGCGAACGATAACCATCACCAATAAAATTGCGACCATAACCCAAATTCATATTCAGAAACTTACTTGGGGTATACGCCAAATTAGCTTCGGCTAAAGGAAAATCATACGCATCAGATTTAAACCCTTTCGCAATTCCGATTCCGGGAATAATCGCCGGATTTCCACCAGCCGGAGCCAATGATTCCGCATAGCGATTGAAATAATCAGCAAAACGTCCTTGGCTTTCATAAACCGTTGTGGTAAAATTGATTGTTGCGCCCAAACCACCGTTAAACTGAATTCCACGCGTATTGACATAAGTATAACTGGAAACACTCGGATCGCTTTTCCCAAATTGTAAATCCAAAATTGGGTTTAGCGTAAACCAATAGTCTTCGCCTTGAACTTCGACTAAATTTTCATTCCAAAACTTTTTGCCCCACCAACCTTGTTTGTTCTTGGCTAACTTTTTATTTTCGGCGGTCAAATCGTAATACTTGGAAACATCCGCATAAGAAAAGGGCTTGGAAGCAGTATGATTATTCGCCCCAACTTGGTTCATTTCGTCATCAAATTGCGCATAATAACTATGCGAAAACGGAATATTCAAATGACTTTGAAATTGTGGATTGTCAAATTTTGTGTACTTAATGCTATCTAACTCGGTTAAGGGTTTGTGGTTAGGTTTGTAAAAATTAGATTTTGTTTCGGCTACTTTTTCTGCTTCCTTTTGCGCTTCTCTTTCGGCTACACTTTGCAACGGAATGGCAATTTTTATAGTGTATTTGGCATAAGTCGGATTTCCGTTATACGTTGCCGGACTAATTTTTGGCATTTGCCCAAAAACTCTTTTGCTTTCGGTGACCAAAGTTTCATCTACGGCGTCGACATAAATCACTTTAAAACTTCCTTTATCATCTACTTCAAAAAGCACAATGACATTTCCTTTCAAATTATTGGGCACTTTGAAATTATTGTACACAAAATTTTGCACTTCGTTATAAAAACAAGTTTCTAAAGCACTAAATTCCTGACCTTCACAAGCCGGAAATACCGGAAATCGTTCTGTAGCTTTTTGTGTTACTTGCGCATTAGACAATAAGGAAAACAGGAATAAAAAGGAAAATATATTTTTCATATTTCGGAATAATAATATTAATAATTGCCCGAGGCAGTTTGGCCATGAGCAATAGTTTTGGCGGCAGAAGTACCAATTCTTTTCACACCTAATCGAATCATTTCTTCTGCTTCTTGATAAGTCCGAACACCGCCAGCGGCTTTAACCGGTAAAGGCGAAGCATTTTCGAGCATCATAATTATGGTTGGAAAAGTAGCGCCATTGGGCAAATTGTTTTCTGTCTTGTAAAAACCGGTTGACGATTTCACGAACACATTGAAATAATAATCTTCTTTGAAATTAGGAATCACTACATTTTTGATCAAAGCCGAAATTTGAATAATTTGAGCATCGGTTAAAGCCGCAACTTCTATAATCCACTTGGCTACTTTATGGTGGTCAAAAGCGAGTTTGGTTCCTTTTAAGACTTCGGTTTTTACTAAGTCGAATTCCCCATTTTTAAAGGCTTCGTAATTACAAACATAATCCAATTCATCTACTCCGTCTTCAATGGCTTTTTGGGCTTCGGCTAATTTTTCTTCAAGAGAATCAGTTCCTTCCGGAAAAGAGATTACCGTTCCGATAAGCAATTTCGATTTGGCTTTGGAAATCATTTCTTTGGCCATTTTGACTTTATCAGGTCTGATCATAATCAATTTAAAACCTTCTTCAATAGCTTCTTGAATAAAACCTTGAACAATCAGGTCATTTTCCTTCTCAGATAAACCTGCTTGGCTTGCTGTTTTTAAATAAGTAGAATCGAGATACTGTTTTATATTCATATGATGTAAAATCTATTTGTCAATGGTTATATAGGGTATCGCCTTTTATTAACCGGTGTTTATCTCAAAACGATTTTATTCATCGTTGGTGTTCGATGATTTTCAATTGCTTGCAACAAACTTCTTGTCAATGGCGATTTCATGCTATAAAAGTAAAAAAAAATCCCGATTTACATCGGGACATTTATGGTAAGTTAGATGGATTATTGGTTTTAGGCTTTCTTTGCTATTTTAATTAAAACAAAAACCAGAAAAGCAGCCATCGCTCCGCTAAAATTGGCCAATACATCTAAACTATCGGCTTGTCTTGTTTTGGTAAAAGCGCCTTGCAAAAACTCGATTAAAATTCCGAAACAAAGAGAAGTCAAAACAACATAAAACAACATTCTTAAGGCAATATGATTTTGTTTCAACCAAAAGTAACAGCTCCAAAGTAACGTAAAAACCAAATGGAAAGTAAAGTGTCCATACTTGTCAGCGCCGGAAACTTTAACCTTTGGCAAATCATTGAAATTAACCAAACAAAGTACCAATATTAAAAAAGTCCAGCCAATGGCCAGACTTAGTATTGTTTTTTTAAGCACCGATTAAGGCTTTATAATCTTCACTTGACAGCAAATCTCCGATTTCCTCTTGGTTACTGATTTTTAATTTTATCATCCAACCTTTTCCGTAAGGATCTGAATTTACATGTTCAGGAGTTACTTCCAAGTCTTCGTTGAATTCGGTGATTTCTCCTGAAAGCGGTAAGAACAAATCAGAAACAGTTTTCACCGCTTCAACAGTTCCGAACACTTCATCTTTGTCAAGAGTTTGGTCTAAAGTTTCTACTTCTACATAAACGATATCGCCTAATTCTTTTTGGGCAAAATCGGTAATTCCTACTGTTGCTACATCGCCATCAATCAAAACCCATTCGTGGTCTTTGGTATACTTTAAATTACTTGGTATATTCATTAGTTAGTTTGTTAAAAGTTGTGTTTTAAAAATTTCTCCAAAAGTATAATTTCTCTACAGATTATTAAAATCTTTAACTGATTAATTTCCGAAATTATAACGCATCGTAAATCCAGTTCTGATGTTGGTCAACGGGAATGAGGTTGAAATCACCGGTTTAGAGAATGAATGATCATAGAAGAAAATCGCCGTTAGGTTTTTACTAAACGAATAATCCGCGGTTAATTTGGCTGACCATATGTTTTGTCCACCACCTAATTGGTTGTTGTCATAATCTAAGTAACGAACAATCGTTTTGTTATTTCTATAAGAGAAATCCACTTTGACATTGATATCACTTTTAATAATACCGGTTGGATTGTCAGCCAATTGTGACGAGAAAATAACGTCTTTGAATCGGTAACCTAATCCTATGATGTATTCGTGTCCTTGTACTTCGGTCAACAAATTGTTATCAAAACTCATGGATAGACTTCGGTCTTTTTTCATTTCGGCCAAAATTTTGAAAGAGTTTTTCATTTCAAAATCAACCCTTACCAAAGGATTGAATTGTTCAACCAAGTTGATGTTGGCGACAATAGTTTTGTTATGAAAATTACCGTAATCATTGTACTGACCGCCAGGGTTTTGATCATAATCAAAATTAGAACGGAAAGAGTTAATCGTATACGAAGCTCTATAGGCATGTTGGATAGAGAATCTTTTGAATCGATCTTTGAAAAATTTATAGCGCATCAAACCACTGTATTTCATGTTCCAGTTCGGAATAGGTATACTGCGGAAAATACCCAAAGAAACCCCATCAGCTGATGTACCGGTGTAAGCCGCTAAGAAAGATGGAATCAAAACCGATTGGTTGTTTTTTCCAAATCCTATTGGATATCCTTGATTTGCGATATAGAAAGCATACTTTTCAGGCTCTAAAGTCTGATCAGGAATTGGATTGGCACTATCACCATATCGTCCCAAACCAATAGTGCCATTTTGTGCTGCTAATCTGTCTGCAATCATCAAACGATTATCTCTAAACTCATCAAACGCCGCTGAACCATTTTCATCGCTTTTACCAAATGAAGTCGCAATCATTACCGTTGAGATGGAGAAATTTCCAAAATTGTATGGTGAAAGTGAATTGTACATTCCGGTAGCTTCCGTAACATCATATTGTTCTGAATAATTATCAGCATAAGTTCTGTTGGCGGTCAAATCGATTTTAAAATCCGGGAACAAATCTATATTAGCTGTCATTTCCAAGGTTTTGGTAATGGTTCGCGTATAGTTTTGGTTGAAATCAGGATAAACGGTTAACCAACCTCTTTTCGCCGCTTCGTATCGAACGTCATCTTGCGCTCCGAAAACAAATCCGAACGAAGGTTTAGCCGAACCAAAGAAACCTAAACTTGGTAAAAATCCGGGAAGCAGTGTTCCTTCATTTTGAACATAGTTAATTTGGACATTTTTCACACTAGTCAACACCCCTTTCAAGCCGTCTAAAAAGACATTGGTATTAGCCGCAGGTTGTGGTCTGGTGTTGGTAATTTTTTCTCCCGGTTTTGGCAACGCAGCCGGTTTTGCAGGAGCAGTTGCAGGTTTTTTACCCAATCCGATATATTTATAGAACGTCTCCATATTGAATGCCGTATTCAATCGGTGCGAACCTGCATTTTGAATCGTATTTCCTAAGTCGTAATCTCTACCATCTAATGTAACTGATGACAATGCCAAAGAAGAACGCTGCCAACTGTAATCCCCGGTATAAGAATAAGTAGACTTCACAAAGGCTAAGAATGGCAATTTGTTCAGAGGCAAATCATAATTGAGTACAATTTGCTGGTTGTGTTGGTTTGGCGTTCCAATGTTCCAGAAATCTGTCCAAATCGTATAGCTGTTATCCGGAACGTTATTTTCATCCAAGTAAGAACGAACAATATTATGAGATGCCGCTGTAAAATTAATTTTTAACGATTTGGTCAAATTGTAGTTGAAACCATATTGGTAATTGAACATATAGTTTCTTCTAAATAAAGGCTCTATAGGAATTCCTTCCACATCAACTTGTCTGAACTGTTGTTTGTTGTATTGTCTGATAATATTAGAGCTAAAAGATATACTGGTCGGAAGATAATTTAAGTTGAAATCACTCAACATTTTCCAATAACTGCTTTTCTTGAAAAACTTGTTTTGCTTGAAAGGCTCGATCGTTTTTGGCTTGAACGCATAAGTATAATCAACCGAAGTAGTCACTTGTTGGTCAATGTAATTTTCGATTTCGTAATTGTGTTTTTCCACTTCATTATACGAATAAGAAAGCGTTAAATTCTCCGGATCATAAATGCGTTGTTTTTGTTCCGGTGCTCTTTCTTTTTTTACCCCAATAAAGTTGATGCTTGTTCTTTTGGTATAATCAATAGCGCGCTCTCTAATATTGTTTCTTTCCGCAGCATCAGTAGTATTACTGATCAATTGCTCTAATCTGATATCTTGATTAAACGGATCGTACTCCGGCGTGATAATTTCTTCTCCGATAGCATAATTGAATGGCAAATTAATTCCCCATTTTTTAGGCAATAATTTACCTAAGCTAAAGTTGGTTACAATATTATATTGTTGCACATCTTCTCTGCTTCTTTCGTTTGGTCCTTCTTCCAAAGCCCCAAAACCAATCGTACTCATTCTACCCGTAGCAGAAAGAGTCGCAAAGTCGGCCATGTTGGTATCAACATTTAAAACAGCTGCCATACCACCTTTATTGTTCATATCGGCAATACGCAATTCGTTGAACCAAACTTCTCCTCGAACTTCATCGGTATGATTGTTTTTAACCCCAATCATTAAAGTTCTTACCAAACCAAAGTTTGGATTTCCTTTTATCCCTAATTTTAATACATCATCATCATCCCCATTTGGTAACAGCGGATCATTATCAGGATAATAAATACCTTCAGCATCTAAAGGCAATCCTGTGTTTCCTATCGTTCGCACTTTCATCTTGGTCAATAAGTTCATCGCCAAATTGATTTCGTTTACTTCCGGCCAAATAACATCTGCTAGGGTTGCCGTTGCAGGCGTCACTTTTAATGGAATTTCCACTTGGTAAAAGTTATTGGTAAAGTCATTTCCGAAACGAATAAACGCTACCATTTGATTGTCTAAAAGTGGTGAAGCATCCGTTGGTAAAGCTTCTGCGTGTAAAAACATTCTCAGTTTGTTGAACTGACGCATATCTACATTTACGTTTTTGAATACGGCTCTTGAATCACCCACTTCCAAACCATCTCCGGATACTCTCAACGACAACGATTGCTCATTTTGACTGATGACTTGTTGTCCACCACTTGGCAATTCTTCACGAACAACGCCAGGAGGTGTTACATAAGGAATTGGCAATCTTGAAGCATTTTCCTGAATATTTACTGCTAAAACATCAAAGTTAGTATCATCAGCAGCAGGATCATCTCCAGGTTGAAAGGTTTGTTCATATCTTCTCCATTCGCCACGAACTAAGTCTAAAGCTCCGAAACGCAAGGTAACCGGTTCTGTAAATCCGGTCATGAACATTCTCATAAAACGGATGGAACGGAAATCAGAAATACTACCGACTGTAGTGGTAGGTTGGGCTACCGGAATTTTAAATTGGTACCAACGAGCAGTGGTTGTGGTTCCATTTGGCAAATCCTGCACCACTGTTTCTCTTACATCTGTAATAAAGTTTTGACCTACTTGCATGTTAGGCTGCATGTCAATTTTATACTCATAATAAGCGTTCACCGTATTCATGGTATTGTCACGGTTGATGTCTTCAACATCGGGAATGGTTGTTGAACCTCTATTGTTTTCAGACACTCCAACAGGTGAATTGCCTTCTACACCATTATATTTCTTGTAGCGTTGAAAAACCGTCGGACCGGTTGCATTTAAAAAGTATTGATAATTATCCGCCGCCGGGTCATCTAAAGTAGAATAACCGCCTATGCCCGCTAAGTTTCTCTCCGCGTCATCGTTGATTCCGTCAAAACCAACATCCTGTGCCGCCCTATTAGCACCATCCACATCAAAAGCATAAATAAGCGATTGAGATGAAGGAACTCTTCCCCAAACGGTTGTACTGGTTAGCGATTGAGAACTACTATTTGAAGGCAAACCGTTTTCATATTGTTTGCGTTCGTCTTTCAAAACATCTTCTGAGATTTCTCCTAAGTTGAAATACAATTGTCCTACGTTAGAAGGATTCGCTACAGCAGAAGGATTCGTAGGGTCAAAATAAGGATCTAATACCCAAAACTGGATATACTCCACATTACTTTGTTCGAAATTGGTAGAATTAATTGCTCTTGTAATTCCACCGAAATTATCTTCAGGAGCTGAAAAACCTGATGGATTCAGTGCTTCCGGATTATAATTATATGGCCCTCTTTCTTGCGGATAATACGTTAAATCTAAAGTGTTGATTACTGTGGTCTGGCCAATGTTAAGTTCCAAATTCGGAAACAACTCTCGGCTGAAGATTCTACGAGTACTATTTAAGGAAATTCCGTCCGGACCAATTTCTCCCGGTGTTTGCACATAAATAGTTGGGTCAATAGTGTACCAATTTAATTGAGCTCTTTTATGACCATAATCTAAACCGACTAAAGCGGAACCAAAATCAGGATAATCCACTCCTGCTTGCCATTTTGGAACACTGGATAAATTCCATGACAATGGAGAACGCATATCAATAGTGGTTTGAGAGCCTTCAAAATCATCTACATAAACGGTAGCTTCACCTTGAAACTGATCGGCTGTTGGCGTATCGGGTTGCAAAAAGGCAATTTCACCTCTAACGGATAAATTAGAAGGAACATCGGTATCAACATTGGGCAACTTATTAGCTAAACGAGTTAAAAATGGGACTTCAGTAGAATAGTTGGCGTTAAAACCAAAAATGGTATTGTTTACCGACTCTTGTCCGTAATTTGATTTTTGGGTAAAGGGTCTTTCGGTCATTTTGATGAATGTACCACCTAACATCAACTTATCAGAAAATTTGTGCTCCACATTTATCCCCATGAATCTTCTGGTTTGTTGCCCAAAAGTAGCATTGTTCTCTACGGAAACTTCAATTGGTGTACTAGAAGCTTGTAGCGAAGGATCTAAAATTTGAACTCTACCGGCTTGGTAATTCACACTATAGTCGATTCCTTCTTGCAGCAATCTTCCTCCGGCAGTAACTACAACCGAACCTCTTGGCACATTATAGGCACCGATTGGAATTCCATCGCCACCGGCGGATTTAAATCTTCCTTTTAATTGGAACTTATTCTTTTCTGCATCTTGCAAAGCACCGGCTTGTGTACTGGCATACATGCTTTTGAAAACATATTTTTGCTGGTTCCCATTATAAGTACTTTCGGTATAATAATCTTCAGCTCCCAATTTTAATTTATCAAAAATTAATTTACCAAAAGGTTCTACTGTAGTGAATATAATGCGTCCGTTTTGTTGGTCAATCGTTAGTCCCGGCAAGAAATCGAAGAAACCATCTCCTCCGGCTTGCGGGTCATTGTTGTAGTTCAATCGGTCTACATTAAATACTTTTATCAAAGGTGTTTCAGCCACTAACATATCCGGATTAGTTGTTGGTGGGAAAGGAGTTCCCGGTACCGGCGATATATAGTTTATCGGAGACGGATCGGTATATAAAATATTTAACCTGAAATCTTCTTGTTGCAATTGAAAAGCGCCAGGAATTTGGTAGATGTTTTTCATCATCAAGTTCCAAATTGGTTTATCAACATTAGTCAAATTACTTTTTAGCATTTTCAAAATCAAACTTTGGGAAGACACGGTTTGATTTGCCGGATCGGTTTGATCTACTACAGTGGCATCAACACCATCTGTTCCAAATTCCCCTACTTGATAAACTTGATCCCCAATGGTATATTGGTAAGCTACTGCTAAAACTTCATCGTTAGCCAATCGTTGTTGCAAAGATACATATCCTAATTGCGGGTGAAAAGTAAACTCATTCGGCATCAACTTTCGGGCGTTTTCCAACTTAGAATAATCTGTTCCTTCATCAACCACAACTAAGTTATTGAATCCTGCACTAGAAGTTACAATGTCACGAATGTTATTGTTTAACAAACCGGTTCCCGCACTAATTTGAGCCGGATCGTACTTGTTGTTGCTGTTATCCGATGGAATATCATCTGTCGGAATAGGCACTGTAAAGAAGTTATTGTTGATATCAGTTTGATTCAGCGCTACAATTTGGCTGTCATTAAAACCAGCCAATCTTGCTTCTCCTAAATCTTGAAGTGCGATGATATTTCTTAGGTTATTGTTGGTAGTACTAACTCGGTTTTGTCTATTGGTTACCCAAACTTCAATACGGGTAATTTGAACTCGACTGCTGATTAAAGGATAATCCACCAATGCGGCATCGTATTTATTTCTGAAATATTGCGACAAGAAAAAGTGTCTGTCCGCATCATAATCCAACCCAAAAATTTCGAAATCCTGAATGGTTCCGCCACCTTGAGCAGTAACCGATCTCGTTTGGGACTTTTGCTCAGAGAAAACTCCGGTAATCGTAGTTTTACCAAATTGCAATTGGGCTTTGACCCCAAATAAACTTTGGGCACCACGAATTAACGAGTTGGTCAGCGGCATGCTCACATTTCCGACTTCAATTTTCTGAATGATATCGTCTTCCGTCGGCGTGTATTCTAATTTGATTAAGTTTTGAAAAGCAAAAGTCGATTCGGTGTCGTAATTGGCATTTACGTTTAAACGCGTTCCCACTTTTCCCATCAAACTCATACTGATTCTTTGGTCGAAATCAAAAGTAGTTTGCGCCCTATTTCTTGGTGATAGCGCCGGATTATCTTGCTTGGTATAACGAACACCTAGGTCCATTTCGACAGAACCGGTTGGTTTTACATCGATGGTATTGCCGCCAAAAATCGTTTCAAAAAAGCCTGAATTGACATAATATCTTGGCAATAAATCTTTTTTATCCGCTTCGCTTCCCTCTTTTTTGCCGTCAATCGCATCTGATTTCTTCTTAAAATACTCACGCATAGATTCGCGAAGCACTAATTCTTGGTATTCCTTTGGCGTTAAAATAAGTGGGTAATTGATATTAAATCCGTCAAAAGTGCTCGAATAAATATAACGATTGGTGATCGGATCGTACGTATAGGAATTGACAATACTTCTCGGATTTTTAATTTCAATTCTTCCGGTGTTGTAACCTGTTGAATCTTGAGCAGGCGTTGGTACCGGCGTTACTTGAGAAAATGCATTTACTCCAATAAGCAAAATCGCTCCCAGAAGGATTTTTTTCAAGTTAAAGAATGATTTCGTTGCGTATATTGTTTCCAAGAATTATAAATTTTTTAATGCTTGTTTGATTATCGTTTCTACTGTGGCTTCAGGATTTTCTTTGATGATTTTATCCACCACTTTTTCTGCATTTTTCCTAACATAACCCAAAACCTCCAAAGCAGATAACGACTCTTCTCTGTTAATATTGTGTTGTGACACTGAAATTTCGTCTAAGTTGTAGATTTTTAACACTTTTTCTTTTAAATCCAAGATAACTCTTTGGGCTGTTTTGCTTCCAATTCCCTTGATGGATTGTATTGTTCCGACGTCACCACTTCCTATGGCCTGTATAATTTGTTTCGGGTCTAATGATGACAACATTGTTCTGGCAATACTGGCTCCAATTCCCGATACGGACAACAATAATTTAAAGAGTTCTCTTTCAGATTTTTCGACAAAACCAAACAAAGAATGAGCATCTTCTTTGATTTGCAGATGGGTAAATAATTTGATGAAATCGGTATTGGGAAGTAATGAAAAAGTATGCAAAGAAATATTAACATGATAACCCACTCCATTGCAATCGATTACGACTTCTGTTGGTGTTTTTTCTACTAATTTCCCTTGAATATGTGCAATCATTTTAATTAAAATCTATTCCAAATATAACAAAATTCTTCAACTGACATCATCTCTTGGCAATATCTGAACAATATTACAAAATCTATTTAGACGTCATCTTTTTTCTCTTCTCTTTTTCTTGCGCATCAACTACTGACACAGCCACCATATTGACCATTTCTTCTACGCTGGCGCCTAATTGGAAAATGTGTACGGCTTTTTCCATACCTAACATAATTGGTCCGATAGAATCTACTTTGTACAACTCTTTCAAAAGTTTGTAATTGATATTTGCTGCTTCCAAATTTGGGAATACCAAAGTATTGACTTTTTTACCTGCCAATTTAGAGAAAGGAAATTTATTTTTCAACATTTCAGGATTCAGCGCAAAATCGGTTTGGATTTCTCCATCCACAACTAAATCAGGATAATACTTATGCAAATAAGCTACTGCTTCTCTAACTTTGGTAGCACTTTCATAGGATGACGAACCAAAATTCGAAAACGAAACCATCGCAATTACCGGCTCCATTCCGAACATTCTAACGGTTTTTGCCGTCATCAATGCAATTTTGGCTAATTCATCTGCTGTAGGATTTGGATTGATTGCCGTGTCTGACAAAAACATCGGTCCACGATTGGTCATCATCATATTGGTTGTGGCAATCAAGGTAATTCCCGGTGCTTTCCCAATTAATTGCATCAAAGGTTTCACCGTTGACGGATAACTTCTTGAATAACCCGAAACCATCGCATCGGCATCGCCTTCATTAACCATCATAGCGGCAAAATAATTACGCTCGCGCATCCATTTTTGGGCATCCAATAATGAAATCCCACGACGTTGCCTTGACTGCCAAAAGATGTCGGCATACTTCATTCTGCGTTGGTCTTCTTCTTTGGTTTTAGGATCAAAAATAGGCACTTCGGCATCGAAACCTAATTCTTCTTTAAGTTCTAAAATCAATTCTTTGTTTCCTAATAAAATGGGATGAGCGATACCTTCTTCGTAAGCAATTTGGGCTGCTTTCAATACGTCTAAATGATCTGCTTCCGCAAAAACTACGCGTTTTGGATCGGTCTTGGCTCTATTGGTCAACAAACGAACCATTTTATTATCGGAACCTAAACGTTCTAACAATTCTTCTTCATATTTTTCCCAATCCGTAATCGGATGCAACGCCACACCTGAATTCATGGCGGCTTTGGCCACAGCCGGCGCTACTTGTGTGATTAGTCTCGGGTCAAATGGTTTTGGAATGATATACTCTTTTCCAAAATTCAAACGGGTTTCGCCATAAGCGATATTTACTTGTTCAGGCACGGGTTCTTTTGCCAAATCAGCTAAAGCATGAACCGCCGCCATTTTCATTTCTTCATTAATTTTCGTCGCTCTAACATCTAAAGCGCCACGAAAAATATAAGGAAAACCCAATACGTTATTCACCTGATTAGGATGATCGGAACGACCGGTTGCCATGATGATATCTTTTCGTGTGGCAACGGCCAAATCGTAGTCAATCTCCGGAATCGGATTGGCCATAGCGAATACAATTGGATTTTTGGCCATGCCCAAAAGCATTTCCGCTGACATGATATTTCCGGCTGATAATCCGAGGAAAACATCGGCACCAACTAAAGCTTCCGCCAAAGTCGTTCCTGCTTTTCCATGTGCGTATCTTTTTTGCAAATCGGACAAATCACTGCGCTCTGAAGAAAGCACACCGTCTTTATCGAACATGATAATATTTTCAGCTTTTACGCCTAATAAAATATACAAATTGGCACAAGCCAAAGCCGCAGAACCGGCTCCGGAAACTACGATTTTAACTTCGGTAGTTTTCTTTTTGGCAATTTCTAAAGCATTCAACAACGCGGCTGACGAGATAATTGCCGTTCCGTGTTGGTCATCATGCATTACGGGAATATTCAATTCTTCGACCAAACGTCTTTCGATTTCGAATGACTCCGGCGCTTTGATGTCTTCTAAGTTGATTCCACCGAAAGTTGGCGCAATATTTTTAACGGTTTCGATAAACGCATCGATGTCTTTAGTTCCGACTTCGATGTCGAAAACATCAATTCCGGCAAAAATCTTAAAGAGCAAAGCTTTTCCTTCCATTACAGGTTTTGAAGCTTCGGGACCGATATCTCCTAATCCTAAAACGGCAGTTCCATTGGTGATTACGGCTACTAAATTTCCTTTGGCGGTATATTTATAAACGTTGTTAACGTCTTTGGCAATTTCTAAACAAGGTTCAGCAACACCCGGAGAATAGGCGAGAGACAAGTCTCTTTGCGTCGCATATTTTTTGGTCGGCACTACTTGGATTTTCCCTGGCGTAGGTTTGGCGTGGTATAAAAGTGCTTCTCTTCGCTTACTGTATTTATTCATTTTGGTTTGTTTTATTCTGACTTACAAAGGTAGAAGACTTACTGAAATAGGGAAACATTTGAGAGTTTCTTTTGCAATGTTTTACTTCAAAAAATCAATATTTCGTTTCAATCCTTCCCATTGAGTTCGCTTTAATGGAGAATTGGTAAAAACTGCTTTAAAAGTTTCTTCTGTGATTTCTTCCCAGTCCTTTTTGGTATAAGATAGAAGTTCAGGATAAGGAGAAAACAAGGGTTCGCTATGTGGCTTGGAAAATTTATTCCATGGGCAAACGTCTTGGCAGACATCACAGCCAAACATCCAGTCGTCTAGTTTGCCTTTCATTTCCTGAGGAATATTTTCTTTGAGTTCAATGGTGAAATAAGAAATACATTTGCTTCCATCCACAACATAAGGTGCCACTATAGCTTGCGTTGGACAAGCATCAATACAAGCGGTACAAGAGCCGCAATGGTCTGTTGTAGCATGGTCATATTCTAAATCTAAATCAATGACCAATTGGGCAATAAAATAAAAAGAACCTACTTGACGTGTTAGCAAGTTACTATTTTTACCAATCCATCCTAAACCGCTTTTGGCAGCCCAGGCTTTGTCCATAATAGGGGCAATATCAACAAAAGCGCGACCGTTTACGTCTCCGATTTCTCTTTTAATTGACTTTAATAATTTTACCACTTTCTTCTTAATCACATTATGATAGTCCTTACCATAAGCATATTTTGAAATCTTATAACTGTCTTGATTTTGCTCTTCGGAAGGAAAATAATTAATTAACATTGAAATCACACTTTTAGAATCGCTGACCAACAAGATTGGGTTCAAACGTTTATCAAAATGCTCTTCCATATAAGACATTTCTCCATGACAATTTTGCTTCAGCCAATGCTCCAGTCGAGGTGCTTCTTCTTCTAAAAAACCCGCTTTGGAAATCCCACAAGACAAAAAACCGAGGCGTTTGGCTTCGGCTTTGATAAATTGGGTGTATTTTTCTTTGTTGTTGATCAAAACAATCCTCCTTGAATATTCGTATTGATTTTTCCTAAATGCTTATACGCCTTTTCCGTTACTTCTCTTCCTCTTGGCGTTCTTATGATGAATCCTTCTTGGATTAAAAATGGCTCGTATACTTCTTCGATGGTTTCTCCGCTTTCAGAAACAGCTGTCGCCAAAGTGGATAGGCCTACCGGTCCGCCTTTGAATTTATCGATAATAGTAGTTAGGATTTTATTGTCCATTTCGTCAAGCCCATGAGCATCTACGTGTAATGCTTTTAGAGAATAACGTGCAATTTCAATGTCAATTTTCCCGTTGCCTTTGATTTGTGCAAAATCTCGAACACGGCGCAATAAAGCGTTGGCAATACGAGGTGTTCCTCTACTTCTTCCGGCGATTTCAATCGCGGCTTCCATCGTAATTGGCATTTTTAGAATCGTTGAACTGCGTTGTACTATGGTAGTTAAAAGTTCGGTGTTATAATATTGTAAACGACTTTGAATTCCGAAACGAGCTCTCATTGGAGCAGTTAATAATCCTGAACGTGTGGTCGCTCCAACTAAGGTAAACGGATTCAAATTGATTTGCACTGTTCTGGCATTCGGACCGGATTCAATCATGATATCGATTTTGAAATCTTCCATGGCGGAATACAAATATTCTTCCACTATCGGACTCAAACGATGGATTTCGTCTATGAACAAAACATCTCTTTCCTCGAGATTTGTAAGTAATCCAGCTAAATCACCGGGTTTATCTAAAACAGGTCCGGAAGTAATTTTAATACCAACCCCTAATTCATTGGCCAAAATGTTAGCCAAAGTAGTTTTTCCTAAACCCGGAGGTCCGTGAAAAAGGGTATGATCGAGCGCTTCATCTCTTTGATTAGCGGCTTCTACAAATACTTTTAAGTTATCTAGCACTTGTTCTTGACCGGTAAAATCATCAAAACTCAAAGGCCTTAACTTTTTCTCTAAATCAAGCTCTTCCGGATTAAAATTATTGTTGGTTGGATCTAAATTCTCGTTCATTTCACAAATATATAACAAAGTTGGTTGCAAATAAAAATGCCTTTCGATTAGGAAAGGCATTTGTTATATTTAAAGTAAGAATTAGTGATGTAAAACTTCTTCTCCCGGTTTCATAGGTACATTTTGAGGAACAAAATCATCATCATGACCTGGCTTACTGTAATCGTAAGGCCATCTGTGAACTTCAGGAATTGCTCCAGGCCAGTTTCCGTGAATGTGTTCAACAGGCGCAGTCCATTCCAATGTATTTGATTTCCAAGGATTTTGAACTGCTCTTTTTCCGTAGAAAATGCTACTAAAGAAGTTGTACAAGAAGACCAATTGGAAAGCACCACCTACTAAAGCAAAAACTGTAATAATCACGTTTACGTTTTGTAAGTCGTCAAACAATGGGAAATTAGTGTTTGTATAATATCTTCTTGGTAAACCTGCCATTCCGATGAAGTGCATTGGGAAGAATACGCCATAAGCACAAACTGCCGTTACCCAAAAGTGAACATATCCTAAGTTTTTGTTTAACATTCTTCCGAACATTCTTGGGAACCAGTGGTAAATACCAGCGAACATCCCATACAATGCAGATATACCCATTACCAAGTGGAAGTGAGCCACTACGAAGTAAGTATCGTGAACGTTAATATCCAAAGTACTATCTCCCAAAATGATTCCTGTTAAACCTCCTGTGATAAAGGTAGAAACCAATCCGATAGAGAATAGCATTGCAGGATTTAACTGTAAGTTACCTTTCCATAAGGTTGTAATATAGTTGAATGCTTTTACTGCTGATGGAATTGCAATCAATAAGGTGGTGAATGTAAATACCGAGCCTAAAAATGGATTCATTCCCGAGATAAACATATGGTGACCCCAAACGATAGTTGATAGGAATGCAATCGCAATAATGGACATAATCATCGCTCTGTAACCAAAAATAGGCTTACGAGAGTTGGTCGCAATAATTTCAGAGGTAATACCCAAAGCCGGTAATAATACGATATATACTTCAGGGTGACCTAAGAACCAGAATAAGTGTTCGAACAATACCGGTGAACCACCTTGGTAATGTAAAACCTCTCCGGCTATATAAATATCAGACAAGAAGAATGATGTCCCGAAACTTCTGTCCATGATTAACATCAAAGCTGCAGATAATAATACTGGGAATGAAATAACCCCAATGATAGCAGTGATAAAGAAAGCCCAAATAGTAAGTGGCAATCTTGTCATTGACATCCCTTTAGTTCTTAAATTGATTACCGTAACGATATAATTCAATGAACCTAATAATGATGAAGCGATAAAAATAGCCATAGAAACCAACCATAAAGTCATCCCTGCTCCAGAACCGGACATAGATTGTGGCAAAGCACTTAAAGGTGGATAAATAGTCCATCCTGCAGAAGCCGGACCGGATTCTACAAATAATGATATCACCATTACAACACTTGATAAGAAGAATAACCAGTAGGAAATCATGTTTAAGAATCCTGAGGCCATATCTCTTGCTCCAATTTGCAATGGAATCAATAAGTTACTAAAAGTTCCACTTAGACCGGCAGTCAAAACAAAGAAAACCATTATCGTTCCGTGTATGGTAACTAAAGCTAAATAAGTTTCGTTATTCATAACGCCTCCCGGAGCCATTCTTTCCCCAAGGAAAAAACTAAAAATTTTAAAAGATTCTTCAGGCCATGCCAATTGCATTCTGAATAACATTGACATACCAACACCAATTACTCCCATAATGATACCGGTAATCAAATACTGTTTGGATATCATTTTATGATCAATACTAAAAATATATTTAGTAATGAACGTGTCTTTATGGTGGTGTTCGTGTTCGTCGTGACCGTGATCGTGATTGTGAGCTTCTGCTGACATATAGGTAAACTTTTAAATTTTATTAATGTTTCGTTTCTGCTTGAGCAACTACTGTTGTGTCTTTGCTGTTTGAAGAGGTTGAATCTTTAGTTGGTGTTGCAGGAGTTTCAGAAGCTTTAGCTTCAGCCGCTGCAGTTTTCACTGCTTGAACAATAGTTTTTGCGGAGTTTTCTTTTAACCAATTTTTGTATTCTTCCGGAGTATCCACTACAATTTTCATTTGCATGTTGTAGTGAGAAGCACCACAAATTTTGTTACATAACAATAAGTAATCAAAAGTATATGGGTCAAGTGCGGGTTGTCCTTCTGCAATTAATTTTTCACTTTTCTTTGCTCTTATGGCATTGATATTTGCCACTTTTTCAATCATTGCCGGTTTATCTCTCATCTCAGCAGTAGTCAAAGTTGGAACAAAAGAAAATTGAGTTACCATGCCCGGAACACAGTTCATTTGTGCTCTAAAGTGAGGCATATAAGCTGAGTGCAATACATCTTGAGAACGCATTTTGAAAATTACTCTCGTTCCTTTTGGGATATGCAATTCAGCTGAGCTAAAATCATCTTGAGCATTTGGGTCAGACAAATCAACACCAAGGTTATTAACGCCTTCTATATATCTAACATTTGCTTTTCCTAAAACATTATCTGCACCGGCGTATCTCGCTTCCCATTTAAATTGTTGCGCGTAAAGTTCGATAACGATAGCGTCATCAGCATCCTCTTCATCCACAAACATAATGTTCGTCCAAGCATATAATCCATAAAGAATTAATCCTGCTAAAACAATCGCCGGAATAACACTCCAAATAAATTCTAATTTGTTATTGTCAGCAAAATAAAGTGCCTTTTGCCCTTGTTTTCCTCTGTATTTAAAAGCAAAATAGTGAAGTAATGCTTGAGTAACGGTTTGTACAAAAAAGATTAAAACCATCGAAATCATCATCAGGTTGTCTACTTGTGGACCATGTTCCGAAGCAGCATCGCTCATCAAAGGAAATTGGCTGTAATTTAAAAGACAGTAGATTGTAGTTAGGTAAATAAATCCTAAGAAACCAAACATCAAGTAACCGTTAACTTTGTTATCGTTATCGTTAGCCACTTGAGTGTCATTCACATTTCCACCAACTTGAGTTAAGTCAAATATTTTAGTTAACTGCCATAGGGCAACTGCCAATAAAACTACAACTATAAGTATCAAAAGAGTTGTCATTTGTAATTTACTTTAAATATTAATAATGAAAATGTTTACTTTCTTCGATGAAAGGATTGCGTTTTGGAACCAACGGTGCTTTAGTCAAGGCACTGAATACTACAAAAATGAATAATCCAAGGAAGAATAAAATTGCTGCAATTTCAGGTATTCCAATGAACCATCTGTCACCTACTGTTGCCGGCATAATCATATTGAAGAAATCAACATAGTGTCCGAATAAAATAACAACACCTGCAGTCACGATAATCCAAGAAACACGTTTGAAATCGGTATTGATTAACAACAATATTGGGAATACAAAGTTCATAGCTACCGCTCCAAAGAATGGCAAGTTGAAATCTTCAATTCTTGTTTTGAAATAAGTTACCTCTTCAGGAATATTTGAATACCAAATCAACATGAATTGAGAGAACCATAAGTAGGTCCAGAACACACTAATACCAAACATGAATTTTGATAAATCGTGTATGTGGCTTGAATTTACATTTTCTAAATAACCTTTAGATTTCAAGTATAAAGTCACCATAGAGATAGTGGTAATTCCACTAACAAAGAAACTAGCAAATACGTACCATCCAAATAAAGTACTGAACCAGTGTGGATCAACTGACATAATCCAATCCCATGACATAATAGATTCTGTTACGATAAAGAATACTAAGAATGCTGCTGACATTTTGAAATTCTTTTTGTAGAAAGAGTTGTCTGTAGCTTCATCTTGCGCCAAACAGTTTTTTCTAGATAAATGTCTGTATAAATTCCATCCCGCTATGAAGATAGCTGCTCTAATAATCCAGAATGGGAAGTTTAAATAACCTGATTTACCGGCGATTAACGCATCATAATTTTCGTGTCCTACTTCTGTTACACCATCGTTCATCCATACAAATAAATGATTGAAATGGAAACCTGATAATAATAATAAAATGAAGAAAATAATAGAACCCGGTAATAAATAAGCCGTGATTCCTTGCATTACTCTGAATAATACCGGAGACCAACCAGCTTGTGCTACTTGTTGGATTGCATAGAAAGCCAAAGCTCCTAAAGCAATTAACATAAAAAATAAACAAGCTACATATAATGCTGCCCAAGGTTTGTTTTGTAATTGGTGTAGCACGTGTTCTGCATGTTCCTTATGCTCATCATGTCCAGCACTAGCTTTCGCGTCGTGTCCGGCTGTTTCAGCATGTGTTGCTGGTGCAGTATGTGCTACAGCCGCAGTGGTATCATGTGCTACAGAATCAACAGGTGTTTCACTCGGAGTAACCGCAGCAACAGGTTCAGTATGCGCTTCATGCGTTGCTGACTCAGTTTTGGCTTCATGATCGGGAGCAGCTTCGTGTCCACCACCGTGATGTTCTGCTTCTTCAGCTTTTAAAATAGCCTCAACCTCATGAATATCTTTTGGTGCAGTTAAAAAACCATAACCTATCCCAAGAATACCCACGATCATTAGGACAAAAGAAAAGGTTTTTAGTTTACTTGAAAATGTATACATATCTATAACAATCTGTTTGTTCTACAATTATAATTTGCTTTTAAGTTGCATTACATAAGCGGCAACCAACCAACGCTCTTCTTGACTTAACTGATTAGCATGAGAACCCATTGAGTTCAAACCATAAGTCACAACATGGAAAACACTACCTTCATTGATAACTCTGTCGGCATAACTTGGAACTCCCAAGAATTTCTCTTGAGTCACCAACTTCCCTTTTCCATTTCCTTCGCCACCATGACAGATAGCACAGTAAATTCCGTAAAGCTCTTCTGCCTTTTTCATATCCACTTGAGTTGAATCAAGCGGTGATTTTGGATTTAAAGCTTTTATTGCTGCTAAAGCTTCAGGAGTATTTGGATATTCATAAGGAACGAAACCTCTTTTTATTGAACCATCTGCAGGTGATTGTCCTACTTTACCTTTCTCACCTGTTGGCGAATTGAAAGCATCTGACTCAGCATTGGTTTCATAAGCCACAGATTCGTACATATTAGGCATGTATTGATAGTTTGGTTTCAAATCATCTTTACAAGAAGACAGAGAAACAATGCTACCCAATACAAATGCTATTTTAAGTAAACTTTTCATATCTATTATTAATGCTTATCAATTACTTTTACTTCTACTGCTCCTGTTCCTTCGAAGAATTTTACCAATTCTGCTTCATTGTCATGAACAGCTACTTCCATTAAGAAGTGGTCATCGGTAGTTCTTACATCCGGATTTTCTGCTTCTTTAAATGGCCACAATCTACTTCTCATATAAAAAGTGATAACCATTAAGTGAGCTGCAAAAAACACAGTCATCTCAAACATTACCGGTACAAAAGCCGGCATGTTTTGAATATAACTAAAACTCGGTTTTCCACCAATGTCTTGCGGCCAATCGGTAATCATGATGTAATTCATCATAACCGTTGCCACTGTTAAACCAATACATCCATAGATGAATGCACAAATGGCTAAACGTGTTGGTGCCAATCCCATAGCTTTATCTAAACCGTGAACAGGGAAAGGAGTGAAAATTTCCTCAATATGATGATGGGCTGCTCTGGTTTTGTGAACCGCATCCATTAATACATCATCATCATTGTATATTGCGTGTATAACTTTATTACTACTCATAGCAAATATTAATGTTTATCTGAATGATTATGACCTTCTGCTTCTCTTTGTTTCTTATAATTCTCACCTGATGATTTCAAGATTGTTTTAACCTCTGCTTGAGCAATCACAGGGAATGTTCTCGCATATAAAAGGAACAATACAAAGAAGAAACCAATTGTACCGATGAAGATACCAATATCTACAAATGTTGGTTGGAACATCGTCCATGATGATGGAAGATAATCTCTGTGTAATGAGGTAACGATAATTACGAAACGCTCAAACCACATACCGATATTTACCACAATAGAGATGATGAAAGAGAACATAATACTGGTTCTTAATTTCTTGAACCACATGAACTGTGGAGAGAACACGTTACAAGTCATCATCGACCAATATGCCCACCAGTAAGGACCGGTTGCTCTGTTCAAGAAAGCATATTGCTCATATTCTACTCCTGAATACCAAGCCACAAATAACTCAGTGATGTAGGCAACCCCAACAATAGAACCTGTAATCATAATTACAATGTTCATCAATTCGATATGTTGGATAGTGATATAAGCTTCAAGATTTGATACTTTTCTCATGATAATCAACAACGTGTTTACCATCGCGAATCCAGAGAATACCGCTCCCGCAACGAAGTACGGAGGGAAGATTGTGGTATGCCATCCCGGAATTACCGAAGTAGCAAAGTCAAAGGATACAATTGTGTGTACAGAAAGTACTAAAGGCGTTGCTAAACCTGCCAAAACCAAAGATACTTCTTCGAAACGTTGCCAGTCTTTTGCTCTTCCACTCCATCCGAAAGATAGAATAGAATAAATTCTTTTAGTGAAAGGAGTTACTGCTCTGTCTCTTAACATCGCGAAATCCGGCAATAAACCTGTCCACCAGAATACAAGTGATACAGAAAGATAAGTCGAAATCGCAAATACGTCCCAAAGCAATGGTGAATTAAAGTTAACCCATAACGAACCGAATTGGTTTGGAATTGGCACAACCCAGTAAGCTAACCATGGACGACCCATGTGAATGATTGGAAATAAACCTGCTTGGATTACCGAGAAGATGGTCATCGCTTCCGCAGAACGGTTAATAGCCATTCTCCATCTTTGACGGAATAATAATAATACGGCAGAGATAAGAGTTCCGGCGTGACCGATACCAACCCACCAAACGAAGTTAGTGATATCCCAAGCCCAACCAACGGTTTTATTTAATCCCCAGGTTCCAATTCCGGTAGAGATAGTATAGACAATACAACCTATTCCCCAAAGGAAAGCGGCTAATGCAATTGAAAATACTGTCCACCATTGTTTGTTGGCTCTACCTTCAACAGGCGCAGCGACATCTACTGTTACATCGTGATAAGATTTATCACCTATAACTAAAGGTTTTCTAATGGGTGCTTCGTAGTGAGACGACATAATCCTTTATATTGTTTCTTAATTAATTATTTTTTGATACTAGGTATTTCTAACTTTAACGTGATAGAAAACGTTTGGTTTTGTTCCAACACTTTCTAACAAGTGGTACATTCTCTTATCTTCGACTAACTTAGCCACTTTACTTTCTTTGTTGTTAACATCTCCAAAGACCATAGAACCTGAAGAACAAGCGGCAGAACAAGCGGTTTGGAATTCTTCCACACCTACTTCTCTTCCTTCGCGTTTGGCAGTTAGGATTGTTTTTTGTGTCATTTGAATACACATAGAACATTTTTCCATAACACCACGAGAACGAACGTTTACATCCGGATTTAATACCATACGACCTAAATCATCATTCATATGGAAATCAAATTCTTCGTTGTTACTATATAAGAACCAGTTGAAACGGCGTACTTTATAAGGACAGTTGTTCGCACAGTAACGAGTACCAACACATCTGTTATAAGCCATTTGGTTTTGACCTTGACGACCGTGAGAAGTGGCTGCCACAGGACAAACTGTTTCACATGGTGCGTGATTACAGTGTTGACACATTACCGGCTGGAAAACAACTTGTGGATTATCCGCAGGACTTTCCATGTCTCCAAATCCGCCTAATGACCCTTTATCACCAAATAAACCATCGAATTCTTTTTTCTTCTTGTTGTCCCCTGCGAAAGTTTCTTCAGAAGAATAATATCGGTCAATACGCAACCAATGCATATCACGACTTCTTCTAACTTCAGATTTTCCAACAACAGGAACGTTGTTTTCTGCATGACAAGCTATAACACAGGCACCACAACCGGTACATGAGTTTAAGTCGATAGAAAGATTGAAGTGATGACCAACTGAACGATCAAATGATTCCCATAAATCAACTGAAGTTGCTTTTACTTCTTTGTGATCCAAAGAAACCATCGGTGATGGATTCCAAACTTCCGGCTCATCAAATTTTGCAGTAAAAACAGTTAAAGTGGTTTCTTTAATAATATCACCTCTTCCCATCAAAGTTTTTTGGGACTGAACACAAGCAAACTCATGCTCACCATCAGCTTTAGTTAAAGTGGCTGATTGAACGTTATTAAAGTTATTATATAAAGCGTAAGCGTTAACACCTACTTGCATTTCTTCTTTTAAAGCGGCTTTTTTACCATATCCTAAAGCCAAACCAATAGTTCCAACAGCTTGACCAGGCTGAACGATTACCGGAGCAGTGATTGAAGTATCACCAACTTTTACAGTAGCATAACTTCCGTTAAGACCACCATTGGCAACGATTTCATTCATTAAGTCCTTTTTATCAGCGTCAGCTTTCGAAACGGTAATATAGTTATCCCAAGAAACTCTTGTAATTGGATCCGGAAATTCTTGTAACCAAGGGTTATTGGCTTGTTGACCATCACCTAAACCTGTTTTAGTATACAATACTAATTCGAAATTAGCCAATGGTTTTGATTGTGCCAAAGCATTGGCTGCAGCAGAATAATCCGCTGAACCACCAACAGCAGCCGAAGCTACACCGGCAACAACACCATCATGAACTGCTTTGTTCCAAGTCAGGCCATTTAAGTAGGCAGCAGAATTGGCTTTGATGTAATCATAGTAAGCTGCACTATTACCGTTCCATGACAACAATCCTTCTTGGAATTGTTTTGAACTGAATAACGGACGAATAGTTGGTTGTACCAAAGAATAGGTTCCTTTAGTCAACATTAAATCATTCCATGACTCCAAATAATGAGTAGCCGGAATTGCGATATTAGTTACTGAAGCAGTTTCGTCTTCTTTCAAAGAGAACGCTGCAGATAATTTTACTTTTTTCAATCCTTCAGCAAAAGATTTTCCGTTGGCCAAAGTGTAAACAGGATTCACACCGCTCATAATTAAAGTATGAACACTTCCCGCATTCATATCAGCTAATAACTGGGCTACTTTTGCATCAGAACCTTTTCTGATTTGACGCGTTCCAACAGTTGAAAAAGCTTCACTGGTTAAGGCTTGGTTAATCGCTAAAACTAATAATTGAGCATTTTTATCTTGAATGCCACAAACCAAAACACCTTTACTTTTTGCCGCTTTCAATTGTTGTGCTGCATTAGTAATTGCCTCTTCGTTGGCTAATTTACCGGTAGAAACCGATGAACCTGTAATTACATTGTATATTTTAACTAAAGCTAATTTTTGATCCGCAATTTTCATCGGAACACGTTTATCAGCAGCAGCGCCTGACAAAGTCATGTTGGCTTCAAACTGAAAATGTTTCGACATTTTGCCTTTTTGAGGAACTCTACCTTGTGCATAACCACTATCAAATCCTCCACCTTGCCAATCTCCTAAGAAATCTGCACCGATAGAAACGATAGTGTTGGCTTTTGAAAAATCATAATCAACCAAAGCTCTTTCACCATAAACAGCTTCGAAAGCATCTAAAGCGGCTGATTCAGAAACTGAATCATAAACTACGTGCTTAGCTGTTGGGTTTTGAGCAATAAATTCAGCGATTAATTTTTCAGTAGAAGGACTTGCTAAAGTATTGGTCAACAAAACAACTTGTCCACCTTTAGCTTTAGCTTCTGCTAAACTGGCTTTGATTTTTAAATCAGCTTCTGCCCAAGTAGCATCTTTTTGAGCAACCTTAGTCACTTTAAGACGCATACTGTCATATAACGACAATACAGAAGCATGCACTCTAGCATTGGCGGAAAACTTAGCCCCTGCTATTGTATTATTTTCAATTTTAATTGGACGACCTTCACGTGTTTTTACTAATAAATTAGCAAAATCAAAACCATCAAACATAGATGTTGCAAAATAATCGGCAACACCGGGAATAATTTGTTCCGGTTGTAAAACGTAAGGAATAGATTTATGTACTGGTCCTTCACAGGCAGCCAATGAAGCGGCGGCAGTACTAAATCCAACGTATTTCAAGAAATCACGACGAGTTGTTGAAGAAGAAGATAATGAATCTTTGTCTGACAAGAATTCATCTGTTGGAATTGCTTCCACAAATTCATTATTTCTAAGCGTCTCAACAATAGAACTATTTTCGTTTAGTTCTTCAACACTTTTCCAGTATTTTTTGTTTGATGACATCGTATATAAATATTAGCTTCTTAATTTATTTTTGTTTGTTCGATAATTTGGTTATTCGTCAATTCGGCTAATAAATAACCGAATCCAGAAATCAACAAATTAATAGTGACACTTACCACATTCTAAACCTCCCATTTGTGCTGCAGTCAATTTGTCTACACCATATTTTTTAGAAAGTTCTTCGTGAATTTTAGTATAGTAAGCATTGCCTTCCATCTTAACATCCGTTTCGCGGTGACACTTAATACACCAACCCATGGTTAATGGCGCAAATTGTTTTTGTATTTCATACTCTTGAACCGGACCGTGACATTTTTGACATTCAATACCGGCAACAGTTACGTGTTGTGAGTGATTGAAATAGGCAAAGTCAGGTAAGTTGTGAATACGAACCCATTTAACAGGTTTTGTTTTACCGGTGTATTTTTGAGTAGATTTATCCCAACCTACTGCATCATATAATTTTTGGATTTCACCATCGTAGAATGCTTTTGTGTATTCTGGGGTTGCAGTAGTATCAGCAACTTCCGAAATGTTTTTGTGACAGTTCATACAAACATTCAACGAAGGAATACCTGCATTTTTACTAACTCTCGCTGCAGAGTGACAGTATTTACAGTCGATACCATTACTTCCTGCGTGAATTCTGTGAGAATAATGAATTGGCTGGATTGGCGCGTAATCTTGATCAACACCTACTTGCATCATCCATCCATAAACAAAATAACCACTAGACAACAACAAGAAGATTGAAGCAACTAATACTAAAAATTGATTTTTAGCAAAAGCTTTCCAAATTGGCAATGAAGCTTCCTTTGATACTGCTTCAATTCCGTTAGCTTTGGCCACCTTGGCTAATACATTGTTCACAAAGAACAACATAACCACCAACATAAACATCACTAAAGCTAAAGCTCCAAGAATTACATTGTTAGAAATTCCGCTCTCTTCACCACCTGTTCCGGGAACAGCTGCAACTACTGGCGGTTCTGCTTTTTTCTCATTGGTATATGCAATGATATTATCTACATCAGCTGTTGATAAATTTGGAAACGAAGTCATCACTGACTTGTTGTATTCCTCAAAAATCTTAACCGCTTTAGCGTCTCCGGATTTAACCATAGCAGAACTATTGTTTACCCATTTGTAAATCCAAGCCATGTCATACTTTGCAGAAACTCCCCTTAATGCCGGACCTGTCATCTTTTTATCAAGAGCGTGACATGCCGCACAATTGGCGTTAAACAAAGCCTTACCTACTACCGGATCTCCTCCGGCAGTTGCCATAGGCACTGCTGTTGCAGTAGCCGGTGCTGCTGCGTCGGTTGCCGGCGGTGTTGCTTGTGAAAATGAAGTGAAGGAGACTGTTAGCATCAAAGCTAAACTGAAGACTATTTTCCTTGAAATCGAATTATGGTTACCCATTTTTTTCATATAATATAATGATTATCGACTAATGTTGGCATGGTTTTTTCTAAACCTGTTTTCGGTTAATATGCCACGCCTTGTTAAAAACTTGCACAAAAATACGACTTATGAACTATTCTCAAAACCTTAAATATATCTTAAATACCAATTTATACTAATTCTAAATAACAAATACTATTTTGTTTAATTTTTTAAGTTTTACATTTGCATAAAAATCAAATCATTATGAAAGATTTCTATAAAACTAAGCTCATTTTAAGTGCTTCATTTCTTTTCTTTTTAACACAAAAAAGCTTTGGTCAGGAAGCAAAAGTAGCTGTAAGTCAAGATCCAAAGTTTGAGCAACTACTCAATGAAAAAAGAAGAATAAACAGCTCTATTACCATCAACGACCGCTATAAAATCCAGATATTCAACGGAGATAGCGAAAACTCCAGAAAAACGTTGATGGATTTCAAAAAAGAAAACAAAAATCTCGACGCTACTATAGTCTTCAGCACACCAGCCTATAAAGTTTGGGTTGGCAATTTTAAAACCCGAATCGAAGCTGAAAAGAACTTAGAACTACTCAAAAAGAAATTCCCGAATGCGTTTTTAATCAAACCAAACAAATAAAAAAAGCCCTGATAAATCAGGGCTTTTTTTTATAAATTATAAAACTTCTTGTAAATCATTTTTTTATCGGCCGGAGTTCGTTTTGTCTTCTTGTATTCTTTGAGTAAAACGGGATTAGATTCGAGCATATTTATAACATACTTGTCCGTTAAAAAAGTCGGCATTCCGGTTGTTCTTTCTATCACTAAGGGAATTCTTTGAGGTTCTGAACTACCACTTCCACTAAAAATCAGCACCGGAAGTAATCCACCGCCCATCGCTACCATTCCGCCATAGGCTAAATAAAAACTATTGAAATCCAAATTACGCTCTTCTACTTCATTAATAAAATAATTAACCCCTAGTATTTCGGTTTTTAGGTAAAACTTCACGGTTGAAAATTGGAAAAGATTAATATAAAAATTATTTCCGTCACTAAAGCCATAAAACCCGTTCTCAACCCTACCCGTAGCATTGTTCAAGAGACAAAAACCTTCTTTGTATTTCGTTATGGTATAATCCTCTAAACTGAGGAACTTTCCATTAAAAACATCTTTGTAATTCAAATAGACACCGGCTTTTATTTCTGTATTGATACTGTCAAGATTAACGGATTCTTCAGAAACAAACGGAATGGCAATTTTATAGGTGTCTTGGGTATTCATGTAATTTGCGAAACTGTTTTTAATAGCCGTCGTAATTAACTGCGCGTGCTTTTTAGTGACATCGGAACGTGAATCTTCTTTAGAAGAAAAAAACGTCCCGGTGATGTATTCTAGCCCATCTTCCTTCTTTTCTATGATATCCAAAACTATTGTCGCAGAACCGGTTTGCATTTTTTTAAAATTATTATCGGTATCTGCGCTACTCTCTGTTACATATAGCTCGTTAATTCTAATGGAGATGGCACGTTTGCTTTCCTTTTTTGGATACAAAACAGCCAACAACGATTGAAGTTCATCTGTCAAAGGTTTTTCAAAATTGGCAGAAACTTTACTGTTGAAAAGTGACACATAAACGGTTCCGATATTTTCTTTCACTTGTCGGCCGTCATATATCTTTTCAATATAAAAATCACAATCAATAGCGGTGTTCTTTTCATTAGCCAAAGAAATCAAATGAACTTTCTTTTCTTGAGCAAAAGAAATAGCGCAGAAGAAGAAACAAAAACCAATTGCAATTTTTTTCATGAGTTTGTCTATTTGAGGCTAAAATAAAAAAAGTCCCGATTGCTCGAGACTTTTCTTTAGTATTATTTCAACTTTTTCTTCACTTCTACTTCTTGGAAAGCTTCGATTAAATCCAGTTGTTCAATATCGTTGTAATTCTTAATTTGAATACCACAATCATATCCTTTGGCTACTTCTTTCACATCGTCTTTGAAACGTTTTAACGTGGCTAATTCACCTGTGAAAATAACAACCCCTTCACGAATCAAACGAATTTTAGAGTTTCTGAATATTTTACCATCCGTAACCATACATCCGGCAATTGAACCGACCTTAGATACTTTGAATATCTCACGAATTTCAGCAGTACCGGTAATTTCTTCTTTCATTTCCGGTGACAGCATGCCTTCCATTGCGTCTTTCAAGTCGTTAATCGCATCGTAGATAATTGAATAACTTCTGATGTCGATTTCCTCTTTTTGAGCCAATTGACGAGCATTTCCTGCAGGACGAACGTTAAATCCGATAATAATCGCATCTGAAGCAGAAGCCAACATCACATCAGTTTCTGTAATTGCACCAACGCCTTTGTGGATAATATTGATTTGAATTTCTTCAGTAGATAATTTAGAGAACTCACTCGAAAGTGCTTCCACAGAACCGTCCACGTCACCTTTAAGGATAATGTTCAATTCTTTAAATTGACCTAAAGCAATACGACGACCAATCTCTGCCAAGGTAATATGGCGTTGTGTTCTCACCGATTGTTCACGCATTAACTGTGTACGTTTAGCAGCAATTTGTTTGGCTTCTCTTTCGTCTTCAAACACGTTGAATTTATCACCTGCCGTTGACGCACCATCCAAACCTAAAATAGAGATTGGTGTTGATGGTCCCGCTTCTTTAATACTATGACCTCTTTCATCATGCATGGCTTTCACCTTACCGTGATTTTTTCCGGCCAAAACGTAATCACCAACTTTTAAAGTTCCTGATTGCACCAATATCGTTGATACATATCCTCTTCCTTTGTCTAATTGTGCTTCAACTACAGTTCCAACGGCTAATTTATTTGGGTTTGCTTTTAAGTCTAAAACTTCAGCTTCAAGCAATACTTTTTCTAATAATTCTTTAACACCGGTACCTTTTTTAGCAGATATATCGTGTGATTGGTATTTTCCACCCCAATCTTCTACCAATAAATTCATGGCTGCTAATTTCTCTTTAATTTTTTCAGGATTCGCGCCTTGCTTATCAATTTTGTTAATAGCAAATATCATCGGAACTCCGGCTGCTTGTGCGTGACTGATGGCCTCTTTGGTTTGTGGCATGATATCATCATCCGCAGCCACAACAATAATTGCGATATCGGTAACTTGAGCTCCACGAGCACGCATCGCGGTAAACGCTTCGTGACCCGGTGTATCCAAGAAAGTGATTTTTTGTCCGCCTTCTAATGTAACCGCATAAGCACCAATGTGCTGTGTAATTCCACCCGATTCTCCGGCTATTACGTTTTCATTACGGATATAATCCAGTAAGGAAGTTTTACCGTGATCCACGTGTCCCATTACGGTTACGATTGGTGCACGAGTCACTAAATCTTCCGGACGGTCTTCAACTACTTCCATTGTTTCTTCGATGTCGGTTGTAATGAATTCTACTTCATAACCAAACTCATCTGCCACGATGGATAAGGTTTCCGCATCCAATCTTTGGTTCATAGTTACCATGATTCCCAATGACATACACGTTCCAATCACTTTGGTAATCGGCACATCCATCATGGTTGCAATTTCACCTACAGTTACAAACTCAGTAACTTTGATGGTTTTGCTTCCTTCTTCGAGCGCTTGCATCTCGTCTTCATTTCTTTGACGGTGCGTATCACGCTTATCTCTTCTGTATTTGGCTGCTTTAGATTTGTTTCCTTTTCCTTGAAGACGTTCTAAAGTTTCTTTGATTTGGTTTTTTACTTCCTCTTCCGTTGGCTCTACTTTTTGAACTATAGCAGGACGATTTCCTTTTTGGAATCCGCCACCGCCCGGTTTGTTGCCGGTTTTATTTGGTCCGAAAGCATTTCCTCCACCACCACCACTGGTAATAGCAGGCTTACCGGTTTCTCCTGGTTTACCCGGAATTCTTTTTCTTTTATTTTTATTAGCTGCATTTTGGGCCGCTTGTGCTGCCGTTTGTCCGGCACCCGGAGTTGCAGGCTTATTGGCGTCCTTTTTGAACTCTTCTTTTTTCTTTTTTGGTTTGTTGAATTGAGATAAATCAATTACTTGACCGGTAAGAGTGGCACCTGATAATTTTTGGTATTGTGTTGTAATCGTTTCGTCAACCGGAGCTTCCTCTGAAGATTGAGCTACTATAGGTTTTTCAACTTCAGCTACTTTAGTCGGTTTTTCTTGAGGAACCTCAACTACCGGAGCTTCTTCTTTTTTAACGATTTCTTTTGGCTTTTCAACAGCAATTTTCGGAGATTCTGCTGGAGCTGCAGGAGCAACGGGAGCTGCAGGTTTTGGATCTAAATCAATTTTTCCAATTTGTTTTGGAGCACTGATTACCGCTTTGGCTTTGACCACTTCTAACCTTTGACGCTCTTCGTCTGCTTTGCGTTTGTCTTCGATTTCTTTTTCTCTTTCGAGTCGAAGCGCTTCTTTTTCTTTTCTGATTTCTTCACTTACGCCTTTAGAAGCTTCTTTGTTTCCTTTGTCTCCGGCAAATTGACCACAAAGAATATTGTATACATCATCGGAAATTTTTGTGTTTGGACTTGCTTCAATAGCAATGCCTTTATCCTTAAGATAATCCACAGCTCTTTCCAAAGAAATATTTAATTCCCTTAAAACTTTATTAATTCTAATATTTCCTTCAGACATAAAATCTTTTTAATGTTTATCTATTTTGGCGAAAGAATTAGTCCTCAAACTCTTCTTTCAGTATTCTTATTACTTCTAAAATGGTTTCCTCCTCTAAATCGGTTCTTCTCACTAAATCAGCCACATCTTGATTCAAAATACTTCTGGCAGTATCCAATCCGATTTTAGCAAATTCGTCGATTACCCATCCATCGATTTCATCTGAGAACTCTGTTAATTCCACATCATCTTCTTCGATAGCGCTTCCTTCTCTGATTACATCTAATTCATAGCCTGTCAACAATCCGGCCAATTTGATGTTGTGACCACCGCGACCAATCGCTTTAGAAACTTCTTCTAATTTCAAGAACACTTCGGCTCTTTTTTTCTCTTCGTCAATTTTAACCGAAGATACTTTGGCAGGACTTAAGGCTCTGGTGATGTACAACTGTAAGTTACTGGTGTAGTTGATTACGTCAATGTTTTCGTTTCCTAATTCACGAACAATTCCGTGAATACGAGAACCTTTCATCCCAACACAAGCACCAACCGGATCAATTCTATCATCATAAGAATCCACGGCTACTTTTGCTTTTTCGCCCGGAATTCTCACTACTTTTTTAATCATAATCAAACCATCAAAAACTTCCGGAATTTCTTGTTCGAATAATTTCTCCAAAAATTTATCTGCCGTTCTCGACATGATAATTTGTGGTTTATTCCCTTTTAATTCAACGCTTTCAATGATACCGCGAACATTATCTCCTTTACGGAAAAAGTCAGACGGGATTTGTTTTTCTTTGGGTAACACGATTTCGTTTCCTTCATCATCGACCAAAATTACAACTCTTGGGCGAACATGGTGTACTTCGGCCGTGTAAATTTCGCCAATTAAATCTTTAAATTGTTTGTAAAGATTCGTGTTATCGTGTTCATGGATTTTAGAAATCAAGTTTTGACGCAAAGCCAAAATCGCTCTTCTTCCTAAATCTATCAATTTCACTTCTTCAGAAACTTCTTCCCCGATTTCAAAATCAGGTTCAATTTTTCTGGCATCAGTTAAAGTGATTTCTTCGTTTTCTAAATCTAAATCGTCATCAGCAACAACAATTCTTCTTCTCCAAATCTCCATATCACCTTTATCAGGATTGATAATGATGTCAAAATTATCATCAGAACCGTATTTCTTTTTTAATGCGTTTCTAAATACATCCTCCAAAATCGCCATAAGCGTTACTCGATCAATGAGTTTATCATCTTTAAACTCTGAGAATGATTCGATTAATGCAATATTTTCCATGCCAAATTTTAATTAAATATTATAATAACAATTGCTTCTTTTATTTCTGAATAAGGAATTTCACGTTTGTGTTCTACTGTTTCTTTTCCTTTACCCACTTTTTTTGGTTCTCTTGCAGTCCACGAAAGCGTTATACTTTCTTCTGAAGCTGCTTCCAGTTTTGCTTCTATTGTTTCGGTAGCGGTTTTTACTTTCAACGTTCTGCCAATATTTTTTTTGTATTGTCTCACCAATTTCAATGGTGTTGAAACGCCGGCCGAAGCTACTTCTAATGAAAAATCTTGTTCTTCACGGTCTAAATTATTTTCGATTACTCGACTAACATCGATACAATCCTGCAAATTTACACCATTATCACCATCCAAAGTCACGGTAATCTTATAACTCTCTGAAATACTTAAATCTACCAGAAACAACGAAGGTTTTTCCAGTAATCCTTCTTCTAATAACTTCGTAACTTTCTCTTTAAATGTCATAGTTGTATAAAAAGAGGGAAGCATTGCTTCCCTCATTATTTAGTTTGAATGGTAAATAACGGTGCAAATATAGTTATTTTTTTATAAATCAAAAATCATTGCTGAATCAAAAAAAAATAATACCTTTATTGTGTTAAAATATCCAATCCAAAACTTACTTTTTTACATTATGAAAAAAATTTTAGTCCCAACAGACTTTTCAGACCACGCAAAATACGCCTTAAAAGTTGCCGCTCAAATCGCTAGAAAAAACGGTGGAGAAATATTCCTTCTTCACATGCTAGAGTTACCTCACCAAGCGGGTGACGCCATTGGAAGCGGTCATGATTTACCTGAAATAATGCTTTTCAAAAATGCCGCTATCAACAGATTAGAAGATTTAATGGATGACGAATGCCTTGATGGATTGAAAGTTTCCGAAATCATACAATTCGAATTAGCATTTGAAGGAATCATGAATATTAGTAAAAAGAACAACGTTGATTTAATTGTAATGGGCTCACACGGCGCTAGCGGATTTAAAGAAATGTTTATTGGTTCCAATGCAGAAAAAGTAGTTCGTAATTCTGATATCCCGGTTTTAATCATCAAAAAAGAAGCCGGTGATTTTGATGTTACTAAATTTGTATTCGCCTCTGACTTTTCAGACGAAATCAAAAAGCCATTTAGCAAAGTTGTTGATTTCGCAAACAAGTTTGACGCTGAATTATACCTTGTGATGATTAATACCCCTAGTAGCTTCAAACCAACTCATGTAGCGCAGGAAATCATGAAAGATTTTATTGCTAACTTTAATATCAACAAATATTCTACCCACATCTATAATGATGTCAATGTTGAAAGTGGTGTTTTAAATTTTACCAATTATGTTGATGCTGATTTAATCGGAATGAGTACACACGGTAGAAAAGGGCTTGCGCATTTCTTCAACGGAAGTATTAGTGAAGATTTGGTAAATCATGCTGCTAGACCGGTAGTTACTTTTAAAATTTAAAAACCAAAGCCATACAAAAACAAAAAAGCCTCTCAAATTGAGAGGCTTTTTCTGTTGGTCTACAAGGACTCGAACCTTGAAAGACTGCACCAAAAACAGTTGTGTTACCATTACACCATAGACCAGCATTACTTCACTAAGCAATATAATCAACGGAGTTCAGAGAAACTTCGTTTTGCTTAATGCGAGTGCAAATTTAGAACAAATTTTATTTTACGCAAACAATTATAAGAAAAAATTAAATACTTCATTTGCAAAACCGTCATATCAGACCATAATAAACTTGTAATTAATTCATTATAGGTTTGAGATTTTTTTGTTAATCGAAGTTTAATTGCGTTAAAAAAAATAGTTTCTTTGTATCCATAAATAAAACCCCTTCATTTCATACTTATATGATGAATTTTAACTTCAACAAGTGGAATACCATTTTAGGATGGACAGCCTTTGCTATTTCTTTAATAACTTTTTCGCTAACTGTAGAACCTACCATGAGTTTTTGGGATTGTGGAGAATACATTTCAACGGCTGCTAAACTGGAAGTAGGTCATCCACCCGGAGCACCGCTTTACCAAATCCTTGGGGCTTTCTTTGCTATGTTTGCTACAAGCAAAGAAACCGTTGCCTTGATGGTCAATATGATGTCGGTATTCTCAAGTGCTTTTACCATACTATTTATGTTTTGGTCTTCTTCTATACTGTTGAGAAAAATTGTTTCTTCTTATACTGAAATGGACAAAAACAAAGCGGTAGTTATTTTAGGCAGTTCAATGGTTGGCTCGTTGGCTTTAACTTTCTCTGATAGTTTTTGGTTCAATGCTGTAGAAGCCGAAGTATATGCTATGGCGTCATTCTTGATTGCGCTATTGTTCTGGCTTGGATTACGCTGGGAAGAAGAAATGCACACACCAAAAGGAAATCGTTGGCTGTTGCTCATTTCCTTAATTGTCGGGCTTTCTTTTGGAGTTCACTTTATGGCATTATTGGCCATACCGGCGATTGGGTTTTTATACTATTTCAAAAATTACAAAACAGTTTCCTTAAAAAGTTTCCTTATTGCCAATGTAATTATTGTGGCTGTTCTATTGTTTATTTTCAAATTATTATTGCCATATACATTAGCGTTTTTTGGGAAAATGGAAATCTTTATGGTAAATAGCATTGGGTTACCTTTTAATTCAGGGACGATTTTCTCCACCTTGTTGATTATCGCTTTTTTCTATTTCGGATTAAAATATACTCGCGAAAAAGGACATCCTTTTTACAACACCGCTTTATTGTGTATTCTTTTTGTATTGATTGGTTTTTCTACCTGGATGATGCTACCTATTCGTGCCAATGCCAATGTGGTTATCAATGAAAACAAACCTTCTGATGCTGCCGAAGTTTTAGCGTATTACAATCGTGAACAGTATGGTGTAAACCCATTGTTTTACGGTCCGCAATACACAGATACTTTTGCCGGATTAGATGAAGACCAACCTTATTTAGACAAAGCGCCAAACTACGAAAGAGATTATAAAACCGGCAAATACGTGATTGTTAACAATTACAAAAATGCCGATCAAAATACAGACGACAATCACAAAGCAATTCTGCCGCGTCTTTGGAGTACTGACCATATTGATAATTATGTTCAATTCACAGAAATTCCTAAATTTACTTTAAATCAAAACTACCCTTACGAAGAAGATTTAGCGCAATATGGTGTTGACATCGACAGTTTGAGCGAAGAACAAGTAATGCAAGCCGTTGGTCAGTTAAAAGAAGAAATGCAGAAAAACATTAACGACTTCAAGACTGCATACGCCCAAAAACAAATTGACAACGATGACTATATTTCATTCCTGAAAAAATACAGTGATTATCTAATCATAGAAAAACCATCTACTTGGGACAACATTAGTTTTATGATTGAATACCAATTCGGATACATGTACGGAAGGTATTTGTTATGGAATTTCGTCGGAAGACAAAATGATGTTCAAGGAAAATATGACAACCTTGATGGAAATTGGTTGAGCGGAATCAAATTTATTGACGAAATACATTTAGGCAAAGGAACTCAAGAAAATCTTCCCGATGACGTAGTGAATAACAAAGGTCGAAATCTGTATTATTTTTTACCGTTTATAATTGGCTTAATAGGATTAATGTACCACGCACAAAGAGATTTGAAAAGCTTTTATGTATTACTCATTTTATTCTTGTTCACCGGCTTGGCCTTAAAAATATATTTGAACGAAAGACCTTTTGAACCAAGAGAAAGAGATTATGCTTTAGTTGGTTCATTCTATGTATTCGCTATTTGGATTGGATTTGGCGTCTATGCCATCTACGAAATAATCTCCGAATACCTAAAATCAAAAATCGTTGGACCGGTCGTAATTACAGCTTGCCTCTTAGCAGCTCCGGTTTTAATGGCAACCCAAAACTGGGACGATCACGATCGCTCGAATAAATATACGGCTATTGCCATGGCCAAAAATTATTTGGAATCCTGCGAGAAGAACGCCATCCTGTTTACCATTGGCGATAATGACACTTTCCCCTTATGGTATGCTCAAGAAATAGAAGGCATCCGAACCGACATCAAAATTGTAAACACCAGCCTGTTTATGACCGATTGGTATATCGATCAAATGAAGTTTAAAACCTATGATGCGGCCGGCTTACCTATTTCGTTTACACACAACGAATACGTTGGTGATAAGTTAGATTATGTGGCGCATATCCCAAAAACTGACGCGCGTTGGGACATCAAAGCTTTTATCGATTTTATAAAAGACCCAAGGTCAACGATTGATTTACAAAACGGACAAACCATCCATTTTTATCCAACCAACAAAATCAGAATTCCGGTAGATAAAAATACTATTATCAAAAACAAAGTGGTGAATTCAATTTACAATGACTCCATTGTTCCTTACATCGACTTAGACATCAAAGGCAGTGCGATGTATAAAAATCGTTTGATGATGTTAGATGTCTTGGCCAATAACAATTGGGAAAGACCAATCTATTTCACCGGAGGAAGTTTTGGAGATGACGATTATCTTTGGATGAAAGATTACTTACAATTAGACGGTTTAGTTTATAAATTAGTGCCTATAAAAACACCTGTCGACAAAGAAAACCCTTATGATATGGGCCAAATTGACAGCGATAAAATGTATGATTTGGTAATGAAATGGAATTGGGGTAACGGTGAATTAACCACCATTTATCACGATCCTGAAACCAGAAAAAACAGCATTTCCTACAGAACCAATATGGCGCGATTGATGGAACAATTAATCAATGAAGGCGATAAAGAAAAAGCCAAAAAAGTCATTGAATTGGCCTTAACCAAAATGCCTATGGATTATTACAGCTATTACACTATGGTAGAACCATTTGCATCCGGTTATTATGAATTAGGCGAAAAAGCAAAAGCGCGAGAATTATTGGAAAAATTAATGACCAAATACAAACAAAGCCTTAAATATTACGCCGGAATTCAACCTTCTATTCAAAACGGAATTGCGACCGATATCATTACCGACATTGAACGTTACAGAAGTTTATTGATGGTAATGAAAGACCGAGGCGATGTAGAATTTTACAACAAAAACAAAACTGAATTTAATTCTTTGGCTAAAAGATTTGCCCGTTTCGGAAGAGAATTAGAGTAAACCAACATTAAAACTTGAAGATGTGCCAATTTGACTATTCATTTTGGCACATTTTTTTTATATTTAGCCTATGAGTTTATGGGTCAAAACAAACCGTTTCGTCAAAACAATTTTTCCGAATTACATTTGGGACATTCCCAACAATGAAAAAAAGATTTATCTCACTTTTGACGACGGACCAATACCCGAAGTAACCGAATGGACATTGGCACAATTAAAAAAACACAACGCCAAAGCGACTTTCTTTTGTATCGGCGATAACATTCAAAAACATCCTGAGATTTTCCAAAAAGTAATAGAAAATGGTCACGCAATCGGAAACCATACTTTCAATCATTTAAAAGGCTGGGAAACTTCCTTGGAAGATTATATTGAAAACACCAAAAAGTGCTCAGAAACCATTACCAACTGCCAACTCAATACTGAACACTGCCAACTATTCCGTCCGCCTTACGGCAAAATCAAACCTTCGCAAGCCAAAGCGCTCCGAAAATTAGGCTACAAAATAATCATGTGGGATATCATCAGCATGGATTTTGACCAAACCATTTCTCCCGAAGAATGTTTAAACAATGTTTTGAAAAATATAGAAAGCGGTAGTATTATCGTTTTTCACGATAGTGTAAAAGCTTGGAAAAACTTGGAATATGTTTTACCAAAAACTTTAGTATTCTTAAACGAAAATGGATTTGTTTGTGAAAAAATAAATTAGGCGAAATTCCTAATCGTCATCCTGTCACGAAACTTCAGGATGTCGAAGGATTATAGTTGATCCTGAACCAAAGCGATGATACTATTCGCATCCAATTCACCTGATTGTCTCCAAACCATTTGACCATCTTTGTAAATCATCAAGGTCGGCAAACCTTTGATACGCAAAGCCTCGGCTAACTCCTGATTTTTATCGACATCAATTTTGATCACTTTTGCCTTATCACCAAGCGCAGCTGCTACATCTCTGATAACAGGATGCATGGACACTGAAGATTCATTCCATTCTGTGTAAAAGTCAATTAACACAGGCACTTGAGCGTTGATTAATTCTCCAAATTTTGACATAAAACCAAAATAATTTTACCTTCAATTACCGAAGTAAAAGAAACATTAAACCACAAATGTAGCATTTTTAACTAATTATGCTACTTTTTCCCCTTTTTTTAGTTCAAAAACAGTTATTTCTGGCCAAATTCCAACTCTGCCGGGATAAGCATGAAAGCCTAAACCACGGTTTACATAAATATAACGACCAACATTTTCATACAATCCAGCCCATTGTTTGTAAACATATTGCACCGGACTCCATTGAATAATCCCAGGAATTTCTATTCCAAATTGCAATCCATGAGTATGACCGGAAAGTGTTAATTGAAAATGTTTTTCATGGTGTTTTACTTCATATTCCCAATGGCTTGGATCATGACTCATTAATATCTTGAAATCTTCAGCTGTCAATCCTTCCGAAGCCTTATGCAAATCGCCGGCTTGCTTAAAATTTTTACCCCAATTTTCAACACCGACAATAGCAATTTCGCTCTCTCCTTTTTTAATTTTGGTGTGTTGGTTCAACAACAAATCAAAACCAATATCGCCATACAATTTTTTAATCGCTTCAAAATTTTCATCTTTAGCAGCTTTCGATGGCCAATCAATGTATTCGCCATAATCATGATTCCCTAAAACCGCGTATTTTCCGTATTTATGATTGTCAATTTTATTAAAAGTATCAATCCATGGATGCATTTCGGTCGCATGAGTATTTACGATATCTCCTGTAAACAACATCATATCGGTCTTGTGTTCATTAATTAAATCAACCGCATATTGTATTTTTTCCGCATCATCAAAACTACCGCTATGTACATCGGAAATTTGCGTAATGGTGAAGCCGTCAAAATCTTCAGGCAAATCAGGAAAAAACAAAGTCTGTTTGATAACCCTAAAGTTGTATTTCCCCTTGGTCATTCCATACAAAAGCGAACTAAACGGAATTGCTGCAATAACTAAAGCCACTTGACTAACAAATCGTCTTCTGTTAGGTAAAAAAGTACCGTTGTCATTATCACCCATAAAGTGTGTAATTACGCCTGAGAAAACCCTATAAACATCTTCTAATAACATGAAGAAAGTTAGAATCATTTTCGGTATAAACAACAATAACAACAACCCAAAAGTGATTAACGTTTTACTGTTTTGCCCAACCCTGCGGTCAAACTGTGAAAATTGGTAAACTATATATATGATGGCTGTCAATGAAATTACTTGATAAGCAACTAAAATCCATCTTGACTTCGTGATGGTTCTAAAGGCTTGAAAAGCATAAACTTCAATAATAGCAACAAATAGGAAAAAGAAAATCCAACGAAGCATGAGTCCTAAATTTTCAGCAAAATAACGAAGAATCAGAGCATTATTATCTTTCATTTAGCTAAATTTAACTAAAATATTTCTCTTCTTCAACATTCAAAGTTTCGCTACATTTACACTTTATAATTTATTTCAAAAAATGTCACAACAAAAACGCCTTTTCTTGCTCGATGCTTACGCCCTAATTTTCCGCGGCTATTACGCTTTTATCAAAAATCCTCGTATCAATTCAAAAGGAATGGATACTTCGGCCATTATGGGTTTTATGAACTCTTTGATGGATGTGATTAAACGCGAAAAACCTGATCATTTAGCAGTTGCATTCGACAAAGGCGGAAGCGATTATCGATACGAAATGTATAAAGAATACAAAGCCCATCGTGACGAAACACCGGAAGCCATTAAAATTGCTGTTCCGTATATCCAAGAATTATTAAAAGCGATGCATATTCCGATTATGGAAAAAGCCGGTTTTGAAGCCGATGACTTAATTGGAACTTTGGCCAAACAAGCCGAAAAAGAAGGTTTTCAAGTCTTTATGGTGACGCCCGATAAAGATTTTGCTCAATTGGTTTCCGAAAATATTTTCATGTACAAACCAGCCCGAATGGGTAACGATATTGAAATTTGGGGTATTCCTGAAGTGTTAGCCAAATTTGAAATTGAAGATCCTTTACAAGTCATTGATTTCCTCGGAATGATGGGCGATTCAGCCGATAATATTCCCGGGTTTCCCGGCGTTGGTGAAGTCACCGCTAAGAAATTATTGAAGGAATTCGGCACCATGGAAAACCTTTTGGAAAACACCGACAAACTAAAAGGCGCGCTAAAAGACAAAATTGAAAACAATAAAGAACTCGGAATTCTGTCTAAAAAACTGGCCCGAATTCTACTCGATTGTCCGGTGACTTTTAATGCCGATGATTTCGAATTGTCTAAACCCGATGTAGAAAAAACTGATGCGTTGTTCATGGAACTAGAATTCCGTCAAATGAAAGCACAATTCGACAAACTTTTCGGCACCGGAAAAGAATACGACGAAATTGACACCAATGGCAATGGCAGCGATAACGGCCAAACGCCAGAAGCTGCCAAAAAAGCACCCGCAAAAAAATCAAACGAAGATCAATTCGATTTATTCGGTTTTTCAGACGAAAATAGTGATGAGCCTAAACACAATTCCTATTACGCCACTATAGAAACTACCGACCATAACTACACCATTATCCAAGGCGATTTGGGAACCAAATTGTTTTTGCAAAACCTGATGAACCAAACTTCGGTTTGCTTCGACACAGAAACTACTGGTATTGACACACTTCATGCTGAATTAGTGGGAATGTCATTTTCGTTTGAAAAAGGCAAAGCTTTTTACGTTCCATTCCCGGAAAATCGTGAAGAAGCACAAACCTTAGCCGATAAATTCAAACCGTTTTTTGAAAGCGAAACCATTGAAAAAATTGGGCAAAACATCAAATATGATTTGAAAATTTTATCCAATTACGGCATTCAAGTCAAAGGAAAATTATTCGACACCATGATTGCGCATTATTTAATCAATCCGGATATGCGTCACAACATGGATGTCTTGAGTGAAACGTATTTGAAATATTCGCCAAAATCCATCGAAACGCTAATCGGCAAAAAAGGCAAAGGACAATTATCCATGCGCGATGTTCCTTTGGAAAACATCAAAGAATATGCTGCCGAAGATGCTGATATCACGTTACAATTAAAAGAAGTTTTCAGCCCGATTTTAGACAAAGCAGAAACCAAAAAACTATTTGACGAAATCGAAATTCCATTGATTCCGGTTCTCGCCGCGATGGAAACTGAAGGTATTCGCTTGGATGTTGATTTCTTAAAATCGATGTCGGTTGATATGCAAAAAGAAATCAATTTATTCGAACAAAAAATTTACGAAACAGCCGGAGAAAAATTCAATTTGGCTTCCCCAAAACAACTCGGAGAAGTTCTGTTTGACAAAATGAAAATCGGTGGCGCCAAACAAAAGAAAACCAAAACCGGACAATACGCTACCGGCGAAGAAGTCTTGAGTTATTTGGCCAACGAACACCAAATCGTAAAAGACATTCTAGATTGGCGTCAAATGGTGAAATTGCAAAGCACTTACATTGATGCGTTACCCAATCAAGTTGATGCCAAAACCCAACGTGTTCACACCGATTATATGCAAACCGTTGCCGCAACCGGTCGTTTAAGTTCCAACAATCCGAATTTACAAAACATTCCGATCCGCACAGAACGAGGACGTTTAATTAGAAAAGCCTTTGTCGCTCGTGATGAAAATTACACCTTACTTTCTGCCGATTACTCGCAGATTGAATTGAGAATCATTGCCGCTTTATCAGGTGAAGAAAATATGATCAAAGCGTTTCAAAACAACGAAGACATTCACCGAAGCACCGCCGCAAAAGTTTTCAACGTGGCTTTAGAAGAAGTCACTAAAGAACAACGAAGCAATGCCAAAACGGTAAACTTCGGGATTATTTATGGTGTTTCCGCTTTTGGCTTGAGCAACCAAACTTCTTTGTCCCGAAGCGAAAGTGCAGCCTTAATTGACGCCTATTACAAAACCTATCCGAAACTAAAATCGTACATGTCAGAACAAGTTGATTTTGCAAGACAAAATGGTTATGTGCAAACGGTTTTGGGTAGACGACGTTATTTGAAAGACATCAATTCAGCGAATGCAGTAGTTAGAAGCGGTGCTGAACGAAATGCCGTAAACGCACCAATACAAGGAAGCGCTGCCGATATCATCAAAATCGCGATGATTAACATTCACCAAAAGCTAACTTCGGAAAATTGGCAGTCAAAAATGTTGTTACAAGTGCATGACGAATTGGTTTTCGACGTGCACAACTCCGAATTAGAGAAAATTAAACCGTTAATCAAACACGAAATGGAAAATGCGTTCAAGCTAGACGTGCCTTTAGAAGTTGAGTTAGGAACCGGTAAAAATTGGCTGGAAGCGCATTAATTTTCAGGTTGACAATAAGTAAACATCGCCAAAATTCAGGAATCAGGTCAAAAAAAAATATTACTTTTAGATAACCAAAAAATGCTATGAATTTTGGAAACACTAAAAACAATTCTCTATTTTTCTATCTTCAGATATCCGTTGCGAATTGAAGAAATCCATAGTTATACCAACTATGAATCCATTTCGGACACTGAAAAAGAACTGCAACACCTGATTGCCGAAAAAATCCTCATTAAAGTGGACGATTTCTATGTCTATGGAAGCGATTTGGATTCGGTTATCAAAAGACTTCGCGGCAATATGTATGCTGACAGAGCGCTCAAAATTGCCCAAAAGAAAGCCAAATTCATTGCCAAATTCCCTTTTGTAAAAGGCGTTGGCGTTTCTGGTTCGTTGTCAAAAGGCTATTATGACAACGGAAGTGATATCGATTTCTTTGTCATTACCGAACCCAATAAACTTTGGCTTTGCCGAACCTTTTTGATGCTTTACAAAAAAATATTCCTGCTCAATTCACGTAAGTTTTTTTGTGTCAATTACTTTGTTTCAACAAGCCAAATGGAAATCGAAGAAAAAAACCGATTTACAGCGACGGAATTGAAAACATTAATTCCAATGCAAGGCAAAACCGTTTTTGAAGATTTCTTTCAAAAAAACCAATGGGTTACTAACTATTTTAATAAATTCAGTCCTGAATTGACTTTGGTTCCTGATTTCAAAAAACCAATCGGAACAAAATCCGTAGAGTTTATGTTTGGAAACCATATCGGAAATTTTATTGATGATAGTTTCAAAAAAATTACCCTGAAAAAATGGAGAGCCAAATTCCGTATGATGAGCGAAGAAGATTTTAAAATTGCCTTGAAATCAACGAAAAATATCTCAAAACACCATCCATCGCACTTTCAAAAGAAAGTTATTTTGGATTTGAATAACCGAATTGAAGAAGTGGGTCATAACTTCAACATCAATTTAGCCAAAGAAAATGTCTAACATACTGTTTTCGCATTCGTATTATTACAAACTCGACTCAAAGCAATGGAAAAACAAAACGCCTTTTCCGCCTTTGGGAACGCTTTATGCAGCTTCATTATTGCGGAAAAATGGTTTTGAAGTTTCTCTTTTTGACACCAATTTATTAGACAGTCCGAATACTATCGAACCTATTCTAAAAAATCAAAAGCCGAATTATTTGGTGATTTATGATGATGGTTTCAATTACTTAACCAAAATGTGTCTGACCAACATGCGCGAAGCTTGTTTTGAGATGATTCGATTAGGCAAAATGTATGATTGCAAAATTATCGTTTGCAGTTCTGATTCGACAGATCATTATTCGGATTACCTAAAAATGGGCGCCGATTTTATTTTACAAGGCGAAGGTGAAATGTCGCTTTTAGAGCTGATTAAAGCTTTGGGAAACGAAACTTCCATCGATGACATTAAAGGAATTATTTTCAGAAAAGACAATAAAAATCAAGTCAATCCTAAACGCGATGTCCTTCAAAATTTAGACGAATTGCCTTTACCGGCTTGGGATTTAGTCGATATCGAAAGTTATAAAACCATTTGGAAACAAAGCGGTCAACCATTTACTTTAAATATTGCCACGACTCGCGGTTGTCCGTACAAATGCAACTGGTGTGCGAAACCGATTTACGGCAATCGTTACAATGCCCATTCTCCGGACTATATTGTCAAGGAAATTCAGTTTTTAAAGGCAAATTTTGGCGTCACTCGTTTTTGGATGTGTGATGATATTTTTGGGTTGAAGCCGAATTGGGTTCAGGAATTCAACACCAAATTAAAAGAACAAAGCTTAAAAATCAGCTATTATATCCAAAGTCGCGTTGATTTATTACTCAAAGAAGATACGATTGATTGCTTGGCTGAATCCGGTTTGGAAGAAGTTTGGGTTGGTGCCGAAAGTGCTTCGCAAAAAATTCTCGATGCGATGGATAAAGGCACGACGGTAGAACAAATTTACGAAGCAACAAAACTATTAAAAGACAAAAAAATACGTGTAGCTTTTTTTCTGCAGTTTGGTTATCTAACCGAAAATCAGGAAGACATTCAAAAAACCATCGCAATGGTCAAAGAACTGATGCCGGATAACATTGGGATTTCCGTTTCTTATCCTTTGCCCGGAACGAAGTTTTATGACAAAGTCAAGGACGATTTAAAACTCAAATCCAATTGGACCGATTCGGACGATTTTGAGATGCTATTTCACGGCACTTATAAATCCAATTACTATAGAAAACTGCAACGATTTGTTCATAAAGAATTCAGAAAACAACAAGGTTTTCATAATTTGAAACAAGCGTTTACTAAACCTTCATCACTTACAGTTGCAAATGTAAAATCGATTGCTAAATTGGGTTATTACATTCCGAGCGCTTTCCTTGATACACTTTCGCTAAAAAAACTACAACAAAATGGAAGCTAGTTTTGACAAAGCCGCGATAAATTATGACAGCACTTTTACCAATACAGAAATTGGGAAAATGCAACGCGATTTAGTTTATGCCGAACTTTCCAAACACTTAACTTCCGTTAAAAACATACTCGAAATCAATTGCGGTACGGGCGAAGACGCGATTTGGTTCGCCAAACAAAATTTCAATATAACTGCGACTGATATTTCCCCGAAAATGATTGAAGTGGCGAAAGGAAAAGCAAACCTCAACTTTAAAACTGCTGATATCAATTCTATTGCTTCCACATTTGAAAACGAAAAATTTGATTTGCTCTTTTCCAATTTTGGCGGTTTGAATTGTTTATCGAAATCGGAACTAACACATTTCTTTGCTAATATCAATTTAATACTTTCGGAAAAAGGCCAATTAGCCTTGGTGATTATGCCGAAGAATACGCTTTGGGAACGCTTTTATTTTTTGGCTAAAGCCCAATTCAAAAACATTTTCCGACGAAAAAGAGAAGGCGTGATTGCTCAGGTTGATGGAGAAAATGTAACGACTTATTACTACAACCCAAAAGATATTGTAAATTTAGCCAACGCTAATTTTGAAACTGTTACAGTAAAGCCGATAGGTTTTTTTGTTCCGCCGTCATATTTGGATGGATTTTTTAAAAACAAAAAAGGAGTATTACGTTTTTTAAACCGATTGGAACAAGGCATTAAAAACATGACATCACTTTCAAAATACGCCGATCATTACCTTATAATTTTGCAAAAACGATGAGTATTTTATTCACCCATGCGTATTATTTATCGGATGATCCTAAGGAACAAAAGATCATGAAGCCCTATCCGCCATTAGGGTTACTTTATGTTTCTGCTTATTTGAAAAGCAAAAATATTGACAATGATGTTTTCGACACAACCTTTGCTTCGCAATCAACACAACTCGATTTTATTTTAGAAAAACAACCCAAAATCATTTGCATTTACACCAATTTGATGACCAAAATTGAAGTCATTAAATTGATTAAAATCCTTAAAACTGTAGTGTTTAATTTTCCGAAAATTGCCCTAGGCGGTCCGGATGTGACTTATAATGTCGAAAATTATCTCAAAGCCGGAGCCGATTTTTTAATCATTGGCGAAGGCGAAGAAACGACTTTTGAATTGTATAATGCAATCATCAAAAATGGCGATTTTCACCAAGTAAATGGCATCGCTTTTTTAGAAAACAATCAAATTATTCAAACTACAGCACGAACCAAATTCAAAGAACTCGACGAATTGCCACTACCGAATAGAGATGCCATCAACATGCAAAACTATTTGGACACTTGGAAAACCAATCACGGTCAAAGTTCGATGACGATTTCTACGCAACGCGGTTGTCCTTATACCTGCAAATGGTGCAGTACGGCGGTTTATGGGCAAAGTTATCGTCGCAGACCGGCGAATCAAGTGGCGGAAGAAATGAAAATGCTGAAAGAAAAATACAATCCGGATGCGCTTTGGTTTGTGGATGATGTGTTTACCGTAAGTCACAAATGGCTGGTAGCTTTCAAAGAAGAAGTGTTGCAACAAGACGCTGTGATTCCGTTTGAGTGCATTACTCGTGCAGAACGATTGAATGCTGAAATTTTGCAATTATTGAAAGACGTTGGTTGTTTCCGAATCTGGATTGGTGCCGAAAGCGGTTCGCAAACGATTATTGATGCAATGGACCGACGTGTGGATGTCAACCAAGTGAAAAAAGTAATTCAAGACACCAATGCGATGGGTATAGAAACCGGAACCTTTATCATGCTAGGTTATCCCGGAGAAACCGAAAAAGACATTACGGAAACCATTCAGTATTTGAAAGATGCAAATCCGACTTTGTATACGATAACTGTTGCTTATCCTATCAAAGGAACGAGTTTGTACAACGAAATCGAACACAAAATCACGCAACAACCCGATTGGGAAACTTCTACCGACAGAGACATCGATTTTGAACGAACCTATTCGAGAAAATATTACCAATATGCTGTGAGCAAAGTGGTTAATGAAGTTGAATTTCACAAAGCGACTTCGAAAACGAGTTGGAAAGCTTTGAAATTGAAGACTAAATCGATTTTGGCTAGCGGATTGATGAAAATTAGCAAATAATCCTTTGAAAAAAGAAACCACATACTTGCTTTTACTGACTGCCATTTATTTTGTGGTGAGTTTGATTGGGATTTTACACCATGAATTGTGGTTAGACGAAGCGCATCATTATCTTTTGGCGCGCGACAGCAATTCTTTTTTGGAATTAATTCAAAACACGAGATATGAAGGTCATCCTATTCTTTGGAATTCATTGCTTTATGGTTTAACCAGATTTACCCTGAATCCGTTTTGGATGCAGTATTTACACATTTTAATTTCGACTTCGGTAGTTTTTCTATTCCTTCGAAAAGCACCATTATCATTAGTATTTAAGACACTTTTTATCTTTGGTTACTTTATGCTTTTCGAATACAATTTAATCAGCCGAAATTATATTTTAGGCGTTTTATTTTTGTTTTTAGCTGCGTCTGTTTTTGAGAAGCGAAAAGAAAAGTTTGTGTTGTTGTGTGTTTATTTAGCTTTGGCAGCCAATATTCATTTGATGTTTAGCGTGATTGCTTTTGCTCTGTTTTTGACACTTTTGTCTGAAAATTATCTAAACAAAGAATTGTTTAAAAGAGTCTACACCATTGGTTATTTAGTTTTTGGTATTGGATTATTATTGACCATTATCCAAATTATTCCACCGGATGATACTCGTTTTTTTGACCGAATAGAAGGCATGCAGTTGGGTGAGAAATTCATTAAGGGATTTATTTCACTTTTTAAAGCCATCGTTACAATTCCCGATTTTACTACAATACACTTTTGGAATTCCAATCTTTTAGTAAATCTCAGCAAACCCATTACGGCAGTTTTGGGATTGTTGACCTATTGCATTCCGTTGCTTTTATTTTATAAAAACCGCAAAGTGCTTTTCTTTGTTTATATCGGATTAATTGGTGTACAGATTTTCTTTTTTGTAACCCAAATGAGTGCCACACGTTACGACGGAATGAACTATTTTATCATCATCATCGGATTGTGGATAGAAAGGTATTATCCTTCTGAAGATTATAAAATAAGGGATTATTTGAGTTCATGGAAGCTAACTTTACTAAAAAAACCAATAATCTATAGTATTTTAATCATTCATCTATTTAGTGGTTTTTATGCTTATGCGATGGATTATAACTATCCATTCACGTCATCTAAAAAAGCCATTGATTATTTAAAAGAAAAAAAGTTAAATTTGAATGAAATCATAACCATTACCTGCGATGGAACGGCTATTAGTCCTTATTTAGAAAAGAAAGTTTACTTCTTGTGTGACGGAAGTTATCAGAGTTATTGTCATTGGAATTTTGACTGTGCAATCAACATTTCGGATAAAAACATCACGGAAATGCTTGCCAATTATATTGTTTCAAACGATTACGGAATTTATGTTTCTAATTATACTATTACCAAAAATTTAAAAGAAAACACTTGGGAAACAATCAACGAAAAAGTCAAAATCCGATTTATCAAAAAGTATGACCAAAACATCGTCCGCAATTCGTATTACTATATTTATGAAGTAGCCAAAATAACATCCTCAGAATGATTAATAACAAAAAAATAATCGTTGTTCTGCCGGCTTATAATGCGGCCAAAACACTTCAAAAAACCTTTGAAGAGATTCCTTTTGACATCGTTGACGATATCATTATCACTGACGATTTCAGTGAGGACAATACTATTGAAATAGCTCAAAAAATTGGCATCCAAAACATTATTATACACGATAAAAACAAAGGATACGGCGCCAATCAAAAGTCCTGTTATAAAAAAGCCTTGGAACTGAATGCGGATATCATTGTGATGTTACATCCTGATTATCAATATACGCCCAAATTAATTCCGGCCATGTGTACTTTAGTCGCCAATGATTTGTACGATGTGGTTTTGGGTTCACGCATCTTGAGTAAAGGCGCTTTAAAAGGCGGCATGCCTATTTATAAATACATTTCAAACCGAATTTTGACTTTCATCCAAAATGTTTTAATGAACCAAAAACTCTCGGAATACCATACCGGCTATCGCTGTTTTGACACAAAACTGTTGGAAAAAATTGACTTCGAAAACAATTCAGACGATTTTGTTTTTGACAATGAAATTTTGGCTCAATGTTGCTTCTTGAAAGCTCGGATTGGCGAAATATCTTGTCCGGCTAAGTATTTCGAAGAGGCAAGTTCGATTAACTTTCAAAGAAGTCTCACTTATGGGTTAGGGGTTTTAAGGGTTGCTGTTTCTTACTTTTTTCAGAAAACCAAACTCGCCTCGTTTTCACTTTTTAAAAATTTATGAAAAGTGCCTTATTAAAATATTATCCCTTGTTGGCTTTGCTTTTGCTTTGTGGTTTTTATTTGTTTAAAGCGATTGATTTTCCGGCTAATGATTTTGCCAATTATTATTTTGGCGGAAAGTTTTTGGCAAAAGGAAATTTCAGTTCTAATATTTATTTCCCCTACGAATTCAATAAAGCGATTTTCGATTCCGGTTACCCAAATATATTTGTCAGTTATGCCCCGAATACGCCGTTTTTAGCATTTTCCTTCTTACTCTTTGCCGGTTTTTCTCTGGCTGTAGCCAAAATAATCTTCAACAGTCTTTCAGTTGTTTTATTCTTTTTCAGCATTTACAGATTATTCAACCATTATAAAATCGATTGGCGTTACGCTTTGCTGATTCCGGTTTTGTTTTTGGTGCCGATAAAAAACAATTTACTCTTTGGACAAGTTTACTTTTTATTGTTTTTCTTGCTAAGCGAAGGTTGGCTAGCCTATGAAAAAAAACAATGGAAATCGATGTCCTTGTTTTGGAGTTTGGCTATTTTATTAAAAGTATTTCCGGTTTTATTGGTCGCCCTTTTTATCTTTAGAAAGCAATGGAAACCATTGTCCTTTTGGGTTGCGTTTTGTCTTTTACTTTTGGGGATTTCTATTTTATTTACCGGAGTTGACATCTGGATTTTCTACTTGCAAGAAGTTTTGCCAAAAGCTTCTAACGGCGAAATCGCAACTGGTTTTGTCGATAATTATCAATCGGTTTTTATGTTTTTGAAGCGTTGTTTTGTATTTGAAACGATTGAAAATCCGAATGCCTTTTACAATTATCCGAATTTATTTTCCGCCTTGATGGTTGCTTTTAAAATTGGTGTTTTGGTCATTGGTTATTTCATTTCCAAAAGAAATTCCAATACACTTTTTGTTTTCTCTTATTGGATTTTGGCAATGATACTACTTTCGCCTTATGGAAGCACTTATACTTTTATTTTACTATTATTCCCGTTTTTGGCTTTGCTGAAAAGCGAGATATCTAATACCAAAAAAGTTGCTTTCTGTCTGATAATTTTTCTAATCAACAATTTTTCTTTGTCGATTTTTATTGGGCAAGAATTCCCTTTTTCTTATTTAAGAATGTTGCTATTGTTTTTGTTTTTTGTTTTGTTTTTACTTCAGTTTCGGCAAAAAGTCAATTGGAAAGCGGTTGCAATGTTGTCATTGTTTCCACTGTTTTTAATATTGTTTTTTAAAACCACAAAACCTGAAAAATCAACGATTTTACTTGAAAACGGACCAACATTGGTATATGATTACGAAATCAACAATAATTCCTTGATAGGTCATTTTTGGGATGGAAGAGAGAAAGTAATATTATGGAATACTAAAATTCAAACTTTTCATCCTCTGAAATTGAAAAACAATCAGGTTTTTTATAACAACCAACAACTTACGTTTGACAAAAGCCATAAGCGGAAACCAATACTGATTGATAACAAAACTGTGCTGTATCTTTCGGATTATGATAGAGGCATTGGGTTTTATACGCTAAGAAAAATAACTTTAAATTGAAAAACAAATCACTCAAAAGATTAGGTTTAATTACCAATAACACACTACGACAAATTTTGATTTCAGTATTTAGCATGGTGATTCCGTTTTTGGTGATTCATTTTTCCTCTAAAGAAATTTGGGGTTCTTTTGTTGGATTCTTTCTATATTGTTTATTCGCCATTCAAGTCATTAATTGGGGAAATAAGGAATACTTGCTGAGAAAATTTAGTGAAAACCCAAGAGAAATCGCCTTTCGCTTTTCTGAAAACATGGCTACTCGTTTTCCTTTAGTTATCCTTTTTTCTCTCATTGGATTGGTTTTGTTCCCTATTTCTTTTGGGTTTTGGATTTTGATTTGGCTTTTAGGCCGCTATTTTATGCATAGTACAGAAGTGCTTTTGTTTTATGAAAAAAAATTCAATGCCTCTATTCTAATTGAATTGATCAGTTTTGGCTTTTTTGCAGTTTTTTTTGGCCTATTAAAAAATAGCATCACTGTTTATTGGATTTTGGTGATTTTTAGTTTGTACCAATTCCTTAAAGGCATTTTGTATTTAGTTTTGTTCAAAAATTGGGTCTTAATTAAAAACCTTTCCTTTGAAATTAATTTTTTTAAAACGGCTTTGCCTTTTTTCATCTTGTCTATTCTCGGCTTTTTGGGTTCCAAAATTGATTTGTATATAGTGGAAAGTTTGGAGAGCAAAACCATTACAGCCGAATACCAAATCATCAATAGTCTGCTGGTCTTTTGCATGTCGATTACGGCTTTGCTTTATGCTCCTTTTACCAAATTACTCTATCGCAACACTGACCAAATAGTCGATAAAACAAAAAATATTTTGGCCTATATAGGTTTAATCATTGTTCCGGTTTCGTTATTGATTATTTATTTTATCCTTGAATTGTACCTAAAAGTAAATTTGGAATTTTACTTCTATCTCATTGCTTTCGCCTATGTATATCCGTGTTACGTTTACGGATTGGATATTATCAATCTGTTCAAACGACACAAGGAGACGTCGGTAGTTTTCATACTCACAACCGGAGTAGTTTTGAATAGTCTTTTAAGCGCTTGTTTTTTGTATTTGGACTATGGAATAGTTGGCGCACTATCAGGAAGCGCAATAGCGCAATTAGTTATTTTGGGACTAATCAAGCTAAAAAACGATAAAATAAATTAAAGGATTACAATTTCTTCGTAGAATCCCTTTGTCTTAATTCGGTTTTGATGGTTGTCGTCGTAAACGTGAAAGTTTCCTCTTCGCTTTCCAATTTGTCAATTAACAATTGGGCAGCGACTTCTCCAATTTCCGGGCCGTGTTGGCTCACCGTTGACAAACTTGGTGTCATTCTTCGTGACCATACACCATCTGCAAAACCTATTATCGATAAATCTTTCGGGATTTTATAACCATTTTGAATTCCGAGTTTCATTGCTGTAACCGAAGCGTGTTCATCTAGAGCAAAAACCCCATCGGGTTTGTTTTTGATAAAAAAGCCTCCAATTTTTGAATTGAATTCTTCGTTATTATTGGTCAGAATCACTAAATTTTCATCCACTTTTAAACCGTGATTCTCCAACGCTTTATAAAAACCTTGTGCTCTTAATTTTCCAACACTCAGATTATCAATAGCGGAAAGCAAAGCAATTTTTTTACAACCGGTTTTGATCAAATGTTCCATCGCGTTTACCGCCGAGTCTAAATCGTCTACGATAACTTTGTCACAATTCACCTCATCGGCAATTCGGTCAAACATTACGATGGGCGTTCCTTCGTTTATAATTGAGGTAAAATGCCCAAACTTTTGTAACTTTTGAGATTCTTCAGCAATCGAAAGGATAAAACCGTCAATGGTTCCGTTGCTCAACATTTCTAAAGCATTGATTTCTTTTTCCAAGGATTCATTCGAAATACAGGTAATCAATTTATATCCTTTTTCATCGGCTACTTTTTCGATACCGCTAAACACTTTAGCAAAAAATGAGTTCAAGATGTTCGGAATAATCACACCAATGGTTTTGGTTCTTCTGTTTTTAAGGTTCAGACCAATAACATTAGGCTTGTAATTTTTTAGCTTGGCATATTCTTGCACGCGTTGCTTGGTGGGTTCACTGATTTCCGGACTTCCGTTTAAGGCTTTTGAAACGGTGGAAACTGAAACGCCTAACTCTTTGGCAATTTGTTTTAGGGTGGCTTTCGATTTCATTTTATCTTGGTTAAAGTGTAAAAATAGTAAAATTTCTTCTGCAACCTCTCAAAGAAGAATGAAAGTTAGCTGTAAAACATCAAAATTTTCAAGACAAATTGCCTTAAAAACGAGCTGTTTTTGCTGCGCTAAGTCTATTCATTTAAAGGATTTTAAGCAAAATTAGTGGCTTTGTAAAAAAATTTGAAAAATGGTATTTGCTTTTATAATAATTAATTGTACTTTTGCACTCCCTTTATTGGGAATGGAATGTTTAATTAAAAAAATATTATGGACGCATTAAGCTACAAGACACAATCTACTACCAAGGCCACTTCTGGAAAAGAGTGGATCATCGTAGATGCTGAAGGTCATAACTTAGGTCGTTTTGCTTCAAAAGTTGCGATGCTTTTAAGAGGTAAATACAAGCCGAGTTATACACCTCACGTCGACTGTGGAGATAACGTAATTGTTATCAACGCAGAGAAAATTAACCTTACCGGTAACAAACTTGACGACAAGACTTACATTCGTCACACAGGTTATCCAGGAGGACAAAGAACTTTGACTGCAAAAGTTTTGCAATCAAAAAACCCTGCTTTGCTAGTGGAGAAAGCAGTGAAAGGAATGTTACCTAAGAACAAATTAGGAGCAGAACTTTTCAGAAATCTAAATGTTGTTGTAGGAACTGAGCACAAACAAGGTGCACAAAAACCTAAAACAGTTAACCTAAACGATCTTAAGTAATGGGAGTTATTCACAAAATCGGTAGAAGAAAATGTGCTGTGGCACGTGTTTATGTTTCAGAAGGAACAGGAAAAATCACCGTTAACAAAAGAGAATTCAACAACTACTTCCCAACAGCTACTTTACAGTACAAAGTATTACAGCCAATGTCTATGACAAACAACGCTGACAACTTTGACGTAAAAGTAAATGTATACGGTGGTGGTTCAACTGGCCAAGCAGAAGCTGTGAGAATGGCAATTGCAAGAGCTATGTGTGAAGTGGAAGCTGAAAACAGAAGCATCCTAAAACCAGAAGGATTACTAACAAGAGATCCAAGAATGGTAGAACGTAAAAAATTCGGTCAGAAAAAAGCGAGAAAGAGATTCCAATTCTCGAAACGTTAATATTCGGTATTTACCGCAATATATTTTCAGATTATTTTTTACAATTAAATTAGAATTTAAAACAAAGTTGTCGATATTCCTTGTAAAAAGGGAATTAGTTTAGCATCGAAATGCAGTACAAAGTCTTAATTTATTAAGCGAAAAAGGTGACGCATTGCTATAACACGGAACGTAAACTATTACACAATGGCAAATAAAATTGACGTTAAAGAATTATTAGAAGCAGGTGTTCACTTCGGACACATGACTCGTAAGTGGGATCCAAACATGGCCCCTTACATCTATATGGAGCGTAATGGAATTCACATTATCAACCTATACAAAACCGCTGCCAAAATTGAAGAGGCTAATGAAGCCATGAAAAAAATTGCAGCATCTGGTAGAAAAATACTTTTCGTAGCTACCAAAAAACAAGCAAAAGATATCGTATCTGAAAAAGCATTAGCTTGTAACATGCCTTACATCACAGAAAGATGGCCTGGTGGTATGTTAACCAACTTCGTTACTATCCGTAAAGCCGTAAAAAAAATGGCCTCTATTGATAAAATGAAAAAAGATGGTACTTTCATGACTTTGTCTAAAAAAGAAAGATTACAAGTTGATCGTCTTCGTGCCAAATTAGAGAAAAACTTAGGTTCTATCTCTGATATGTCAAGATTACCTGCTGCTTTATTCGTAGTAGATATCAAAGCGGAACACATCGCAATCAAAGAAGCACAAAAATTAAACATTCCAGTTTTTGCAATGGTTGATACTAACTCTGATCCACGTGAAGTAGATTACGTTATCCCGGCCAATGATGATGCTTCAAAATCAATTGATAAAATTTTATCTTTAGTAACTGCTGCAGTTATTGACGGATTGGCTAACAGAACTTCTGACAAAGAAGGTGATGATACTCAAGAAGTAGCTGCTGCTGTTGAAACTGTTGCTGCTCCAGAAGAAGTTACAGCTACCGAAACTGCTCCTGAAGTAGTAGCGGTTGTTGAAGAAACTCCTGAAGTAGAAGCTGCAGAAGAAACTAAAACTGAAGAATAAAACAAATTTAAATTCCAAGAATAAAATTCCAAGTTCCAAAGAATTATCAATATTGATGATTTAATAAAGTTGGAATTTGGGATTTTAGAATTGGAATTTGTCTTTTTACAAAAAATTTAAACTTTTAAATTAAAAAATATTATGTCAACAATCACAATTACTGCTGCAGACGTAAATAAATTAAGACAAACTACAGGTGCCGGAATGATGGACTGTAAAAAAGCTTTAGTTGAAGCGGAAGGAGATTTCGATAAAGCTATACAAAACCTTAGAGAAAAAGGGCAAAAAGTTGCTGCTAACCGTTCTGACCGTGAGTCTTCTGAAGGAGCTGCTGTTTCTTTTGTTAATGCTGACAAAACTAAAGGAGCTATCATCACTTTAAACTGCGAAACAGATTTCGTAGGTAAAAATGAAGCTTTTGTAACTTTAGCTAAAGAATTAGTTGAAAAAGCAATCAATTTCTCTTCTAAAGAAGATTTCTTAGCTTCAGATTTCAACGGAATTACTGTGGCTGAAAAATTAATCGAACAAACTGGTGTTATCGGTGAAAAAATCGAAATCGGTGGTTTTGAAATCTTAGAAGGCGCATTCATTGGATCTTATGTTCACGTTAACAAAATTGCGGCATTAACTGCAATTTCTGCACCAATTGACAACGCTGAGGTTTTAACTAAAGACATCTCTATGCAAGTGGCTTCTATGGGAGCTGACACCTTATCTTACAAAGATTTTGATCCTGCTTTCGTTGCTTCTGAACTTGCCGCCCGTATTGCTGTAATCGAAAAAGAAAATGAAGAAGCAAAACGTTTAGGAAAAACTTTAAAAAATGTTCCTAAATATATTTCTTTCTCTCAATTGACTGAAGAGGTTTTAAAACAAGCGGAAGAAGATGCTAAAGCGGAATTAAAAGCGGAAGGTAAACCAGAACAAATTTGGGATAAAATTATTCCGGGTAAAGTACAACGTTTCATCTCTGACAACACTACTTTAGACCAAGAAAAAGCCTTATTAGATCAAAACTTCATCAAAGATGACAGTAAAAAAGTAGGCGATTATGTTAAAGGATTCAACGTTGAAATTACTGGTTTCAAAAGAGTTTCTCTGGGATAATCCTTACTCAATAAAGGTTAAAAATTAAAAAACCCGAGCCATTTGGTTCGGGTTTTTTTCTATAAAATTATCACACTAAAATCTTCTTTAACCCTTCCGAAATACTTCTCCACAACAAATTGTAAAAGGATTTTTCAGGGATGCGTTCCAGTTCAACATTAGTATCTTTGACTTTTTCTTTTGTATCCTTTTTGATAAAAATATTGGCCACAAAAGTCAACAATTTGTTTTTCTTTTTGCGGTCATCATTTTTGTATATCGTAAATTTCAAATCATCGTACTTAACAGCAAACTCTCCGGAAGCCTTTTGGTCATTTCCTGTAAAATCAAAATATATTTCATCCATTATTCCTTTAGTAGTTACATTCAAATAAGGCTTGGTAAAAGGAACAATCTTCTCAGTATCAAAATTGGTCAAAGTGCCATTGATGTTGAATCCATCACTTGTATCCATGGGATTGAATCTCCAATTGACCTCCAATGGTGATGATTTCATAAAGCGACAATTAATCTTTATTGTAATATCCGGAAGATTTTTCTTCTTGAAACCACTACTAATATTGTTGGCCGTAAGATTAAAAGAATTAAAACTCAATTTTCCGGAGCCTAGATCAAAAGATTTCTCTTCTTCATATTCCAAAATAGAGTTGCGTACTTTTAGCGTATCTACTTTTAAATCAAATGTCAAATCGCGAAGCAATTTGTTGTAAAGGTACTTTTTCGTTATATCATCCGCTGGCTCTTTTGACCGATAAATATTGGCTGCTACCTGACTTAAATCGATAACATTGCAATGAAAGAAAAAATCATTCTTCTTAAAACCCCAATCCATTTTTCTAACTTTTATAGATTGGCACTTTAAGGTATACAGATCCTTTTCTTTAGGAATTTTAGCTACGAATTCACGACGTGAAAATTCAGGAATCATTTCAAAATGATTGACACTTACATCTGTTTTTGATCCTTTTATCTTTTTGGTTTTAAGGTGGTAAAATTCATTAGGATAGAAATAGAGACTATCACAGCTGAAAGCATAATCTCTAAATTCAAACGGAATTTTATTGTCTAAAGTTTGTTTTGTAATTAAAATCCCCTCGAGTTGCAAATTAATGTTGTGTGCCTTTAAAATAGGCTTTCTGGTTTTAGTGTGAACAATTTTGAGTTCACATTGATGCAAAAAAACATCCGATGCGGCTATAATTTTATCAAAAGACGACACAACAGATTCGCGAATGTTTTCCTTTTCATTCTTGGTATACAAAATGATTTTGGGTTGCTCAATCGTGATGCTTTGAGCTTTGATTTTATCACCGAAAAGAATACTCCAAATTTTAAAATCGTCGACTTTGAGGGACTTTATCTCTGCATAAATTCCGATTTTATTAATAGTATTCAAATGTTTCGCTTTTGGAACAATGACTATTTCATAAGCCTGAATGTCTCCATCCCATAAAGAAACTTTAAGATTCTTATAGGTAATATTATAAACAGAATCATTTTTCTTATTGATTATTTTAGGCAATTGCGACTTAATCCAAAGATTTAGACCAATGTTGAGAATGGCTACAAGCAACACCAATGAGCACAAGCCAATAAGAGCTTTCCGATACCATTTCATAGTCATTGATTTAGCGTTAGCCTGTTGTAAATTTAAGCTTAATGTAAACTTAACCCTTACATGATTTTATAATTTATTTATAACAATAAACCATGGATAATAAACTGAAACAAAAAAGCCGATTTAATAAATCGGCCTTATTATTACTTCTTCTCTATCGGAAAGTTTCTCGCTCTCATCAAAGCATCTGTTTTCACTTCTTTACCGCGGAACTTCTTGTAAGCAATCTCCGGATCGACAGTGTTCCCTATACTGAACACATTTTCTAACAAACGTTTGCCAACTGCTGCATCATATAATCCTTTGCCATCAACGGTAAAAGCTTCGGTCGCATCGGCACTAATCACATCCGCCCATAAATAACCGTAATAACCCGAAGCATAATCGTCGCCCGAGAAAATATGTCCAAACTGCGGAATTCTGTGACGCATGACAATTTCCGACGGCATATTCAGTTGGTCTAACGTTTGTTTTTCAAATTGTTTCGGGTCGATATCCGGATTTTCCAACAAGTGTAATTTCATATCCACCAAAGCACTCGAAATGGTTTCCACGGTAGAAAAGCCTTCATTAAAAGTCGATGCTTTTTCTATTCTTTCCACCAAAGACATTGGCATTGGTTCTCCGGTTTTGTAATGCAAAGCGAATTTATTCAGCACTTCAGGTGTAGCCAACCAACGTTCCAAAATTTGAGACGGAAACTCCACATAATCTCTAGGTGTATTGGTTCCCGATAAACTCGGATAAGTCACATCGGAACACAAACCATGCAACGCATGCCCGAATTCATGGAACAACGTACTTGCATCATCCCAAGAAATTAAAATCGGTTCGTTCTCGTTTCCTTTAATAAAATTACAGTTATTAGACACTATCGTAATCACATCTCCATCAACTCTGCTTTGATCTCTGTAAGCGGTCATCCAAGCGCCGGAACGTTTGCCTTTACGAGCATAAGGATCAAAATACCAAACACCAATGACTTTGCCAGTATTTTTATTAGAAACTTCCCAAACCCTCACATCAGCATGAAAAACCGGTACGTTATAAACCTGTTTGAAATTCAAATTAAACATTTCTCCCGCAACCCAAAACATGCCTTCTCTCAACTTTTCCAATTGCAAATAGGGTTTAGTATCGTTTTGGTCTAAATCATATTTGGCTTTTCTAACCTTTTCAGCATAGTAACGATAATCCCAAGGTTCAATTTTAAACTTTCCGCCTTCAACCTCAACCATTTTCTGCATTTCGGCTACATCTTCATGCACTTTGTTTACAGCAGGTTTCCAAACCGATTCCATCAATGCTAAAGTCTTTTCAGGCGATTTTGCCATGGTGTTTGACAAACTCCAATCGGCAAACGTTTTAAAACCTAAAAGCTTGGCTTTCTCAGCACGAAGCTTTAAAATCTGAACTAAAATCGCATTGTTATTATTTGCATTTGCATTATCGCCACGACTTGAAAATATTTGGAATGCTTTTTCTCTTAAATTTCTCTGGTTAGAAAAAGTCAAAAACGGCTCAATAGAAGAACGCGTGTTGGCAATACATCCCAAAACATTCAACTTTCTGTCTTTGGCTTCTGCTATAGCCGCATTTTTCAATTCAATTGGCAATCCATCAAAATCGGCTTCAGTTTTTAGTTCCAAATAATAATTGGTTTCGTCTGCCAGTTGGTTTTGACTGAACTTTGTAAAAAGTCCGGCCAACTCTTGGTTGATTTTGGCAATTTTGGCTTTGCTATTGGCATCCGCTTTAGCGCCTTCACGAACAAAATTCGAATAGTGATACCAAACCAAACGTTGCTGTTCAGCGGTTAATTTGTTCTTTTCCGAAGAATTATAAACCGCAGCTATTCGATTGAAAAGCTTGGTGTTTTGATACATTTTATTGTTGGTTTCAAAAAACTTCGGTGTTAGTTCTGTCTCGATAGGTTCAAATTCCGGACTGTTCATGTTGGAACTGTAAATGTCAAAAACTGCCTTAACCTGACTCAATTTCTTTCCTGCTTTTTCCATAGCGACTATGGTGTTTTCAAAAGTGGCTGGTTTTGAATTGTTGGCAATAAGGTCAATTTCATTCAATTTTTCCTGAATCGCAACTTCAATCGCCGGTTTCAAATCTTTCAGTTGGTAAGTATTAAAAGCCGGAACACCACCATAAGGTCCGCTCCAATTATTCAAAAAAGGATTTGGATTAGATTGTGCGTTGGCACCTAAAATTGGAGCACTCATAAGCAAAGTCAATATGATTTTTTTCATTGTGAATAACTGTTTTACCAAAAGTACGTAAAAATTAAATCATCTCCTCATCCAAAACTCTTGATTCTCGGGTAATCTTGTCCAAAAAAGAAGTCCTTTAAAAATAAAAATTAACAATAGTCATAGCAATCATCGGATACCTTTTTGATTATATTTGTCTGTAATCAAAACTCATATCCCTTGAAAAAGATCTTTTCTATCGTGTTCTTTGCCCTTTTTACTTTCCAAGTTAATGCCCAATTTGAAAAAACATTGCTATGGGAAATTTCAGGAAAAGGTTTGACAAAGAAATCCTATGTTTATGGCACTTTCCATGTTAATGATAAAATCTCCTATCATCTTTCTGATGCATTTTACAAGCATTTACTGGAAGCAGACATTGTAAGTAATGAAAGTAATCCGGATTCTTGGGGCGAATTGTTTGATTTATACATGAACTACAGACCGCAACAAAGGACTAAATTCTACTCTAAGTTTCAGTTAAAACCTGTGGACAAACAAGACTTATTGCCTTTGTTTACCAATTATAATTTCTTCAACCAAATGTCTTCCGGCGTAGAAGGTAATAAAGCCGATTTCAGCGAAAGCACCGTATTGGATATGTTCATCCATCAAACCGCCAAGAAATACAACAAAAAAACAGTTGGATTGGAAGACGCCAAAAAATCATTCGTCAATTTCAGTAAGGCCGAACAAATGGTTGATTTCAGAAATGAGGAAAAAGAAGTTTCTGAAGAAGAGGAAGAAAAAAAGGCAATACTTACCAAAATCCTAAAAGGCAAATCAATCTATACCACTTTAAAAGATTTTTACCGCGAAAAAGACATCGTAATGCTTGACTCGTTGAGTAAATTATCAGAAAGCCCAAAGAAGCACAAAATCATGATTATTGACCGAAATTATGACATGGTCAAAAGCATTGATTCTTTAGTGCATCAAGGCAGTTTGTTTAGTGCTGTCGGCGCGGCGCATTTAGGCGGAAAAGAAGGCGTTTTACAGCTATTAATCAACAAAGGGTACAAAGTTACTCCGGTGATTGGTCCGCTCACTAAAAAAGGTGAAACCGATAAAAAAACCATCGAAGAGTACTTTCCGGCGCCAAAAATCAAGACCGAGCCTACGCCTGATCAAATGATTCAAACCGTTGATTTCGATTTAAACCTCAACTTTGAAAAAATAAAAAGCACGCTCGACATTACTAACGGCGGCGTTTTAAGTATGGTTAGAGTTCCGTTACACAATTACATGCAAAAGAAAAACGAATACTTCAATCACAAAAGTATCGACAGTTTGTTGTACGAATTCATTCCCGGAGATATCTTGGAGAAAAAAGAAATCAAAGACGAAGCTTACATAGGTTACGATGTAAAAAACAAAAGCAAAGCTGGTAATTTCCAACATTATCGTTTTTATGTAACGCCATTGGAAATCATTAGTGTTTCCTTTTCTGGTACGGGAACTTATGTAAAACAATACGAGCAAGCCATTTTTGATAAGTTTAAAATCAAAGGTTTCAAAAACACTTGGGAAAAAGTCCAACCTCAAAAAGGCGGCTTTTCAGTGACTATGCCCGAGTTTTGTGTCCAATATGGCAATAGTGACAAAAACTTATCTGATGTGAGTTTTGAAGCGTATGACCCACAAGAAAAAAGTTATTATTTTCTGATTGAAAACACTTCTTTAGACCTGAATTTTATCGACAATAAAAACTTTCAGCACCAACAAATGCAAAATGAATTCTATATGAATCAGGAAATGGAAGAAACGGCTAAGTTTGAAGAAACTACTAAGGATTTTGTCTCTTCTTCCACAAACGAACACCGCAAAGTAAAATTGAAATCGATAATCAAAGGCAATAAATTTTATCTTTTAGGTGCTGTTGATGCTTCAGAACAAAGCAGTAACAAGTTCTTCGATTCCTTTACCTTTGAAGACTTTAAAACTTCGGAGAGTACTGTTTACCGTGACACTTTAGGAAAATATACCATTGAAATTCCTAAAAAAATAAACGAACAAACCATCCTTGGCATCGGTAATGATGAAGTTAGATCTATTAGAAGATGGCAAAGAAACCCGGAGATTAATTTTGAACCTAAAGAATTCGATTCGTACACCGGAAAGACAGTTGCTGTTGAAGTAATGAATTACCCACGATATCTCCAAGTGACGACTTTAGATTCATTAAAAAACGATTACAATAAAGAATTAAAAACACTTTTTGACTCGTACAGAATTCATAAAGAAAACCCTGATCCATTTGTGTCTACTTGGGATAACTATTTCAAAGAATTTGAAAAGACCGAAGTTTTGAGTAACTCTTTTTCTCATAATGATGCTCTAGGTTGTGAAGTTGCTGATGCTTTGGTAAGTGTTAAAAATTCAGATCAGGCGCTGAAAATTAAGACCTTCTTTATGGAAAACCGAAAAGTTACCATCAAGACTTTGGTAGACAGAAATTATAAAAACGACGATTTGTTTACTGAAAAAGCCTTTTCATCATTTATCCCTGAAAAAACCAACCAAAGAAGTGTTTTTGATGACAAAGTAAAACTGTTTTTAGAGGAAGCAACTAACGAAACCGATTCTATTCGCAAAATAGCGTATAATAACTTGTATAATTTAACCTTAAATGAAACCGATTTTGAGCGCATCACCACTTTTTTGGACACTCATGAATTCGAGGATTCCGATGCTTCTGGCAAAGCCGGTTTGTACCAAAAATTAGGAGATTTAAAACACAAAGGAGTTATTCCATATTTGGAAAATAAATACAAAGCCGAAGGCACAAAAACAACAGAACAGTTAGCCATTCTAAATGCCTTGGCTTCACAAAACACTGAAAATGCCTATCGCCTTGTTTTGAAATTAATGGAATTTGATCTTCCGGTTACCGAAGATGCTTATGAAATAAATCAATTATTTCATTCCTTCGAAGAAAATCTGGAGGAAAGCAAAGTTTTATTTCCCGACATTTTTCAATTTTACGGTATCGAAGAGTACAACAAACCCATCATAAGCTTCTGTAATGCTTTATTGGATAAAAAATTAGGTTCTGCTAAAAAAATCTCCGCTTTTCAAAAACTGATTCTAACGCATTCAAAATTAGAATACAAAAGACTATTGAATCGTGAAGAAAAAAAGGCTTCAGAGGAAGACAATGGCTATGAGGAAGATTATGCTTATGACTATGAAGAAGATGAAAATCCAAACTCAAATCTCCTAAACTATCTTTCTTTATTGTCGCACCTACCAAAAAATACCAGTGCTACTGAATTGATGGGGAAAATAAAAAAATTGGACAATCCTGAAATTCAATTGGAGACTTTAAAATTGGAAATTACCCATAATAAAGCCACGAAAGAAATCATTAAAAAAGGCCTCGAAAACCCTAAAACAAAATTCAAAACCATTCTTTTATTAAAAGAAAAAGATGCATTTGATTTCTTGGAAACCATTACAGACGATGACATTGCTGAGGCAGCTATGAGAGATTTTGACAAAATAAAAGAAACCAGTAAAGTACAGTTTTTAGAAAAAAGAGAAATCAAGCAAGGAAGTCATCAGGCTGTATTTTACTTTTATCAGTCGCAAAAAACAAAAGATGATAAAATTATTGGCACTAAAACTTTTCACTCAATGGCTTTTTTACTCGAGAATGGTAAAATCGTTCCAAAAGCATACTTTTCTCCGGTATTAGAAGAAATTGATGAAGAAAATACGGTGGAAAAACTAATGCCGGCCATAATGAAAGAAACCATCAATGCCGATCATTTGGGTGCTAGTTTTAGAAAAAAAGAAAACCGAGAAAACTATTTTAACTACGAGGAATAGGCATGTTTCAATCTAGAAAAGACACGGTATATATTGTGCTTGCAGGCATTTTTATAACCAATGCCATCGTCGCCGAACTTATTGGCGGAAAATTGATTGATGTTGGTTCTGCCGTAATGAGCATTGGTATTCTACCGTGGCCAATTGTATTTGTCACTACCGATTTAATCAATGAATATTTTGGAGAAAAAGGCGTAAGAAGACTTTCCTTCATTACCGCCGGATTGATTGCTTATACTTTTTTCGTTTTATTTTTTGCTATGAAAATTCCGGCTACTGGAATCAGCTCGGTTTCCAGCGAACAATTCAATGCCGTTTTTGGGCAAAGCCAATTGATTATCGTCGGAAGCATTATTGCATTCTTAGCTTCTCAACTAATTGATGTTACTGTTTTTCATTTTGTCAAAAGACGAACGGGCAACAAAATGATTTGGCTCAGAAGTACAGGTTCAACCGTAATTTCACAGTTTTTTGACAGCTTTATTGTCTTGGGAATTGCGTTTTGGCTACCCGGAATTATAGACACCAAAACCTATATCATTTCAGGATTAACAGGCTATACCGTTAAATTAATTATTGCCGTTGGGATGACACCGTTTATTTATTTAGGACATTCCGTAATTGAAAAATACATTGCCAAAGATGGAAAATAAAATCCGCTGCGCTTGGTGCGAAAAAGACGATTTATATCGAGATTACCACGATAACGAATGGGGAAATCCGGTTTATGAAGACGATAAATTATTCGAGTTTTTAGTCTTGGAAACTTTTCAGGCAGGCTTGAGTTGGTATACCATTTTGAAAAAAAGACACAACTTTCGCAACGCTTTTGACCAATTCGATTACAAAAAAATAGCACAATACAACGAAGACAAAGTACTTGAATTAATGCAAGACGCCGGCATTATTCGCAACGGCTTAAAAATAAAAGGGACGATTGCCAATGCGATTGCGTTTATGAAAGTTCAGGAAGAATTTGACAGTTTTTCGAAATACATTTGGAATTTCACCGGCGGAAAACCGATTGAAAACAATGTCAAAAAAATGAGCGACATCAAATCAACAACGCCACTTTCCGATGAAATCAGCAAGGATTTAAAGAAACGAGGATTTAAGTTTGTAGGTTCAACCGTTGTTTACGCGCACATGCAAGCCACAGGTATGGTAAATGATCATGTTGCAGCTTGTTGGAAAAGGAAACAGTAATCAAAACGCAGATTTCAGACGGCAGATTTCAGAACCTTGATAAAAGTCTCTCTCGAAATCTCAAACGCACCCAATTTCTCCAAATGGTCGTTGTGCAATTGACAATCTAAGAGTTTATAATTATTATCTTTTAAGTGTTGCACCAAAGTTACAAAGGCAATCTTACTCGCATTCGGCACTTTGGAAAACATACTTTCGCCACAGAAAACATGTCCTAAATCAACGCCGTATAAACCGCCAACGAGTGCGCCATTTTGCCACACTTCCACCGATTGCGCAAAACCCATTTCGTGTAATTTAGTATAGGATTCGATAATGTCTTCCGTAATCCAAGTGCCGTCTTGGTCTTTGCGTACAATTTGTTGGCAATTCCGAATGACTGCTTCAAAGTTTTGGTTGAAAGTGATTTCAAACTTTTTTTGGTTCAGCAAATTACGTATGCTTTTCGAAACCTTATACAATTGTGGCACAACAACCATTCGCTCCGGCGGTGACCACCAAAGAATGGGTTCGTCCGGATTAAACCAAGGAAATATCCCATTGCGATACGCCAACAACAATCGCTCAGTCGACAAATCACCACCAACAGCCAGAACGCCTTCATAGGAAGCTTCATCGACTGGTGGAAAGTATAAATCTTTGGTTAGAAAATGCATAAGAAAGTGTCAAATGTAAAAAGTCTTAAAGTCGAATGTCAAAATTGTAATAAAAATGACGTTTGACTTTAAGACTTTTGGCTTTAAGACGAATGTATTAAAAAGGTAAATCGTCGTGCTCTTCTTCGTTGAAGTTAGTAGCCGGTGCAAAAGCTTCCGCTGGAGGCATTGGCGCCATTCCGGCAGCTGCTGGTGCTTCAGCTTGGAGTTTTTCAACTCTCCAACCTTGAATATCGTTGAAATATTTGGTTTCTCCTTGTGGATTAACCCATTCTCTTCCTCTTAAGTTGATAGAAACTTTTACCGCTTCCCCTACATTATAGTTGTTCAATAAATCGCATTTATCTTGCACAAAATTAATGCTGATAAATTGTGGATATTGCTCTTCTGTAGCCACAACTAATTCTCTTTTTCTAAAACTGGCACTCACTTGTTGCTCAGGATTAATCACTTTAATTTTTCCGGTAACTTCCATAATTATTGTTTTGCTAAAAGTACTTTCCAAGCCGAAAGCACTTCATTATTATTCAAATATTCTTTTGCTTTTTGGTGTATTTTTTGCTCGTCATCCGAACTCAAAACACCTTTCACCGCAAAATTTTGTTGTACAAATATAGTAATTTCTTCTTGCGTTGGCAAGGCTTCTACATTTCCTAATTTACCCAAATCATTACCGTCAAAAATCAGACTCTTTTTGATGAAATCCGGAATCGAATCCACTCCTATCCCCAGTGTTACCAAAGGTTTTTCGACTTCAAACAACCCTTGATTTGAACGTGAATACCAGTTACCGCCTAAACGCGAAACCAAATCAATTTTGCTTTGGTCAATTGCGCCTTTCTCATCCAAAACGTTTTCATTGATGTGAATTTTGACCACTTCGCAAATAATTAAATTGCCTGCGCCGCCTTGATTGCCCAAAGCAATAATTTCGTTGACTTTGCATTCCATTTGCACCGGACTTTCAGCCACGCGAAACGGCTTTACCATATCTGAAGGCAACATCGTCAAACCCGATTTAAGGAATTCGTTCACGCCATCGGCATATTCCGTACTCGACAAAGATGCCTGTTGGACAATGTCATAATTTACCACGTTAATCACAACTTGTTTCGTGGCTTCGCAGTTTTCTAAAGTATGCTTGGTTGTATTGTTTCTCACGCGTCGCGCCGGCGAAAAAACCAAAATTGGCGGATTGGAACTAAACACATTAAAAAAACTGAAAGGCGACAAATTAGGTTTGCCGTTTTTATCGACTGTACTCGCAAAAGCAATTGGGCGTGGCGCTACCGCACTTTGCAAATATCCTTGCAATTGCGCAGGTGACAGCGTATGAGGTTCAAAACTGAGCATATTTTTTGTTTTCCCCAAAAATACAATTTTTATTGATTTTAGGAGCGAAAGGTTTGGGCATTCTTGGAGTCCATTTTCCTGCTATTCGCTTTATCGTCCCAAAAGACGATACCGCTACTATCAGGGCTAAATACAATTCGTCTTGCCCTTTTGGTGCTTTTGTCTATATTTATAAAAAATTTGTCAATGCAGTTTTCCGAGAAAAGAAACACCACCCGTTGGATCATCATCATGGCTTCGTTTGTCATCGTGACTTTGATTCTCTGGAATACTTATACCTTTTTTCAAATCTTCAAAAACGAAGAGCGCTTGAAGATGGAACTTTGGGCCAATGCTCAAAAGACATTTATCAATGCCGACCCGGAAACCGGTGATGTTGAATTACCCGGGTTGATCATGAGCAATAACAAAACAATACCGCTTATCCAAACTGAAAATAATAAAATTATCAATCACGTTAATATCGATGAAAGTATTGCTGCCGATGAAACAAAATTGAAGGCTTATCTGGAAACCTTGAAAAAGCAGAATGACCCGATCATCATTGAATACAATCCCGGAAAATATTGGAAACTATATTATGGCAACTCTTCGTTGCTCAATAAATTAAAATACTATCCGGTGGCTTTGCTGTTGATTATTTTCCTTTTTGGCGGCTTGGTCTACAATTTTTACAGAAGTACCAAAATGGCCACTCAAAACAAACTTTGGGCGGGTATGGCGAAAGAAACTGCACACCAAATCGGAACACCTTTGTCTTCCTTAATTGGTTGGCTCGAAATCATGAAAGCCGATAATGTTGATGCTACAACAATCTCTGAAATTGAAAAAGACATCACAAGGCTGCAAACCATTACGGATCGTTTTTCAAAAATCGGTTCAGAACCAATTCTTGAAAAACGAAATATTATAGAAGAAACCGAACAATCCTTTGAATATTTGCAGTCGAGATTTTCCAAACAAGTTGAGTTCTCTTTTAAAGCACCTAAAAAACCCATAATGGTATCCATCAATCCGGCTTTACACAGTTGGACTGTCGAAAACTTGGTTAAAAATGCCATCGATGCAATGAAAGGCAGAGGAAAATTATCGGTTGTGATTGAAAGCGACAATGCTTTCGTAAAAATTATGGTTAGTGATACCGGAAAAGGCATTCCGAAAAATCAATTCAAACGTGTCTTTGAACCCGGTTTTACTACTAAAAGACGTGGTTGGGGTTTGGGTTTATCTTTAACCAAAAGAATTGTAGAAGAATACCATAAAGGAAAAATAAAAGTACTTCACTCTGAGATTGACAAAGGCACAACGATGCAAGTTTCGTTCAAAAAATGGCAAAAACCAAATTAACGTTGCTTTGACAACATCAATTTTCTGCCAATTTTGTTCTTGTTCAAATACTCATTCAAATAAGCTTCCTGTTTGTCAACTTCCAATAGGGTTTGACTAATGTTCTTTTTTAAACCGGAAAGCATAGCACTGTTTTGACTTCCAACAGAACCCACTTTATAGACATCATCATTGCATTTTTTGAATTTGTCTTTAATCGTTTTCATCATATTTCTCATTTCATCATCAGAAATCGTTGGTTTAAAATTCCGCTGTCTGTAAAACATAAAATCATTAAGATAACTGATGGCTTCATTGTAATTGGCCACAACTTCATTCAACTTTTCAATGTTTTTGTTCTGGGTTAAGGCTGTAAATTGGTTTTTTAAATAAGTATGGTATTGAGAAATCAAAGGGTTTTTAAAACCATTTTTCTCTACTCTTGCCGCGGCTTGAAAAGCTTGTTCTCCTTCGGATAATTTTTCGTATTTATCAATTTCAGTTTGGTAATCAAAGTTGGTTTTCGTTTTATTGACCGTTTCTTTACCCTCATAAAACTCTTGATTGGTCCAAGGAGAACTCAAAAACTGCCACAAATAGTCAAAAGGCATGTGTGAGTGAATCATTTTTTGGGGCTCTACTTTGAAGTAATTGTCATTGCGTTTTTTAACGAATTTTTGTTTGTCAACATAACCCGCGCCCCAAGTTGGGTCAAACAAAAACCATTTTCCATCAATTTTTGAAGCACACCAAGCATGAGAAATTGGCGCTACTTGTCCGGCTTGCCTAGTATAACCGGAAATAATATAGGTTTTGAGACCTAATTTATTAGCGATGTCCTTGAAAATTTCTGCATAGTGAATGCAAACACCTTTTCTTGATTTTAATGTTTTATCGATTTTTTCCTGTGGCGAATCCAGTTGGTTTGGCTCAAACATATTCGGCACATCATAGCTAATATTGGTTGTTGTCCAATAAAACACCGCTCTGATTTTTTCGGTTTCGGTTTTAAAATTTGAATTGATATAACGTACTATTCCATTAGTAGTTGTGGTTAAACTATCCGGAACTTGGGCCATCTTTTGATCAAAAGTCAAATACTCATTGGTAGTTTGTCCAATGGAAAATTGGACTAAAAAGAGTAGTAAAAGGATAAAACTGTTTTTCATGATTTTTTATCATAAAAAACCCTGCCAAAATTTTAAAATTCGCAGGGTTATCTGTTTTTTTTTAAGTAAAATTTAATTACAAATGGCTTTGAATGGCTTTGGCTAAATCTTCAAATTCTTCTTTAGTCAAAGACACTTTTCGCTGGAAACGCATGTCATCCATATCGTGAAGCGGAATCAAATGCACGTGAACATGTGGCACTTCTAATCCAACAACTGCAACGCCAATACGCTTACAGGGAACTGTTTTTTCAACAGCCTTGGCTATTTTTCGGGAGAATTGCATCAAACCTAAATATAACTCTTCTTCCATGTCGAAAATCTTATTGATTTCTTGCTTGGGAATACAAAGCGTATGTCCTTTTGCATTTGGATTAACATCCAGAAAAGCCAAATAGTTATCGTCTTCAGCAATTTTATATGCAGGAATTTCGCCGTTGATTATTTTGGTGAATATGGAACTCATTCTTTCGTTTTAAAAAATAACTGAACACTAGAAACTGAACACTGAATACTAATCAATTAGTCTCTTGAGATTTCTAAAATTTCAAAATTCAATTTGCCGTTTGGCACACTGATTTCGGCAATCTCGCCTACTTTTTTGCCCAATAACCCTTTCCCGATTGGCGAACTCACCGAAATTTTTCCGGTTTTTAAATCGGCTTCACTTTCGGCTACCAAAGTGTATTTCATTTCCATACCATTCGCTTGGTTTTTGATTTTCACATTCGATAAAACCAACGCTTTTGAAACGTCTAATTGTGATTCATCTATCAATCTGGCGTTAGAATATACTTCTTCCAATTTGGCAATTCTCATCTCCAACATACCTTGTGCTTCTTTGGCGGCGTCATATTCTGCGTTCTCAGACAAATCGCCTTTATCTCTGGCTTCCGCAATGGCTTGAGAAGCTTTTGGTCGTTCTATACTCTTTAATTGTTCTAATTCGTCCTTTAATTTCTTCAATCCATCTGCCGTGTAATACGATACTGTACTCATAATTTCATCATTTATATAAATAGAAAAAATCCCATCGCAACGGGATTTCTTTTTGCAAAGATATTATTTTAAAACTTATTTCAAATTTGTTAGCGTTTAGTAACGCATGTCAAAGTTAATTAATTTAAATTTGTTTCGCTATAGTAATCAAATAAATTTACATGAAAAAGATAATCGTTCTATTATTAATATTGCCTTTTGCCTTCGGTTGTGATGGCGGCAGTATCAATAACCGCAATCCTAATATCCCGAATTATACTGTCTATCTGCAAATCAATATGAATTTGCCGGGTTATTCTAATCTACAGTTTCCAAGCAATCATATTGTTGATTATGGTGCAACTTCAGGTGCTCGTGGGATAGTAGTCTTTAATACCGGAAGCGGTTTCGTAGCTTTTGATTTGGCCTGTCCAAACCAACCTTTTGACACTTGTACTTCGCCAATGACCATTAGTGGTATTGAAGCAACTTGTGACTGTGATGATACCGTTTATAATTTATTCTCCGGTCAAAGTCCGGGTCAACCTTATCCAATGAAACAATATCGCGTTGACATCAACGGAAATACATTGATTGTAACCAATTAAAAAAAGCCAGACAATTTAGTCTGGCTTTTTGTTTTAAAATTTTAATGTCATTCCGGCTAAGAAATTAATTCCGGCTTGCGGATAAAATCCGGCACCTTCAAGGGTTGTGACGCTTCCGGGATTGCTCCAATCATCATCATAAGTATAAAAATAACCATTGGATTCATATTCCAAATCGAACAAATTATTGACCAAAGCTGAAAACACAATCGACTTCAATCCTTTGTTGATTTTCCACTCATAAGAAGTATTCAAATCATTGACAAAATAAGCGTCTAGCTTTGAATTGTCTGAATCGATATTGCCCATGTATTGTTCGCCAACCAATTTAGACAGCAAAGAAATCTGAAAATCTTTTATAGGTAAAAATGTGATTCTGTTTCCGAAAACCACATTAGGTGAAAAAGCAATATCGGTACTGCCTAAATTTTGCAAAACACCATCTCTTTGAAAGTAGAAATCACGGTTTTTATTTTGGCTTAAAGTAATATTTGGATTCAAAATCAATTTGTCCGTAATGACAATCACTGATTCTATTTCTAAACCTATGCGATAACTTTTACCGCTGTTCGTGAAAATTGGAGAACCTACATCGTTTAAAGCACCTGTCAAAACCAATTGATTGAGGTAGTTCATGTAAAAAGCATTGGCGGAAATTTTCACTTTTTTCGAATTGTATTTCCAACCCAATTCATAATCAAATAAACGCTCCGGTTTCACACTTCCGCTTTCATAATCATCGCGCCTTGGTTCTTTATTGGCCACACCGAAATAACCATACAATGAGTTCTTATTATTCAGATCATAATTCAAACCTACTTTAGGATTAAAAAATCGGAACGTATCATTTACATCACTAAATCGAAAACTGGTGGCTTCGTAAAAAACCATTCGGTATTGTAAATCAGCAAAGACATTGAGTTTCCCAACTTGCTGAGAAACTTTGGCATAAAAATTCACGTCGTCTTTATTGCCAATATTGTTATAATAACGGTTGGCATTGGGTACATAATATTGTGTCCAAACTACTTCTCCAAAATGGTCGCCCAAATATCGATTTGCCGCTCCGCCAAGTAAAACATCGGTTTTAGGGGTTTTGTAGTTCAAAGAAAAAGTAGCGCCAAAAAAATCATTGTCCAACCATCTTTTTCGCACTAAATCGGAAATCGAGTTTCCTTGAAAATCGGGCAAATTATAATCGGCCAACGCTTCATCTTCTCTGTATTGTTCAAAATAGCCTTTCCCTATGGTGTAATGCAACGCCGTGTTCGAAATCCATTTTTCAGACCACTTTTCAGACCAATGCAATTGGAAATGATTTTGGGTATAATTATCCGTTTCGTCATCGTAGAATTGCATGTTGCCGTTTTCGTCAAAATACATTCCTGCCGGATTGAAAGTTCGGTCGTTTTCCAATTGTTCAGGATCTTCTATTCCGTACCAAGCTTGATAGGTTTTCTCTTTTCCGCCGAAAGCCAAAGCTTTAATCAAAGTCGTTTTGGTCACATAGTTGGCATTAAAAAAATACCCGAAAAGATTAGACGAAGCCCTGTCAATAAAACCATCTGAGGCAATATTGGAAAAACGGGCATTCATTTCAAAGTTGTTGTGCAAGCCGGTTCCAAAAGCTAAAGTGTGTTTGCGTGTTCCGAAACTTCCTACGGAATTGGCGATTTCGGCATAGGATTTTTCCTGATAGGATTTGGTTTGCATGTTCAAACTCGCGCCAAACGCTCCGGCACCATTCGTTGACGTTCCGACGCCTCGTTGTAACTGAATACTTTCTAACGAAGAAGCAAAATCGGGTAAATTGACAAAGAAAGTACCTTGGCTTTCGCTGTCATTAAACGGAATGCCGTTTAAAGTCACATTGATTCTGGAACCATCGGCACCACGAACTCTCATGTAGGTATAGCCAACACCATTTCCGGCATCAGTTGTAGTAACGACTGACGGTAAATAATTGAGTAAAATGGGAATGTCTTGTCCTAAATTTCGCGGCGCAATTTCTTTCTTGGAAAGATTGGTAAAGGTGATTGGGTTTTTGCCTTTGGCCCTGACAGCGGAAACCGTCACTTCGTCGAGTTGGTTGACTTTAGTAGTGTCTTGTTGTTTTTGCTGCGCAAAGAAGGCAGAGGGCAGAAAGCAGAAAGCAGAAAGCAGAAATGTTTTCTTGCTTGTTTTGAATAAAGTTTTCATTCGTAAAATGTTACGAATAAAAGGGGTAATTATTCTTGGTTAAAAAATTAAATTGATACTCTTGACAGGACAAACGTGCACTTTTATCTTGTCTAATCCCTAAACAGCATTACCTGTTCTAGGTTCGTTGGGTATAATCTCAGCTCGTTATTTAGAGCACCCCTTTGAGACGCAGCAAAGATAGCGCTATAAATTCAAAAAAATCAAATTCCAAAAAATTAAAAATGTGGTTTACGCCTATTTTGTTTGATTTCCGAGAGATTGCGTTTGGCTTTGATTCTTTTTTCAATGACCGAACGAGGCGTTTTGGTGGCTTTTCGTTTTTTGGGAACAATCAAAGCTTTGCTGATTAATTCTAAAAAGCGTTTGGTGATTATGGTTTTGTTTTTAAGTTGGCTTCGGTCTTCGTCGCAGTTTAAAATTAATATTTGCTCCGAAGTTAATCTGGTTGCCAATTTGGTTGAAAGCAATTCTTTTTCTTCTTCTTCAAGTGCTTTAGAATTTTTTAAATCAAAAGTCAATACTACTTTCGAAGAAACTTTATTGACATTTTGACCGCCGGAACCCGAACTTCTCACCGCTTTAAATTGAAGTTCGGTGAGCATTAAATCAGTTTTCATATTGGGGTTGGTGAGCAGGTTTGAGCAAGTCATTCACTGTTTTTACCGGATTGAAAGTAACCAAAGGCACTTCGACAAAAACGGTAATCCATTTGGCCATGGCGCCATTCCAAAGGCCTGGTAATTCGTAGCCTTTTAAATCTTTGCCTTTGTTGTTTTTGTGTACGATAAAACCGGTGCTTGGGTCGACAAATTGGGTTAAATCGAACTTCTGTCCTTGATAATTTTTAGTGGCACAAACCAAATCCACCGGATTAAAATGGGTGGCTTTGGCTAAAATTTCAATTTGTTCGGAATTATGGTTATCTACTTGAGAACTTTCCACAATTTGCAACGAAACATTGCCTTTGAAACTTCTTACCCAAAATGGTCCGCCTCCAGGTTCGCCTTCGTTTTTAACCATACCGCAAATGCGAATCGGTCGGTTTAATTTGTTTTTGATAAAGTCGATTTTATTCTCTAAAGTATATTTGTAGAAATCTTCAAACACATCAATATTCAACTTTTGCTTCATAAAATCGATGATTGGCGGTATATTTTCTTCTTTCAAATCTTTACTGTCAACCGTCTCAAGGATTTGAAATATTTGTTCTTGTAATTCTAATAAAACCCCCGCTAGTCCTTTTTTGTAAAGCGTAATTTCTTCAATGTGATTTTGAATCACATTGTCTATATTTTTGATAAAAATAACATCGGCTTCTAAATTATTCAAATTATTAATCAGCGCGCCATGTCCGCCGGGACGGAAGACCAACATTCCCTCTTCATTGCGAAACGGTTGGTTATTCTTAGTTACGGCAATCGTATCGGTACTTTTATCCTGATAAGAGTAACTAACGTTTAAATTGGTATTCGATTTTGCTTCTACTTTAGTTTTTACATCGTTGATAATCTTTTGAAACAAAGCTTCGTGGTTTTCAGAAACGGTAAAATGCAGATGGGAAACCGAATTTGATGTAGCATAAAAAGCACATTCATTTAAATGTTCTTCAACCGGTGTAGCAATATGGTTGGCATATTTATGAAAATCGAGAACCGCTTTGGGTTTGTTGGCAAAATCAAAATAGTCATGTGCCAACATCAATTTGATAAAGTGATAACTTTTTTCGTGACTTTCGAGTGAATAGTAATTAGGGTGAAGTTCTTTTAATTTAGATTTTATTTCTCCATAAAAAGGAAACTTCTCAATTCCGGCCAAGAAAATCGGGAGATTTTTGTCTTTCTTTCGGTTGATGTAAGCGTTGATGGTTTCGTTTTCATGGTCAAAATCGATTAAAAACTCGTTCAAGAATTTAAACATTCTACTTGCCGCGCCTGATGCCGGAACAAACTTTTTAAGTTTAAGATTTGATTTCTTTTGGTCAAAAAAATCAGCTTGTTTTTGAAATTCTTCGCTGGTCAATTTTACAATTCCGTCGGCAATCGTAGCCGGTCTTTCCAAATATATCTTTGGAATTCCGGATTGAAACAACAAAAGTTCACCTTCAATTTTATCCAAAGCAATACCGTGTGCTTTGATTTGCTCAAAGTCGGTTTCTGTTAGTTTGTATTTTTTGGCTAAGCTTTCTTTTCTTGTAAAATTCTCTTCCATTCTAAATAGCCATAAATGGCAATAATTGTAAATATTAAATACTGAATACTGGTAAAAGAATAGCCTTTGGCAAAATACATTGGGATAGAAATGATATCGCCAATAATCCACAAAATCCAATTCTCTATTTTCCGTTTAGCCATCAACCACATTCCAACAAAGAAAATTCCGGTTACAAAAGTGTCGACGTACGTAGTCCAGTGGGTAAATTTATCAAAAAATGTGTAAACAACGACCACAAAAGCAATAGTTAATGTAAATATGACCACTGACCATTTCTTTTCGGCAGTATTCATTCTCGAAATAGGAAACTCGACTACATCGTCTTTCTTTCTGGTCCAGTGATACCAACCGTAAACACTCATGACGACGTAGTAAAAATTAATCATCATATCGCCCAACAAAGACCATTTAAAGAGCAAATAAACATAAATCGCTGTATTGATTATTCCTGTTGGGAAAACCCAAATATTGTCTTTTTTGGCAAACCAAACGCTCACTAATCCGAAAAAAATAGCCACCAACTCCAACACAATTTCATAGGTTGGATAGTTTTTATATTGGGAAAATAGAAATTCGAGCATTAGTCAAAAAAGTTTATATCATTTTCAAAAGCCGTCCCGATAACGACCATATCAGCGCCGGCGTTAAATGCGTCTTCAATTCCTTTTTTGGAACGAATACCGCCACCAACAATCAACGGCACAGAAATTCTCTTAGCCACCATTGAAATCATTTTTAATGGAACCGATTTTTGCGCACCACTTCCGGCTTCAAGGTAGATTAATTTGTTTCCTATTAACTCTCCGGCTTTGGCGGTTTGGGCTGCGTAATCATAATTGTTTCTGTCTAAAGGTTTGGTTTTACTGACTCTTTGCACTGCCGTTTCGCTCCCGCTTTCAATTAAAATATAGCCGGTTGAGATGATTTCCAAATTGGTTTTTTCCAAAATAGGAACGGCATTAATTTGGTGTTCAATTAAATAATCAGAATTTCTACCGGAAAGCAATTGTAAAAACAAAATGCCGTCAGCTTCAGCGGAAATTTGGGTTGGATTTCCCGGGAATATTAGTATTGGCAAAGTTGTTTTTTGCTTCAGCAATGCTACTAATTCACACAGATGATTGCCGTCGAAAGAACTGCCGCCAATGAAAATATGGGTTGCCGGTGATTGATTTATTTTTTCTGTCAAAACCGAAATGTCTTCAACCGTCACTTTATCGGGGTCGATTAAAATGGCTAAAAGTTTCTGTGCCTTTTTTCGGAAAGATAAAATTTGGTTGAATACCATCGAATTTAATTATTAATTTAGGATTAACAGCCACAGAATCCATATAATTCCTTTTTTTCCTGAGGTTCGTCTTTGTACTGTATTAGCATAGTGCCTTTAAGTAGTGAAACTTCATCGTCTTCGGCTATTTTTTTTACATCCACCGACAATTGATAGTCTTCATTCCTGAATTTTTTCGCATAGTGCATGATTGGAAACCATGTTGTGTCAATTGCAACTAACCGAAGCCTAACAAAATCGCCTTTAATTTTTATATAACAAATGCTGTCCAAATTATCCGAATAAATGTACTTACCGCCTTTTTTATAATCCTTTTCAGTTAAGGAAAAGATACAGCCCGGACCATCTATTTCTTCAGGAAAATCCTCGAAAGATTCTAAATCCATCTGCTTTTTTGGTTTTAAGATTGTTTCGTCTGATTGAACATTAGTTGTCATGTTATCATGATCAACCACTTTTTCTGACTTGTTGCACGAAATTAATATCGCTAAAAAGACTATTACAATTGGACTTCTTTTCATTTTTTAGATTTTTCAAAAGCGCACACAAAGGCATAGTTCTCGATAAAATCAAAAAGAATATCAAAGTGTTCTACTTGGTTATTGAACCTCAATTCGACGGTGCAGTTTTTATCAACTAAGTTGAAACTGTTTTCAAAAATATGGTCTTTAAAACTGATTCCGATTTCATTTTTAATTTTAAATACGGATTCTTTGATGCCCCAAACTACAGTGGCTTTTCTCAGCAAATCTTCTTTTGAAAGGTCAACCAAATGGGAAACATCCATAAATCGCGGTGCGAGTTTTAGGGTTTTGTCTTTTAGAATTTCTAAATCTGCACCAATATTGACCTCACTCAAAACAATAACTGAAAATTCATTAGAATGCGAGATAGAAATGTGTTTACCGTCTTTTAAATGCGGTTTGCCAAATTCATCATAATACAAATCAAAATCGTTGTAGCCGGCTTCCATCAGTAATCTTCTTACGCTGAGAAAACCTTTTTGGTGGCTTTCGGCTTTCATGCCTTCAACTCTGGCTAAAGAAACATCTTTTAACGCTACAGAACGAAAAAGTTCATCGAAAGTTTCGGTGATTTTCCAAACGTATAATTGCGTGGTTTCGTTTAAAGCTTTGATTTTTAGTAGCGGCATGGGTAATTTTTAAATTATCTGTTTGTTTTTCAGAAAATTAAGTAGCTAAACAATTCACAAAAAAGTAAAAAACCTTTTTTTAATTCTTTCCTATTATGTAGCTTTGCAAAAAATTTTAGCTAATATAAATATTTTATAGATGAGTACACAAACTTTGCCTTTTGTAGCTTACAAAGTTAAGGATATTAACCTTGCGGCTTGGGGAAGAAAAGAAATCGAATTGGCGGAAGCTGAAATGCCGGGATTAATGGCGCTTCGCGCTGAGTATGGTGCAAGCCAACCTTTAAAAGGAGCTCGTATCGCAGGATGTCTTCACATGACTATTCAAACAGCTGTTTTAATTGAGACTTTAATTGCTTTGGGCGCAGAAGTTACTTGGTCATCTTGTAACATTTTCTCTACTCAAGATCAAGCTGCTGCGGCTATTGCTGCTGCGGGAATTCAGGTTTATGCTTGGAAAGGTTTGGATGAAGAGTCTTTTGACTGGTGTATTGAGCAAACTTTATTCTTTGGGGAAGACAGACAACCCTTGAACATGATTTTGGATGATGGTGGAGATTTAACCAATATGGTATTCGACCGTTACCCGGAATTAATTCCAGGTATCAAAGGTTTATCAGAAGAAACTACTACCGGAGTTCACCGTTTGTACGAAAGAATGAAAAACGGAACGTTATTCATGCCGGCTATCAACGTAAATGACTCGGTTACTAAATCTAAATTTGACAACAAATACGGTTGTAAAGAATCTGCAGTGGATGCGGTTCGTCGTGCTACTGATATCATGTTGGCCGGAAAAAGAGTAATCGTTTGTGGATACGGTGACGTAGGTAAAGGAACTGCAGCTTCTTTCAGAGGTGCCGGTTCTATCGTTACGGTTACAGAAATCGATCCAATCTGTGCTTTACAAGCAGCTATGGATGGTTTTGAAGTGAAAAAATTAAACACGGTTATCAAAACTGCCGATATCATTATCACTACAACAGGAAATAAAGATATCGTTATGGGAAGCCACTTCGAGCAAATGAAAGACAAAACTATCGTTTGTAACATTGGTCACTTTGACAACGAAATTGACATGGCTTGGTTAAACAAAAATCACGGTGCGTCTAAAGTTGAAATCAAACCACAAGTAGACAAATATACCATCAACGGGAATGATATTCTTATCTTGGCTGAAGGTCGTTTGGTAAACTTAGGTTGTGCAACAGGCCACCCAAGTTTTGTAATGAGTAATTCATTCACCAACCAAACTTTGGCACAAATCGAGTTGTGGACTAACAGTGAAGCTTACAACAACGAAGTGTATATGTTACCAAAACATTTAGATGAAAAAGTAGCAGCCTTACACTTGGCTAAATTAGGCGTTGAATTGGAAACTTTAAATAATGAGCAAGCGGCTTATATTGGCGTTGCTGTTGAAGGACCATACAAACCTGAATATTACAGATACTAATCTGATATTAAATTTCAGATTTTAAATATTAGATATAAACCCTTGCTGAAAAGTGAGGGTTTTTTGTTTCAATCCCGTTACATTTGATATTAAGAGGAGACTCGAGACCGTAGGTCGAACTGTATGTAGCGGCAGCGGAATAAATGTCCAGTGGACATCCGGTTTTTACAATCCCGTTAGGGATGAAATATGGGTAGAAAAATAATTCAGGTAAAAGAAAGTCCCGTTAGGGACGATATACCAGACACAAAAGACAATTCCTAGTTAGCCCCGATTGTAGTGGCACCTGCCTGCCGGCAGGCGGAGTATAACGGAAAGCGGGAATAGGGAACCCAAGAAAGCCCTAACCATTCGCTCCTAACCCGAGCCAAAGGCGAACTGAGCGAAGCTAAACAAAAAACCCGCTCATTGCTGAACGGGTTTTGTATTTTGATAAGAGTTTGTTCTTATGCTTCGAAAGATTTGATATTAAGAGGAGGAAGCCCGGTGGGCTTCAGGTATACAAGCTTAGCTTGTTTTACACCTCAAAAGGGATCACAGAAACAAAAGATTTGTTGTCTGTTTTCTTTTGGAATTTCACTACTCCGGCAACTTTTGCATGTAAGGTATGATCTTTACCCATGTAAACGTTTTCTCCCGGATTGTGTTTAGAACCTCTTTGTCTAACGATGATATTTCCAGCAATGGCTGCTTGACCACCATAAATCTTAACACCTAAACGTTTCGATTCTGATTCTCTACCATTCTTAGAACTACCGACACCTTTCTTGTGAGCCATGACGTATAAGTTTTAAATATTAGTTGTTTTCTTCTGTTGCTGGTGCTTCAGTAGTTGCTTTTTTCGCTTTTGGCGCTTTTGGCTCTGCTGCTGCTTTTTCAGCTTTTGGTTCTGTAGCTTTCTCAGCTTTAGCCGCTTTATTACCGCCGGTTGCGCTGATACCTTCAATTACAATTTGAGTAAGATACTGTCTGTGACCGTTTCTTTTCTTGAATCCTTTTCTTCTTTTCTTTTTGAAAACGATTACTTTGTCTCCTTTTAAGTGTTGTAACACTTTGGCTTCTACTGAAGCACCTTCTATAGCTGGGGCGCCTAAAGTAATGTTTCCATTATCGTCTAATAAAAGAACTTTGTCAAAAGAAACTTTTGAACCTTCTTCATTAGCCAAACGGTGAACATAAACTTTTAAGTCTTTGCTAACTTTAAATTGTTGCCCTGCTATCTCTACGATTGCGTACATAACAATGATGTTTAATTAATTTTTTAAGTGTGCAAATATACTACTATTTCTTTTACACACAACACTATCCTAAAAAAAGTTAACCTATAGCATTGAGCTTATCAGATAAAGGAATTGGAATTTTGATTAATACTAGAGTTTTTGGATAAAAAAAAGTATTTTTGTGTAACAAAACTAAAAGTTAGTTAACTAACTGAACAATCAACGAAAAAATTTCAATTTTTTATGAAAAAATCATTAATTGCTTTAAGTTCATTGCTTATGCTTGGAGGAACAGCGCATGCTCAAAAGGTAGCTTTTGAAGAGTACGATTTACCTAATGGTCTTCACGTAATTTTACACAACGATCCATCGGCTCCGGTAGTGATTACGTCTGTAATGTACCATGTAGGTTCTAAAGATGAAAATCCGGAAAGAACTGGATTTGCTCACTTTTTTGAACATTTATTATTCGAAGGAACGGAGAATATCAAAAGAGGTGAATGGTTTAAAATTGTAACTTCTAACGGAGGAACAAACAACGCCAACACTTCTGAAGACAGAACGTATTACTTCGAAGTTTTTCCTTCTAACAATACCGAATTAGGATTATGGATGGAATCTGAAAGATTAATGCATCCGGTAATCAACCAAATTGGTGTTGATACGCAAAACGAAGTAGTAAAAGAAGAAAAAAGACTACGTGTTGACAACCAACCTTACGGAAATTTAATTGCCGAGGTGAAGAAAAACATGTTTAAAAATCACCCATACCGTTGGGCACCAATTGGTTCTATGGACCATTTAGATGCTGCGACTTTGGAAGAATTTCAAGCATTTAACAAAAAATTCTACACGCCAAACAATGCGGTTTTAGTAGTGGCAGGTCAAATTGACATTGCGCAAACTAAAGCATGGATTGAAAAATATTTTGGCCCAATTCCAAGAGGTGTTGAAGTCAAAAAACAAACTTTCACAGAAGCACCGATTACGGAAACCATCAAAGCGACTTACGAAGATCCAAACATCCAAAAAGCAATGATGGTTGCTGCTTACAGAATTCCGTCTATGAAAACGCGTGATGCTAGAGTGTTAGACATGATTTCTACTTATTTAAGCAATGGAAAAAGCTCAAAATTGTACAAAAAAATTGTTGACGATAAGAAAATGGCTTTGGTAGTTGCCGCTTTTAATTACGCTCAGGAAGATTATGGACAATACATTCTTTACGGAATGCCACAAGGCGAAAACACTTCGGCTGACTTAATCAGAGAAATTGATGAAGAAATCGTAAAATTACAAACCGAATTGATTTCTGAAAAAGATTTCCAAAAACTACAAAATATCAACGAAAGCAATTACGTTGATAATAATGCCAGCATCGAAGGTGTTGCCGAAAATTTAGCCACTTACTATTTGTTATATGGTGATGTTAATTTGATCAATACTGATATTGACATTTTGCGTTCTATTACTCGTGAAGAAATCAGAGAGGCAGCCAAAAAATATTTAAATCCTAATCAACGTTTGATTTTGGATTATGTTCCAGCGAAAGACAAAGCTCAAAACTAAGACTCAAAGTATCATGAAAAAAACAATTATAGTATTATCAAGCTTGTTCTTAACCCTTATTATGCAAGCACAAGACAGAAACCAACCAAAACCAGGTCCGGCACCGGTTTTGAATATCAAAAAACCAACGACTTTTACTTTGCCGAACGGCTTGAAAGTTTTGGTCGTTGAAAACCACAAGTTACCAAGAGTTGCTTTTAGTTTAACCATCGACAATACGCCATATGCTGAAGGCGACAAAAAAGGGGTTGCTGATTTAACCAGTAGCTTAATTGGTAACGGATCAACTAAAACTTCTAAAGATGTTTTCAACGAAGAAATTGATTTTCTTGGAGCCAATATTAATTTCTTCGCCTCCGGTGCCAGCGCTAGTGGTTTGTCAAAGCACTCTAAAAGAATTTTAGAATTAATGGCTGAAGGCGCTTTGATGCCAAACTTCACGCAAGAGGAATTTGACAAAGAAAGAGACAAATTAATCGAAGGCTTAAAAACCCAAGAAAAAAGTGTTACCGCTGTTGCCGGAAGAGTAGAAGGTGTTTTAGCTTATGGCAAAAGCCACCCGGCCGGAGAATATTTATCTGAAGAAACCATTAAAAATGTTTCTTTAGCTGATGTAAAAAACAACTACAGAACCTATTTTGTTCCACAGAACGCTTATCTTGTTGTAGTGGGTGATGTTAAAACCAAAGACGTTAAGAAAAACGTTGAGAAATTATTTGGTTCATGGGTAAAAGCTACGGCTCCTAATTTGACTTATTCAAACCCAACAAACGTTCAATACTCACAAATTAACTTTGTGGATATGCCAAACGCAGTACAATCTGAAATCACGATTTTAAATACGGTTAATTTAAAAATGTCTGATGCAGATTATTTTCCTGTGATTTTAGCCAACCAAGTATTTGGTGGAGATTTCAACAGTTACTTGAACATGAATTTAAGAGAAGCACATGGTTGGACATACGGCGCCCGTTCTAGCGTAGGTTTCGACAAAAACATGTACAGCGTATTCAAAGCTAATACTCAAGTGAGAAACGCAGTTACGGATAGCGCTGTGGTAGAAGCTTTAAACGAATTGAAAAAAATCAGAACTGAAAAAGTAAGTGCAGACGTTTTAAATAGTGTTAAAGCTGGATATGTTGGTCGTTTCGTAATGCAAGTTGAAAAACCGGCTACCGTAGCACGTTATGCTTTGAACATTGAAACCGAAGGTTTACCGGCTGATTTTTATGAAAATTATATCAAAAACATCAATACAGTTACTCCGGATGACATCATGAGAGTAGCTAACAAATATTTCTTAGCAGATAACTTAAGAATATTAGTGGTTGGAAAAGCATCTGAAGTACTTTCAGGTTTAGAAAGCAGAAAAATTCCAATTTTCTACTTTGATAAATTTGGTAACCCAACAGAGAAACCGGTAATGAAAAAAGCGGTTCCTGCAGGTGTAACGGTAAAAACCGTTGTTGACGCTTATGTTGCTGCTATTGGTGGTGATAAAGCTGTTAAGTCAGTGAAATCTATCGCTTATTTAGGTTCTGCTAAAATACCTCAAGCGCCGATGCCAATTACTTACACTTCTAAGATTGACTCAAAAGGAAGATTAGCAGAAGAATTATCAATGGCCGGAATGGGTTCATTGATGAAACAAGTGGTTAATGGTAATACTGCTTATGCTTCTCAACAAGGGCAGAAAAAAGTTATGGAAGGCAAAGAATTAGCCGAAATGAAAGAAAGCGCTGTGTTATTCAGCGAAACTTTATTGGCCACTAAAGCCGGTGTAACGGTTACAGGTATTGAATCCCTAAACGGAAGCGATGTTTATACTGTAGTTGATGGTGACTCTACTTATTACTTTGATGTAAAATCAGGTTTAAAAGTTGCTGAAGCTTCAACGGTTGATCAAGGCGGACAAAAAGTAACTCAACTTACTACTTACGGTGATTACAGAGATGTAAAAGGTGTTAAAGTCCCTTTCAACCAAGTGATGAATGTTGGTTTCGAATTAGACATCAAAATGTCTGAAGTTAAAATCAACGAAGGTGTTACTGATGCCGATTTTCAATAATTGAAATTTCAATAGATAATAAAAAGACCGCTAGTGATAGTGGTCTTTTTTTTGTAAACCACATAGAAACATAGAAAAAAAATACCATTTACTCTAAAAAGAGTGAAACGACTTAATAAAAGTTTCAAATTCTATATCTCTATGTGGTTAACCTTTCTGAGTTTTATTTTTTACTTGACAAGTAAACGCCTATCAAAATAATAAAAGCACCAATAAACTGAACCGGCGTCAACATTTCGTTATCTAACAATCCCCAAAAGAAAGCCACTACCGGAATTAAATAAGTTACCGAAGTCGCAAAAACAGGAGACGAAATCTGAATCAATTTATAAAAAAGCACATTGGCTATTCCGGTTCCAATGACACCCAAAATAGCGACATACATCATCGCATGTTGCACTTCTTCTACCTCAACTACCGAAAAGAAATCGGTAAAGGATAAAATGATTAAAGCCGGAAACAACATCACTAAAAAGTTTCCAACCGTTATGGTCAGTGGTTTTAAATCGGATAAATATTTTTTGATGAAATTCACATTCATCGCGTAACAAATTGAAGCAATCAGTACCAATATCGTATACCAATAATTCTGATTAGGATTGTGAATAGCACCATTAAAAATCAATAACATTGTTCCGACAAGCCCAACGACTACGCCAAAGATTTGCGTTCGCTTGAAATCCAATCCAAAAACTATCGCGCCAAGAATTAGCGTATTCAAAGGCGTTAAAGAATTGAGTATCGAACTCACCGAACTATTAATTTCAGTTTGGGCAATCGCAAAAAGATAAGCCGGAATAAAGGTTCCAAAAAGCGACGTCAGCGCAATAAACTTCCATTTGTGTAACGGAATGGTCATTATATTTTTAAAGCCAACAATCAAGAGAAACAAAGCGCAAAAGATGATTCGAAGCGAACCCAACTGAAACGGATTCAAACTCACCAAACCTTTTTTAATAAGAATAAATGAACTTCCCCAAATCAAGGCAAGTACAATTAAAATAAACCATTTGAATTGTTGAGACTTCATATACAATTTTCAGACTTCAAATTTTGTAATTATTTTAAGAATAATAACTTTAATTTTTATTTATTTTTGTCCACACAAACAAGCAATTAAGAATTAAAAATAAATACCATGAATTTCACCAAATCATTATTAACCTTAGGTATGGCCTCAACCTTATTTTTCAGCTGTAAAGATACCGCAAGCAAGCCTACAACTGATGACACTAAAGAAGCTGCCGCAACAGAACAAAAAGCACCAACTGTTGCAGCTAAACCTGAAACAGCTACTTTTAAAATAGACGGCATGACTTGCTCGATGGGTTGTGCAAAAACTATTGAAAAAGAATTAGCGCACATGAACGGTGTGCAAAAAGCAACCGTTGATTTTGACAAAAAAGAAGCTACAGTCGAATTTGACGCAGCGGTTTTAACACCGGAAAAATTATTTGCAACAGTTGAAGCTACCGGAGACGGCACAACTTATAAAGTGGTTACTAATAAATAAAATTATATAAAAAAAGGAACTCAATTGAGTTCCTTTTTTATTTAGTTCGCTTCGCTCGTGCCGCTCTGTTCGGCCTAACGGTCTCGGGTCCATTGAATGGTTTCCATCAATTTCTGCATGTCGTTTTTGATATAATCTGCCGCCGGCATAATTGAGTCAAAATTAGGTTTGGCATAAAAATAAACCGAACCGGTCACAAAATGTTTAATACTATCCGTAGCATAAAACTGAGCATTGGTTGCGGCATTTCCTCTTACTTGATAAAACATCCCATAAACTTTTTTATCAGGATTGATATAAGGTTGTTCCAAAATATCGTCGGCTTTGATTACGTGTTCGTAAGTCAGTTTTTGCGCATCTCTCAATAATTTATTGATGTCGCCATTTACCGGTTTATAGGTCAAATAAATGGTCGCCTTCATTTTTGGATAATGAATCGAAAAGCCACAGTTTCTATCTTCTTTGATAATCGCATCTTCATTGATATCAAAGGCAACCGGACAATGATTACTAAAAGGGGCATATTGTGCCAAAGGATAATCCAAACGCAATTGACTCGCGGGTTTAGGTAACGCATCATCTTTACAAGCGGTGAAACTCAAAAGCAAAACCACGGATAAAAATCCAATTATCTTATTTATCATTTTATATTATTCAAGTGTTACTTTTAGTTGTTTGATTCTCTTTTTATCAACTGCTTCGATGGTAAAATGCACCGACGAAAAAAGAATTTTTTGTCCTTTTTTGGGAAAATTACCCAATACTTCTAATATGAATCCGGCGAGTGTTTCTGCTTCACCTTTATTCTCTTCAAAAGCTTCTTCATCAACATCAACAATTCGGTAGAAATCCTTTAAGTTGATTTTGCCTTCAAACAGATAATTCTTGTCGTCAATTTGGGAGAAATTAATATTCTCATCATCAAACTCATCCGATATATCGCCAACAATTTCTTCGATAACATCTTCTAAAGAAACCAAACCTGATGTTCCGCCATATTCATCAACTACAATAGCCAAATGACTTTTCATCCGTTGGAAATCTTTAAGCAAATCATCCAACTTTTTATTTTCGGGTACAAAAAACGGCTCGCGCATTAATGGGTTCCAATCAAACTCTTTTTTGTGAATATGCGGAATCAAATCTTTCACAAAGAGTATGCCTTCGATATGATCGATACTTTCTCTGAAAATCGGAATCCTCGAATAACCCTTGTCAACGATTTTGGCATAAACATCCGCAAAAGATTCTTCAATTTCGAGCGCAAATATATCAATTCTCGGACTCATGACTTGCTTTGTGTCTGTATTTCCGAAAGAAACTATGCCTTCCAAAATTTTCTGTTCGTCAAAAGTAGTATCATCTGTAGAAGTCATTTCCAGTGCTTGCGACAATTGGTCTACTGAAATATTGGATTTTTGTCGACCTAATTTATCATGCAAAAAAACCGAAACTGCACGCATCGGCAGACTGATGGGTGAAAGCAATTGATCTAAAACAAACAAAGGATTTACTATAAACTTTGAGAATTTGATATTGTTCCGACTCGCATATACTTTAGGCAATACTTCTCCGAAAAGCAAAATTAGAAAAGTGATTAGGATAACTTCAACCACAAATTTTACAACGGGTGATTCAATATCCGCAAAAACCGAATTGCCCACAAAGGAAAAAATAATAACCACGCCAATATTGACAAAATTATTGGCTAATAAAAGTGTGGCCAATAGCTTTTTAGGTTTCTGTAAAAGTTTGGAAACTAAGTTGGCTTTCCGTTGGTTTTCTGAAGCCAATTTGGTTAAATCATTTTGCGAAAGCGAAAATAATGCGACTTCAGCGGCCGAAATCATTGCCGAACAAAAAAGCAATAATGCGATAGCGATAATTCCAAAAAGTAAATTGGTATCTAAATTATCTAAAAAAGTTAAACTGGGCTCCGGATCCAAAGGCTTCTGGGTTAATTAAACAATATCAAAATGGCAAGTCATTTTCAGGGGTTGCCGGATTTGGTGCTTCAAAATTATTGCTTTTTGGTTCAAGATTATGTGGCGCCTTTACACCTTCAACTTCTTTTTTAGTGGTTAAAAAGGTGAATTCTGTCACTTGAATTTCTGTAGTATATTTGGTCGTACCGTCTTCAGCTTGCCATTGGCGCGATTTGATTCTGCCTTCAATGTAAATCTTGTCGCCTTTGGATAAATATTTTTCACAAATTTCTGCAGCTTTGTTTCTCACTACTAAATTGTGCCATTCGGTCGACGTAATTTTTTCGTTAGTTTGCTTATTAATATAGACTTCATTGGTAGCCAAAGGAAAACGTCCGATGCAATTGCCACCTTCAAAATAGTGCATCTTTACTTCATCACCTAAATGACCAATCAGCATCACTTTATTTAATGTACCATTCATTTTTCCGATTTGTTACCCTCAAATTTACAATTTTTTTGAAAATTAAAACCTTTCTTTTTCAATAAAATTAAAAATTACAATCGGAAACGGCATTTTTTTAACTGATTCCCAGTCTATTCCGTTTTCAAGCTTGCCTTTCACTTTTATTTTCCAGAAATTGATATTTAAATGTTGGTGCGTCAATTTATGAACTGTCGTTTCCGAATTGTACCAATGAATATCGATCACTTCATTGGCTACAAATTGCTGGTTTTGCAAAAGTTCCAATAGTGCTGCCTCGGTCAATTTATTTTCTGTTTCCAATAAAGGAAATTCATATAAGTTATGCCAAATGCCTTTTTGGGTGCGTTTCTGTAGCAAAGTATTTTCGACTTCATCCGAAAAAACCAAGTAATTAAAATGACGCGTTCTCACTTTAACTTTTTTAGATTTTACCGGAAGTATCGCCACTTTCTTCTTTTGCAAAGCGGCACAACTATCATTAAAAACACAATTCCCACAATCAGGATTTTTGGGTGTGCATTGGAGTGCTCCAAATTCCATGATGGCTTGGTTGAATAAATTGGCTTTTCCTTTAGGCAATAATTCAGCCGCCAATTGAGTGAATTCTTTTTTGGCGCCAGCCGAAACAATATCAGTTTCCACGTCAAAGTAGCGCGACAGAACCCTATAAACATTGCCATCAACCACAGGAACGTTTTCATTATAAGAGAAAGATGCAATCGCAGCGGCAGTATATTCGCCTATGCCTTTTAGTTTTAATAATTCTGCATAACTTTTCGGAAACTCACCATTGAATTCAAACGCCACTTGCTGCGCAGTTTTGTGTAAATTTCGCGCTCTGGAATAATACCCTAACCCTTGCCATAGTTTCAGCACGTCTTCTTCGGAAGCTTTAGCCAAATCAAAAACCGTTGGAAACGCTTCGGTAAAACGCAAAAAATAAGGCAATCCTTGTGCGACTCTCGTTTGTTGCAACATGATTTCGGACAACCAAATAAAGTAAGGATTAACGGTATTTCGCCAAGGCAAATCACGTTTGTTTTGTAAATACCATTGGGTAAGCAGATTAGGGAATTTCATAGTTAAATTATCGTTTACAAAAATAAAAGTTTATGTTATTAAATTTTAATAGATTATGCTTGAAATATTGTTTTTTTAATTCATATATTTGCAACCTCAAAAAATTACACATAATATTAAAATACGAAACAAAATGACGAAAGCAGATATCGTAGCGAAAATTTCAGAAAAATTAGGTCTTGAAAAAGGAGATGTTCAAGCAACAGTTGAAGCGTTTATGGAAGAAGTAAAAAATTCTTTAGAAACCGGAGACAATGTTTATTTAAGAGGTTTTGGTAGCTTCATTATCAAAACAAGAGCTGAAAAAACAGGTAGAAACATTTCTAAAAACACTACTATCAAAATTCCTGCTCACAACATTCCAGCATTCAAACCTGCTAAAGTATTTGTAGAATCAGTTAAAACAAACACTGAAGTAGCAGTATAAACTTATTTATTAATCACAAAAAGACGAACTTATGCCAAGTGGTAAAAAAAGAAAAAGACATAAGGTAGCAACTCACAAACGTAAGAAGAGAGCGAGAGCTAACCGACACAAAAAGAAAAAGTAGTTCTAAACTACTTTTCTTTTTTTAAAAAAAGTTCATTGAAATCGAAAATTAGTAATCAGTGATCAGTAATTAGCAATCAGTTTTACTGCCAACTAAAAACTGCCAACTGAACACTATTTTTTCACCGGGTAATAAACAATACCTGTTAAAATGTTTAATCCATCCTTACAATTCAGTTATGAGTTATAAGTTATGAGTTATGAGTTGAAAAACTGCAAACTGTAAACTTTATACTGTAGCTAAATGGTTGGGATAAAAATTTACAACATGAATAAAGAATTAATCATCCGTAGTGGTGAAGATGCTGTAGATTTTGCCTTATTGAAAGATGGAAAACTAATTGAATTACACAAACAGGAAGACACAAGCAACTTTCAGGTGGGTGATATTTTTATCGCCAAAATCAGGAAACCCGTTGCAGGACTTAACGCTGCTTTTGTAAATGTAGGCTTTGAAAAAGATGCCTTTTTACATTATCACGATTTAGGACCAAACTTAGCTTCTTATTTGAAATTCATAAAACTTGTAAGCGCAGGTAAAATAAAAGATTTCTCCCTAAAAAACTTCCAGTTTGAGAAAGAGATTGATAAAGATGGTACGATATCAGATATTCTGAGTGCCAATCAATCGGTATTAGTTCAAGTTGTCAAAGAACCAATTTCTACCAAAGGACCAAGAATCAGCACTGAGCTGTCATTCGCGGGTCGTTTTGTGGTTTTAGTTCCATTTTCTGATCGCGTTTCTATTTCACAAAAAATAGAATCTAAAGAAGAAAAAGACCGTTTGAAAAAACTAGTACAATCTATCAAACAAAGAGGTTTTGGTGTTATTGTGAGAACAGTAGCAGAAGGCAAAAGCATAGCCGAATTAGAAAAAGATTTGCAGAACTTAATGAATAGATGGACTGCAATGAGTAAAAAATTACCAACTGCTCATCATCCGTCCAAGATATTAGGAGAGCTTAACAAAGCTTCTTCAATATTACGAGACGTATTCAATGATACTTTCACGAGTATTCAAACAGATGATGAAGAGTTGTACCAAGAAACAAAGGACTATTTAGCCGAAATAGCTCCCGAGAAACAAAAAATAGTGAAGCTTTACCAGTCGAAAGACGTGCCATTGTTTGAGAAATACCATATTGAGCGACAAATCAAAACTTCTTTTGGGCGCACCGTATCCATGAGTAAAGGAGCCTATTTAATTATAGAGCACACTGAAGCTTTACACGTTATCGACGTGAACAGCGGCAACCGTTCTAACAAAGCCACCAACCAAGAAGATACCGCACTCGAAGTGAATATGATAGCCGCTGCCGAAATCGCACGACAATTGCGTCTGCGTGATATGGGTGGTATTATTGTAGTCGATTTTATCGATATGCAAAATCCGGACAATCGCCAAGTCTTGTTCAACTTCCTTAGAGAAGAAATGAGCGACGACAAAGCCAAACACAAGATCTTACCGCCGAGTAAATTCGGATTAGTCCAAATCACTCGCCAACGCGTAAGACCTGAAGTTAATATAGAGACCAGAGAAGAAAATCCAAACAATTTAAGCGGTGATGTAGATGCACCCATCCAAATTATTGATAAGATTAATTTCTCCCTCGAAAAGATCATCAAAGACCACAATGGTGTAAAACTTAACGTTCACCCATTTGTGGCAGCATACCTTAAAAAAGGTTTTCCATCATTACGTTCAAAATGGTTTTTTGAACATAAAAAGTGGGTGAAAATCATACCTCGTGACGCTTACACGTATTTGGAATATCATTTCTTTGACAACCAAGGAAAT
>NZ_DLGY01000007.1:112255-112428 GCF_002482945.1 Flavobacterium sp. UBA7682
CCAAGATAGGAACGACAAGAACCGTCTCGTTAAATTAATGAGGCGGTTTTTTTGTGTCTAATTTTTTGCTAAAGCAAAAGTACCTGAAGCCCACTGGGCTTCCTCCTCTTATTCTCAAATCTCGTGACGCTTACACGTATTTAGAATACCATTTCTTTGACAACCAAGGAAAT
>NZ_DLGY01000007.1:112449-136056 GCF_002482945.1 Flavobacterium sp. UBA7682
CCAAGATAGGAACGACAAGAACCGCCTTTCGTGAGATTGCTTTCAGCCTCTTCGGCCGCGAGCATACTCGAGTGGCGGTTTTTTTTGTGGCTTTTGGTTACTATTGTGGATTGAAATAATTCAACTTGCTAGGTCTCCCACCGGCACCGCGCTCCCCGAAAACACCACCGCGCTAATCCTCCCCGGTGCCGCGCCAACCTGCAAACCTCCGGGCTAATCAAGCGCGCTACCGCGCTAACTAAAAAAACCACCGGGCTAATCTGGCGCGGTACCGCGCTAATCAAAAAAACTGCCGGGCCAATTTAACACGGCACCGCGGCATCAAAAAAGACGCCGCGCTAATCCTCCCCGGCGCCTCGCAGGAAAAGCAATAAACGTTTTTGAAAAGAAATCCCGCTAGGGATTTGATTTGGGTAACAACAAAAACTCATATAGAGAAAATCCCGCTAGGGATGATATAATCAAATTGGGTCTTTGAAAAATAAATAAATTAATCCGTCAAGATATTTTTACTGCGAAAACAAATTGGATATGAATTTGTGTATCGGTATTGGCCAGATTGTATAATCCCTAACGGGATTTTAATCAATTTAAATTAATATTCTGCTAACAATATTGAATCCCTAACGGGATTTTGATTAATACAAATAAATATTCTACAAATATTGAATCCCAGTTTCGCCTTCAATTTGCATTTCGTCAAAGTTTAAGGTTGTTCCTTGCAATTACCGTATTATATTATAAATTAAAAATAAAATGATATAATCTATTGCCAATAAATACAAGGTAAATTTGTATGGCTGTCGATACGAAGACGAGGGATGACAGTTCGTCGAGGATGCTGTAACAGGGCATGTATTTTCCATCCCTTCGTACATGTATTAACCTAACATCGGCACTATATGTGAAAACCGATCAGCTACACGGCGGTTCGACAGCATTGAAGTCCTTCTATATAAATAGGAGGACTTTTTTTCCTTCGACACTTCGGCTAAACTCAGTGCAGGCTAAGCTCAGGATGACAACTAATCCTTTATGAGTTCAACCCGTCTCTTAATCTCATTCCCAAATTCATCCGCCACCGTAATATAATGAATCCCGGTTTCCGCTTCAATCTGCATTTCGTGAAAGGTTTGCGTCGTGCCTTTGTATTCATTATCTACATACCAATACAACTTCGCTTCACGATTCGAATGAGCCACTTTTAAAATCACCGGCTGTACCTTACTATTGAAATCTTTGGCCAAATAAATTTTACTGTTGGTTTTCGGGTAAATAAAATCCATCGCCGCTTTTTGGTCTTGCTTACAATCCTCACGAAATGGTGGCAACGGTTTATAATCAATATGCAAACTCTTATAATACCATTCCATCACCGGCGGCAACACAAACCATTTTTTGGACACAATCTTATCCACGTCTTCACAACTGCTGTTTACTCTAAATTGTTCCGTGGCATCCAAATGCACCAATTTATGATAAGGACAAGCCGAAGTTTTCTTGCCTCTGCGCGTGATTAATTGTTTCGTTTTTGGGCAGTCATCTTGGGCTAAATGACCACTCAAACTGCAAACCTCAGCATCCTCCAAATCATTCAACGGCGGTTGGAACCATTTCTTTCTCGGCAATAAATTAAAGACATCAAACAAAATCGGGGCCGCACTTCCAACACCGGTTAATTCCGGCCTGCCTTCGCCATTCGCGTTGCCAACCCAAACGCCAACGACATAACGAGAATTCGTGCCAATCGCCCAAGCATCTCGGTTTCCAAAACTCGTTCCCGTCTTCCAAGCCAGTTCCAACGAAGAATCGTAAAACTTCCAAGCTTCATCGCCTTCCGGCCTATTGACTTCTTTCATCGCATTATACGTCAAATAAATCGAACCGGCGCCAAGTATCGTTTTCTGAAAACTATCGTCGCCATAATCTTGCTCGAAACCGTTGACATAATTCAACTCGGTGAATTCTTTGGTTCTGTATTTTCCGCTCGATTGATTGAAATAATTAATAGTTGACGACATATTCGCATAAGTACGGCACAAATCCCAAAGATTGCTCTCAGCTCCGCCTAAAATCAACGACAAACCGTAATGATCGGGATGTTGGTTGATGTTTTTGAGTTTTAATTTCTGCGTCAATTCATAAAAATTATGTACGCCGTGTTCCTGCAACATCAACACCGATGGAATGTTCAACGAACGCGATAAAGCTCGTTGCGCCGGAACAGCTCCGTCAAACGTCAGGTTAAAATTCTGTGGTGTGTAACCCGAAATCTGCGTTGGTACATCAGCTACTAAAGTATTGGGCAACAATTCGCCTTCATCGAGCATCGAGGCAAACAATAACGGCTTCAAAATACTTCCCGTACTTCGCGGCGCACCAATAATATCAACATCTTTATCGTGGTCTTTGTCCGTTGGTGAATTGCCCACATAACTAATCACATTGCGGTTTTGAATATCAATCACCATAATAGCCAAGTTGTGGACTTCGTTTTGTTTGTACTGGTTGTAATATTGTTGCGCGATTTGGTTCACCCTATTTTGCAACGAAATATCAACAGTTGTTTTGATGCGTTTACCTTCATCGGTTTTCGCGATTCTTTGTAGCAAATGCGGTGCAATTTGAGGCAGATTATACGGTTTTTGCGGAAGTGGTTCTTTAACTGCTAATTCATAAGTCAACTTATCAATGATTTTTTCGTTGTAAAGTTTGAGCAACAAAGTATTGCGTTTTCGCAGCAACTTGATTTGGTTTTTTCCCGGATAAATCAAACTAGGCGCATTCGGTAAAACTGCTAAAGTCGCACTTTCCGCCCAAGAAAGTTGATACGATTGCACGCCGAAATACCGCCAAGAAGCCATTTCCAATCCAACCACATTGCCACCATAAGGCGCATGCGCGGCATACAATGCGATGATTTTTTCTTTGGAATGACGAAATTCTAGACGCGTCGCCAATATCATTTCGATTCCTTTTTCGAAATAGGTTCTCTTTTTATTTTTTCGGGATAAACGAATGACTTGTTGGGTTAAGGTACTTCCGCCGCGAACGACTTTCCCGGCACTACGATTTTGCTTAACAGCCTTAACCATCGCCACAGGATTAAATCCCGGATGGTAATAAAAATGTTCGTCTTCGAAATAGACAATACATTTTTTAAACTTATCGGGAACACTGTCTTGCGCGGGAAAACGCCATTGTCCATCTCGTGCGATTTTCGCGGCCAGCAATTCGCCATCGTTGCTTTCGATTACGGTGGCGTAAGGCTCTTGGAATAAAACTCTCGGCAATGAAAAGTAATACACCACCAGCAGCACAAATCCGATGGCTGATTTCTTTTGGTTGCTTTTAATCCAATTGGAAATGCGTTGTAGGAACGCTTTGAGTTTTGCTTTCATTTTGTTTACTACAAAAGAAAATTAACCGCAAAGTTCGCGAAGTATTACGCAAAGTTCGCAAAGAAAAACATATCTCTTGGCGAACTTGGCGCTTGCTTGGCGTCGTTGCGGTTAACCTTTTATTTTATCACTTCCACCCATTGGCCTTTAGTGCGTGCTAAAAACTCGTTGTCGTACATCGCTTCACACTGCAATCCCGGCAAATAATATTTACCCAAATAAGAAGCGTTCAACAAGATTTTAAACTGTCGAGTTTCAGCCGCTTTCAAACTGAAATAGTAATTGGCGCGGTCGTCACGAATGTCGATATAATCCGCTACGTTGCTGGTTGCATCTCCAAAATCAGTGTAACGCGTGTTCACAATTTCAAATCCGGAAGGCAGAATTTGCGACAAGGCGATGTTCTCTACTCTTTCGTTTTTGCGATTGGTCAATGTCACTTCTGCATAGAATTCGGTGCCTTGTGCAATTTTCGAAACATTGATGGCTTTGCCTTTTCGGTCTTTGAAAACCACATTGGCTGTTACATTATTTTGCATAGGTTTTTCGCTTCCCACCGGAAGAATACCGCTATTCAAGACGCGAACAAACAACGTATTCTTTTTATTGTTCTTAATCGTCACCGAATTATTGCCCATTTTTATACTTAAGTCTCGTTGTGCTATCGTTTTATCTGTCGTGATGACTTCCGATTTTCCGGCATTCGTATACGAAATAGATACGCCTTTAGGACCATTCGACTTGGCAAATTTTGCCATCGCATAAAGCCCATAAGCGGTAGTTTGCGTACTCATCCATTGTTGGCTCGAAAGGTTTTTGGCCAATTTAGTCGCCATAGCAAACGCTTTTGATTTCTGACCTAACAATATCAAAGTTTCCAACGCCATCGCTCTGTTTCTATCGGCTGAACCGTAATAATAATGGTAATAGTTATTGTCTGTGGCTTGCTCATCTATAAACGATTTACTCAATAACGACATTCCGGCAGCATTTTGTTTGACCAAAGCATAACTCGCCGCCAAACGCAATTTACTTTCGTTAGAAATACCAACGGTTTCACGCAGTCTGTTCATCGACGCCAAATCGGCAGAACCGGCTAAGGCTAAAGTGTACAAACGATACGCTTGAGCAAAATCATTGCCGTATTGTTTTTCGTAACGCCATTGTTTGGCTTGCTTTTGTTGGTACGAAATCCATTTTGTTTTGAAATTAATCGGTAACAAATAACCTTTTTTCTCGGCTTCTATCAAGAAATGTCCGGCATAAGAAGTTCCCCAATCATCGGTATCAGAATTGCCCGGCCAATATGACAAACCACCATTCGCTTGTTGGAAATTACCCAAACGTTGAATTCCGGCAGTAACATTTTTCTGAATTTTTTGTTTGTAGGTTGCATCTAAATCCATAATCTCCGTCAAATACAATTGTGGAAATACCGAAGAGGTCGTTTGCTCAACACAACCGTGAGGATACTGAATTAAGTAATCCAATCTCCTTCCGAAATCGACTGTCGGTACCGAAGAAACTTCCATTTTGGCTTTGTTGCTTCCGCTGACGCCAAAGGTTTTCCAGGTTACCGTTTTAGAACTATTTGGCGGAATCACCACATCGGTAAAGTCATTCGTCACCGGATTCGGATTGGTCACATCAATTTCAACGGTGTAAGTCGATTTTGCTGCACCGGAAGTCGCGATGATGTCAATTTTACCAATACCGGTTGTTGCGCCAACTTCTAAATTGAAGTACGCCATTTTCTCATCAGGTTCGGTGAATTTCACTATTTGACTGGCGTTTCCAACAACTCTAACACTACTATTGGTTTTGATTTGTAGTGTTACATTTTTGATGTTTTTCTCCGTAGCAAAAAGCGTTACCGGAATCGTTACTTTTTCCGAAGGCGAAATTTTTCTCGGTAACGAAGCCAATATCATCAACGGACTTTTCACTTGCGTGGCTTTCTCTGCCATACCATAAGCACTGGTTTTAGAATCGGCGGCTACAACCATAGTGCGAACCGAACCGATGTATTTTGGCAAAGTAATTTTATGTGTTTTGGAACCGCCATTCAATTCAAATGGTCCGAGATACATCACGACCGGTTTAAAACGATTCGCTTTTTTGGCTTTGCCACCACCGGCATCAGCATCACCACCAATACTGAATACTTGGTTGACTTTTCCGCCATAGGCACCAATGATTTGGTCATAAATATCCCAAGTTCTTACGCCTAAAGCTTCTCGAGTGTAAAAACTGGTCCAAGCATTTGGCGTTTTAAATCGGGTTAAATCCAATAACCCTTCATCGACCACCGCGATAGTATAAGTCATTCTTTTGCCTTTCTTTTCAGAAACTTTCACATTGATCGTTTGTTCAGGGCGAAGTACATCCGGCATAGAAAGAACGGGTTCTAAAACGGTATTTTTATCGACTACTTCAATTGGAACGATACCGTACATTCTGATTGGCGAATCATTTTTGGTAGAAGCATGAGGTTGCAATAACGAAATATTGATGTATACATTTGGCGCCATGTCGCCGGTGATTGGCAACTCGACCGTGGTTTCTCCTTTTTTGGTTTTGGTCCAAATGGTTTTCAACACTTTGGTTCCGTTTTCAATTGAAATCATTGCTCTTCCGCCTTCGCTCGATGGGAAGAAGATTTTGGCTTTGTCCCCAACGGCATAATTGGTTTTATCGGTAGAGAATTTCAACATCGTAGCCGATTCTCCATCGGTGCTTCTGCTTTTGGCAGACCACCAAGGCATATCGATATAGACTTTTATTCCGGTGGCGTGACCATCGATTGGATCGGTTACACGGATTAAATAATTACCCCAATCTTCATCGGGAACAACAAAGGATATACTGCCTTTTCCACTCGCATCGGTATTAGTGTAGAAATTTTTATAACCAATCGTAGCATTCGAAGTATTATAGTTCGACAGATTGTCATTGGAAGCATCCCACCACCAACGCGATTGCAAACGGTAAACGCTCACTTGTAAGTTTTTTACCGAACGCGGACGACCATTTTCACTAACGGTTACGATGTCGAAACGGTTGCTTCTGCCGGTTTCAATCATGCCGTACTTATTAGGCTCAGGCGATTTTACTCCGACATACGTTTGGTAAGGCGAATAAGAAGTCGAAGCCACATCGGTACTCACATCACCGCCGTTTTCATAGACTTTAGTAATAAAAGCGGCACGCAACATTCCCGGTGCTTGCCCTTGAATCGTTGGTTTGATTGGAATGGAAGCACGACCTTGGGCGTCTACTTTTCCGGAAAAAATATTGATTTCTTCGGTATAGAAACTTTTCGTTGGATCATCAAAAACGTATTTGTCAAAACCTTTGAATGTCGTTACCTGTTGGGAGAACTTGGCTTGGACTTCAGTTTTTAAATCTTTGGCAACAGCGCCGTGCAACCACAACACTTGGATATTATTTACATTGTCTTTACTCGCCGAAAGGATTGGCTCATTGAAACTGTTTTTGATTTTCAAACGGTTTGGTTTGATGGTTTCAATTTTGATGCTTTTGTAAAAACGAGCGCCACCAATACTGATTACCGCTTCCCAATTTCCGGTAATGTCTTCAGTTTCGGTTGGAATGATAAATTTGTAATGATTGAGATCATTTAGTTTTTGAACGGCTTCGTAAACGGTTTTACCGTTCGGGTCGTTCATTTTTAATTTAATCGGATGTGATGCCGGCAGTTTATTCGCATTATCATTTAAAATAAAAGACAAATACACCGTATCACCCGGACGCCAGACGCCTCGTTCCCCATAGATATAGCCTTTCAATCCTTTTTGTAAAGTTTCTCCGGAAACATCGAAGTTACTCACGGACAAAGACAATTCATCGTCCAATTTCACATACGTACTTTGATCACCGTCACTCACGATAGCGAAATAGGCGTATTTCTCTAACTGGAAAGAAACCATTCCGTCGCCATCTGTAGTTGAAGAAGCTATTTTTTGTTGTTGGTAGTTGTACAAATCGACTTTGGCTCCACGAACAGCGTCGGTAGAAATGATATCACTTACTGCAATCACGATAGATTTATCGGTACCGCGTTTGGCAATTACCCCTAAATCACTGGCTAAAATATTAGTCCCTAATCTCGTGTTGTAAAAATAATAATCCGAGCACGGGTCTTGGCTTTCGCGCCATTCGTAATCTTGCTCATAATAATAATCATATCCACTGTTGCTGTAATTCACATCATTTTCATCAACTTCTTCATCGTTATTGCTTTCCTCATAATAGCCTTCGTCTTCTTCGTCCTCTGAAGTGGTTTGCGAAGTACATTTGTACATCGAATAGTCCTTTTTATACGAGAATTCCACACGGTAAATCGCTCCGGGTTCCGGTTTGATAATTTTGGAAAGATCTAAAGCATAGGTATTCCACTTGGTGTAATCGATGAGATTATTTTGTTTTAATTCGATTTTAGATTTCGCAATAGATTGACCTACTTGTCTCAGATTTCGAGTACCGTTGAGTTCATTATTTTGCAAAAACTGCAGAATATTATTTTTATAGATTTTGAAAATTTTGACATCAACTGCATTCAGATTGGCCGCTTCGAAATTGATTTTTAAATTATTGGAACTTGGTAAAATAGTTCCGCTTTTCAACAACTTTACGCCGGGTTTGATTTGGTCAAATTGCAACCTTTCAGAATAATTGCTCTTCATTTTATACCCATCGATATTTTCAATGCCTTGAAAAACTTCTATCAATTTAGTTCCTGAAAAACCCGTTTCCTGAGATTGAACTGCCTCAACAATTTCTTCAAAAGCAACCGCTGCGACGGTATCAACCGCTGTGGAATCATACACTTCTGCGACAGCAACAGCTTCATTGGCAATGCCTTTGTCAACTTTAGAGGCAGGTTCTTTATTGTAAAAGACTTTGAGTACGTTACCCATTGTAGTAAACTTGAGATTGGCGGTATTTTCAATGGCCACTAATCCTTTGAAATCTTGGTCTTTTTTTAATGGGTCAGAAAAATTAATCAGTACGGATTGGTTGTTGGCATCGCCGACTTCAATCTTTAAAACTTTAAATTGATTTTTGCCCGGAATCGGGAATTTGGCCACACCTTTTTGGTCGATATCAACATCGTCTCCATCCCAATTGATAATGATTTCCGTGTCATCGTCAAAACGTTGGATACTGTCAATCATAAATTTAAAATCGGTAGCGGTACTTACTGCTTTGTCGAATTTTATCTTTAGTTTTTTATCTTTTTGAGTGGCTTCGATTATTTTTTGGGCATCTTCAAAACTCAAATTGTCTGCCGTTTTCAGATTTCCGTTTAAGTAATACCAATCTTTACTGTAAGATTGCAAATCCTGAGTATTGACTATAAAATCCTGCTTAATCGTTTTTACCGAAAAGTTGAAATCTTTGAGTTCTTTGGGAACATTGTTCGTGATTTCTGAAAGATGTAGCGTGATTTGGTACAAAGTGTTTTGTTCCAATTTTTCTTTAGGTATAAACGCAATAGTGTTGGGAGATAATGCGACTACTTTCCCTTTCACACTAGGTGAAATGTCGAATAAGTCTTCCTCTAACTCTTGGTTGGGCTTCCAATCGCTTTTGTTGAAGGCCAATTGAACCCTAAAGTCCGAGTTGACCGAGACAAATCCCGATGAAAATCCTGTAATGTAATCTTTGTAGAGTAATGGATCTGAATCAAAATCGGAGGCCGATTTTTTAGAACAGGATTGCCATAAAAAAACGGCAACAAGCAAACCGAGAATCTTACTGGTTTTCATCGTTTAATAAGAGATTATTTGTTAGAACTTATTCCTTGGAAAATTTTTCCCAATTAGCATTATAACGTTAAAAATATTAAAATATTATTGATGTTATGAATTATTTTTTAGGAATATTTTTCTTAAAGTTTTATTTCCTTCTTGAAGCAAAAAAGCGCACCATTAAATCCGAAGCTTCTTGGGCCAAAATCCCTTTAATTACTTGGGTTTTCGGATGAAGTTGTGTGCCCAAATTTTGAAAACCACGTTGCTCATCTGAAGCGCCGAAAACTACTTTAGAAATTTGACTCCAGTACAATGCTCCGGCACACATTTGACATGGTTCTAAAGTGACATATAAAGCACAGCCTTTTAAGTATTTTCCACCGATAAAATTCGCTGCCGAAGTAATGGCTTGCATTTCGGCATGAGCCGTAACATCGTTGAGCATTTCGGTAAGATTATGTGTTCTTGCGATGACTTTATTATCGATTACAATTACGGCTCCGACCGGAATTTCGCCTTTTTCAAAAGCCAGTTCAGCTTCCTGCAAAGCTTTTTTCATAAAATATTCGTCGGTGAAAGGATTTTCCATAAAACAAAAATACAATTTCAATTCGTACATTTGTCTCATGGTTAAAAAATTGCTTGAACAGATTAACAATCCCGCTGATTTGCGAAAATTAGACGTAGCTCAATTGCCCGAATTGGCGGCAGCGTTGCGTGCTTTTATTATTGATATTGTTTCGGTAAAAGAAGGCCATCTTGGCGCAAGTTTGGGTGTCGTCGAATTGACGATTGCTTTGCATTATGTTTTCAATACACCCGAAGATTTATTGGTTTGGGATGTTGGTCATCAAGCTTATGGTCATAAAATTTTAACCGAAAGAAGAACCAAATTCGATACCAATCGCCAACTCGGCGGACTTTCCGGTTTTCCGAAACGAAGTGAAAGTGTTTATGATACTTTTGGCGTAGGCCATTCTTCTACTTCAATTTCTGCTGCTTTGGGTATGGCGATTGCTTCCCAATTGAAAGGCGAAAACAAACACCATATTGCAGTTATCGGCGATGCTTCTATTGCCAGCGGAATGGCCTTTGAAGGTTTGAATCATGCCGGAGTAACTGATGTGGATTTATTGGTAATTTTAAATGACAACGCTATCGGAATTGACCCAAGTGTTGGTGCCTTGAAAAACTATTTGACTGCGGTTAAAGAAGGCAAAAATCCGAAACAGAACAACATGATTAAATCGTTGAACTTTAATTATTCAGGGCCGATTGACGGTCATGATTTACCGACATTAATCAAAGAATTAGAGCGACTCAAAAAAGTTAAAGGACCCAAGTTTTTACACCTCATCACCACCAAAGGCAAAGGTTTACAAAAAGCCGAAGAAGACCAAGTGAAGTATCACGCGCCTGGAAAATTTGATGCCGCAACCGGAGAAATTCACAAAACTTCTACTGAAAATTTGGCGCCAAAATTTCAGGATGTTTTTGGATTAACTTTAGTCGAATTGGCTAAAAACAATCCCAAAATCATTGGGATTACACCGGCAATGCCCAGCGGAAGTTCAATGAAATTTATGATGGATGCGTTTCCGAAACGTGCATTTGATGTTGGGATTGCAGAGCAACACGCCGTAACCCTTTCGGCCGGAATGGCGACGCAAGGCATGGTGGTTTTTTGCAACATCTATTCGACCTTTTTACAACGCGCTTATGACCAAGTGATACACGATGTGGCTTTGCAAAATCTTCCGGTAATTTTTTGTTTGGATCGAGCCGGATTAGTGGGTGAAGATGGCGCAACGCATCACGGTGTTTTTGATATTGCCTATTTGCGCTGTATTCCGAATTTGATAATTTATGCGCCGAAAGATGAAATCGATTTACAAAACATACTTTACACCGCTTCGTTAGGTTTGAAACATCCTATTGCGATTCGTTATCCTCGTGGCCGTGGGAAAAATACCGATTGGAAATTGCCAACCGATTTTCAAAAAATTGAAATCAGGAAAGCGGAGAAATTGAAAAAAGGTAAAAAAATTGCCGTTTTATCCACCGGAACGATTGCCTATAATGTTACTGCAGCTATTAACGAAATAGAAGATTCCGATAATATTGCGCATTATCATTTTGGGTTTATCAAGCCTTTAGACGAAAAGAAACTACACAAAATCTGCGACAAATTCTCCACCATCATTACAGTCGAAGATGGTGTCACCACCGGTGGTTTTGGAAGCGCGATTTTGGAGTTCTCCGCCAAAAATGATTATGTCAACGAAATTTATCTTTGTGGCGTACCCGATTATTTTATCGAACACGGCACTGTTGACGAGCTGCAACAATTCTGCAACATTGATGTCGATGGTTTGAAATCGCTTTTCTCTACTTTATTGGAAGAAGAGGAAGAAGATTAGGAGTTGCTTTGTCAATAAGTTATAATAAATCCGCCAGAGGATATCTTTTATTCTCTTATAGATACTTTTAATATCGTCTTTTTTACTTTTTATACCTTCACTTATACTTCTAACAACTTCACTTATACTTCTAACAGCTTTACTTAAGCTTTAAATGCTTAAGAATTTACTTCTAACAAATTTATATATACTTTTAAATATTAAATCTATAGTTATAATAACTTATTTTATACATTTACTATACAAATTTGTTTAACCAAGCTAAAATTACTTGTTATGAGAATCGGACTCAACAATATTCACACCGGCATTTTACTAACCAAAGTGATAAAAGAGAAACATATTTCAAATCCGGCATTAGGAAAAATGATTGGAAGAATTCCGCTGTCCGTTAAGCAGTATAAACAAAAAAGCACCATGCAAACTGCTGTTTTGGCGGAGATTTGCCATGCCTTGCAGCATAATTTCTTTAGTGATATGGCCGATAAGTTGCCACAACATTTTACTAAAAACCAACCCAATACCGATAAGATTAATCAGGAGAAAGACGCACTCATAGCACAGTTACAAGAAGAGAACAAAGTGTTGAAAATACAAAATGATATTTTGCTCGAAATACAAAAAGGTAAAATCTAAGCCGTCACAATCTTATTCAACTGTACCGCTTTTCCGTCGGTTAACATGGAAATGAAATGACAAATGTGGAGCAATCTTTCATAGAGACTTTCTTTTTCCAAATGGTGTTTCTCCGGAAGGATTTTCATTAACAACTTATCGTAATTTGTGGCGTTGCCGTTATACGTATTGTTGTAAGCCGTAATGAATTTGTCCAACAAATTGTTGATGATTTGGTAACCCGAAAGCTCTTTTTCAATCACTTCTCTGCTTTGGTAAATGTTCTTTACACTTAGCTTAATGATGTCGTCCATTTGGGCTTTGTACTTGCTTTTATCCGTCAAGGCGAAATGGAATTCACCTTTCAGAATCGCTTCTTCATTTTCAACAAACACCCTAACAGCATCGTTGATTAAGTTGCCAATGGCTAACGCGCGCAAATAACTGATTCGGTCTTCTTTGGTGGTTAACGTTTGGTATTTCGCGGCGTCAATGGTGTCTTTGACCAATTTGATTAAATATTCTAATGCGTAATCCTCGGAAACTAAGCCGAGATTGATTCCGTCTTCAAAATCGATTATCGTGTAGCAAATATCATCGGCGGCTTCCACTAAAAACGCTAACGGATGGCGTTCATAACCCACATCTGCTCCGGTTTTGTTGGAAATCATGCCCAATTCTTCGGCAACTTCTTTAAAAAAAGCGACATCAGATTGAAAGAAACCGTATTTTTTATCGGCTATATTTTTAGTGGGTTTTTTAGGCAAACTTTCTTTCGGGTATTTGGTAAAAGCACCCAATGTTGCGTAAGACAAACGCAAACTGCCTTCAATTCCGGGACGCGAACTCGTTAAGACTGAAAATCCATTGGCATTGCCTTCAAAATCGATTAAGTCTTGCCATTGTTTGGGCCTTAATTGGTCTTTGTATTGTTGGCCTTTACCGATAGCAAAATATTCACCAATCGCTTTTTCCCCTGAATGTCCGAATGGCGGATTGCCGATGTCGTGTGCCAAGGCTGCAGCGGCGACAATGGCTCCGAAATCGTTCATGTGATACCCATGAATTTCTTTTAGATACGGGTATTTTTCAATGATTTTTTTACCAACCAATCTTCCTATGGAACGACCAACTACCGAAACTTCCAAACTGTGCGTTAATCTCGTGTGCACGAAATCGGTTTTCGACAATGGAATCACTTGGGTTTTATCTTGTAAACTGCGGAAAGCCGATGAAAAGATAATACGATCATAATCAACTTCAAAGCCGAGACGTGTGTCGTCTTGTTCGATGCGCAATCTTTTGCCGGTGTCGCCTTGGCGTTTTAGAGATAAAAGTTGTTCCCAGGTCATAAAATATTAAATATTAGATTTTAAATTTTAGATATAAGTCCATCAAAAATACATTTTTAATTTAGACTTTTCCTCATGCAAACGCTGTTTTCAACGCCTATGTATTGTCCAAAGTTATCAATGATTTCATAGCCTAATTTTTGGTATAAACCAATGGCGTCTTTTTGGAGATAACCGGTTTCGAGTATGGCAAATTGATAACCTTCTTCTTTGGCCCAAAGTTCCAATTCGGTTACAATGGCTTTGGCGATTCCTTTTCCTCGGTATTCGGGCAACGTGTACATTCGTTTGATTTCAGCGGTTTCTGAATCGTATTCTTTGTAAGCGCCAATGCCAACCGCTAGGTCATTTTCATAACAAACTAATGCATTTTTGAGCAAATTGCTTTTATTAAATTGGGCATAAAAGGCGTGATCTTCACCGTCTAGAATTCTCAAATAAGCATCGAGTTGGATGACCAAATCACCAAAATCTTTGTTATCCGAAGTGGTTCTGACTATTGAAATCATTCTTATTCTTCGTTAAGTGTTGTTGCGGTATAAAACAATCGCTTTTCTGCTTCCAATGCTCTTTTATCGACAACATAGGTTTTGGAAATGCTGTCGTGCCAAGTGCGCGCCGGGAAACCGATGATAGACAACGCATTAAATGGAATCAATCGGCACAACGAACGCATCAAAATCATTTCGTTATGGGGTTTTTCTCCGTTTTGATCTACTACTATGGTTTGGGTGATCCATTTGCCGACTGTTCTGGCAGAGAATATTTCAAAAACATTGTAATAAAACAGCGCGATACAAGTAGTAATGGTGTATTGTGCCAAAGTATTGGTCGGCAAACTGTTCACAAAAGTCTTGTCGCCACTGGCTTCGGCTTTGGCCACAATAAAAACCAAGACTATAAAAAACAAGATGAGTTGCATTACGGTATCGATTAATAAATTCAGAAACCTTTGACCGTGGGAAGCCAAAAGTTCATCAGATACTGTAAACGGCTTTCGTTGTTCCATAATTTATTCTTTCTGGTTGGCCAAAAAGAAATTCCTCGATTTCTTTGGGTATTGATTGAAACTTTTATCGCTCGGATTGGCAATGACCGTTTTGATGTTGATTTCATCTCCGAGTTTAAAACTCGCTTCGGTGTATTTATAATCCAATAAATATTCGCCACAGAAATAATTTCCGTTTTCGTCTTTTTCTATGATGCCGGTGTAAACTCCTTTTTCTTTTGACATGATTCTTTTTTTATAGTTTTCAAAAGTAGTTAAAATGAAAACAGCTATCAAATTGACAGCTGTTTTCTTTGTTGGTTTTATGCTACTTTGAGAATTTCAAGTGCAACATTAATCATGGATTCCATTGAAGGTTCACCATTCACGTAATCAATTTGATTTGAAACGTCAATATTCGACCTCGTTTTCTCTTTATTTCTTATATAAAAAGTTTTAGTTGTGCCTTTGTATTCCAAAACAAAAGAAATCTCATCAAACTTTCCTTTATCCAAAAAATGGATCTTTTCTGCTTCAACATCAAAAGAATTATACAATTCTATCAGTACCTCTTTTAGAATATGGCTTTCTCTTGATTTATTCACTTTGAAAATTCTTTCTTCTCTTCCAAAATCAAACTTCTGTTCTGAAAACTCTTCATGCAAATCATTTTCAACTAATTTGAATTCTTTTAAGCGACCATTTTCAAGAAAGTTTTGGATAAAATATCTTGGTGGTGCTTGCTTAAGGATTAAAGAGTAATTTGATACGCCTTTCATTCTCATGAAATTATTGAAAGCACTTTCAAATATTAATTTCACGCCATGGTTTTCTTTTCGCTGAACTATTAAAAAACCATATTTTGTCCCTTTTGGAACATAAATTAAAAAGAAGAAATCTTTGCTAAAAAGATCTTTATGGTCAACTTTAAACTTGACACTATTTGTCTTTCTATCTTTAATTTTCCCTCTTTCACCAGTATAAGCCGAATCAAAAAAACCTGAAATTATTCTTTTTTCTTGATTTTTTTTCTGAGGATTGCTTAATGTGAAAGTTCGGTACTTTCCTTGTGGGTCGATATAATCTCTTATGTTTTGAAAAACATAGTTCAAAAAATCGTCCATTGTGTCTAAAAAATCCTCTTCTTCATTATAGAAGCTTAAAACTTGTTGCTCTTTCACTTTATTCAGCAACTCAAATCGATAAATGTTAAGATGTGTCATCTTTCTTTATTTTTAAAATTAATATGAATTTTCTTTGTTGATAACTTCATTAACAACCCTTGAAAAGATTGAACTTTTTGAAATTATTTATCAACTTTATAAATTCTGCGAGTAATTTTATTGGAAAGAAGATTTCGTTTTTCTACATTTGGTGTATGAAAAAAGTAGGTGAGGTAACCTCATCATCTTTATAACTTAATTTTAAAAGCTTCCCGGCCTATTATTTTTAAGTTTTCCAAATTAGGGACTTCACAGATGTCCCTTTTTTTATGCTTTTTTGTTTTGTTTTTCTTTACCTCAGCAAATAATTTAATCGTTAATACTCACAAAAGGCTTCGATAAACGAAGCCTTTTATACTATATTTCTATTCTCTAATTACGATCCACACATTTCGCAATCATCACCACCATTTGCGGCAGCGGCTCTGGCTTGTTCTACCATCGCGGCAAAATCTTCAGCGGTCATTTCTCCGGTTTCGTTTGGTGCTACTACTTCTACACCTACTGCTTCCGGTTCGGATAAGATTGGTTCGGCTTTTTTATCGTTGTTCAAAGTGAACTTGATCGCATCCACCGCAGCTTTAGTTCTCAAGTAATACATCCCGGTTTTTAAGCCGCTTTTCCAAGCGTAGAAATGCATTGACGTTAGTTTCGCATAGTTCGCATCTTGCATAAACAAGTTCAACGATTGTGATTGGTCAATGAAATAACCTCTATGTCTTGACATATCGATAATGTCTTTCATCGACATTTCCCAAACGGTTTTGTAGAGTTCTTTTAAGTCTTCCGGAATTCTGTCGATGCCTTGCACGGAACCATTGTTGCGCATGATTTCTTGCTTTAACGTTTCGTCCCACAAACCTCTTTCTACTAAATCCATCAACAAGTGTTTGTTTACCACAATAAATTCTCCCGACAATACACGACGCGTGTAAATGTTAGAAGTATAAGGTTCGAAAGCTTCGTTATTTCCTAGGATTTGAGACGTAGAAGCCGTTGGCATCGGTGCTACCAATAATGAGTTTCTCACACCATGTTTTACTACTTCTTTGCGCAAACTTGCCCAATCCCAACGTCCTGATAATTCTTCGTCTTTGATGTTCCAAAGGTTGTGTTGGAATAAACCTTCCGAAATTGGCGAACCTTTAAAGCTTGAATATGGTCCTTCTTCTTTGGCCATTTCCATTGACGCGGTTACGGCGGCAAAGTATAAGGTTTCGAATATTTCTTGGTTTAATTGTTTCGCTTCATCACTGGTGAATGGCATTCTCAATAAAATAAACGCATCGGCCAAACCTTGTACGCCTAATCCAACCGGACGGTGACGCATGTTAGAGTTCTCGGCTTCTTTTACCGGATAGTAATTTCTGTCGATTACTTTGTTCAAGTTGCGGGTTACGCGTTTGGTTACGTTGAATAACAATTCGTGGTCGAATTTGTTGTTGCTGACAAACATTGGCAACGAAATAGAAGCCAAGTTACAAACGGCAATTTCGTCTTCAGACGTGTATTCCATGATTTCGGTACACAAGTTAGACGAACGAATGGTTCCCAAATTCTTTTGGTTCGATTTTCTGTTTGCTGCATCTTTGTACAACATATATGGTGTTCCGGTTTCGATTTGTGATTCGAGGATTTTCTCCCAAAGTTCACGTGCTTTTACCGTTTTTCTTCCTTTTCCTTGTGCTTCGTAAGAAGTATACATGGCTTCAAATTCGTCTCCGTAAACGTCGCATAATCCCGGACATTCATTTGGACACATTAAAGTCCATTGCGCATCTTCTTCTACGCGTTTCATGAACAAATCTGAGGTCCACATCGCGAAAAATAAATCACGCGCACGCATTTCTTCTTTTCCGGTGTTCTTTTTCAAATCTAGGAATTCGAAGATATCGGCATGCCAAGTTTCCAAATAAATGGCAAAACTCCCTTTTCTTTTTCCGCCGCCTTGGTCAACGTAACGCGCCGTGTCGTTGAATACACGCAACATTGGAACGATTCCGTTGGAGGTTCCGTTTGTACCACGAATGTACGAACCGGTTGCACGAACGTTATGAATTGACAAACCAATTCCACCGGCTGATTGCGAAATTTTCGCCGTGTTTTTTAATGTATCGTAAATACCATCGATGCTGTCATCTTTCATCGACAACAAGAAACAAGACGACATTTGTGGTTTTGGTGTTCCTGCGTTGAATAATGTTGGTGTTGCGTGGGTAAAGAACTTTTTCGACATTAAGTCGTAAGTTTCGATTACCGATTCTAAGTCGTTTAAGTGAATTCCAACCGATACACGCATCAACATGTGTTGTGGACGTTCTACGATTTTACCATTGATTTTTAACAAATACGAACGCTCTAAGGTTTTGAAACCAAAGTAATCGTAGTTAAAATCACGGTTGTATATGATGTGAGAGTTTAAAAACTCGGCATTTTCCTGAATAACTTGATGTACTTCCTCTGAAAGCAATGGTGCTTGTTGGTTCGTTCTAGGATTTACATAGTGAAACATTTCGTTCATTGTTTCTGAGAACGATTTATTGGTGTTTTTATGTAAGTTAGATACCGCAATACGAGCGGCTAATTGAGCGTAATCCGGGTGTGTTACTGTCATTGATGCGGCTGTTTCCGCAGCTAGGTTATCTAATTCAGAAGTAGTTACTCCATCGTACAAACCTTCAATAACTTTCATCGCTACTTTTACAGCGTCTACCAATTCATTCAAACCATAGCATAGTTTTTTAATTCTATCTGTGATTTTGTCAAACATTACCGGTTCTTTGTGACCGTCTCTCTTTACTACGTACATAAATTTTGTTTTGTGAAATAGAAAATCCCTTCGCTACTTCGAGTTACTTGTTTTGTTTTTGTTAATCCCTTAACTTCCCATGAAACTTTCGCCTCACAGAAAACTTCAAAAAAATTTGAAATATTTTTAAAAATCAGCGTCGAAACTGATTTTTTGATCGTCGGTATCTTTTGACATTACGCCTGCTTTTTGGTATTCGGCTACGCGTTTTTCAAAGAAATTGGTTTTTCCTTGTAACGAAATCATATCCATGAAATCGAAAGGATTATTAGAATTGTAAACTCTTTTGCACCCAAGCTCAACTAATAATCTGTCGGCTACAAATTCTAGATATTGTGTCATTAAATTGGCGTTCATCCCAATCAAACTTACCGGAAGCGACTCAGTGATAAATTCTCTTTCGATAGTCAAAGCGTCAGTGATGATTTCGGTAATTCTGGCTTTAGAAACTTTGTTTACCAAATGGTGATTGTGCAAATGCACGGCAAAATCGCAGTGAACGCCTTCGTCACGAGAAATTAATTCGTTAGAAAAGGTCAATCCCGGCATTAAACCGCGTTTTTTCAACCAGAAAATCGAACAGAAAGCACCTGAAAAGAAAATTCCTTCTACGGCTGCGAAAGCGATTAGTCTTTCGGCGAATGAATCGGAACTAATCCATTTCATTGCCCAATCGGCTTTTTTCTTAACGGCAGGAAAAACGTCAATGGCGTTGAACAATTGATTTTTCTCGGCTTCGTCTTTTACATAGGTATCAATCAACAACGAATAAGTTTCGCTGTGGATGTTTTCCATCATGATTTGGAAACCGTAGAAAAACTTGGCTTCCGGATATTGTACTTCATTTACAAAATTTTCGGCCAAATTTTCATTTACAATTCCGTCAGAAGCGGCGAAAAAAGCTAAAATATGTTTGATGAAATATTTTTCATCGTTGCTCAACTTGTTATTCCAATCGGATAAATCTTGGTGCAAGTCGATTTCCTCGGCCGTCCAAAAACTGGCTTCCATTTTTTTATACCAATCCCAAATATCATGATGTTTGATTGGGAAAATCACGAAGCGGTTTTTGTTTTCTTGTAATATTGGTTCGATAGCAGCCATTTTGAAATTATTATTGATTATTGGGGTGATTTTTATTAAAATCTGTCTGTTACAAAGATTGTCAAACGAAACGTAAAATGAAAGCCAAACTTATTCACAATCGGCTCTAGTTTTTAACAAATAAGCGTTTTGTTTAATTTTTTTGAACATATTTCAACTTGTTGATTTTCAATAAATTAGTTTTTTGAAAAACGTCAAAAAGCCCTAAAACAAAGGAAGTTAAGAATTTACTGATGGGTAAATTTTAACATTTCAGCAACTTCTGAAAGCGGTTTTTTCAGCCTAAAAAAAGAGCGGTTTTTCGCTTGAAAAAACCGCTCTCTGCAAAGTGTACTTTTATTTCTTATTTGTCATCCGAAATATAGGTTTTATTACCATTAGAGTTAATATAATACCTTCCTCCTCTTGGCCCGGTATACACTTTTTTACCTTTATAATTTCCTGTCACCTTGTCTTTATTATTCTTAGGTGCTTTCTCGTTGGAGACTCTTTCTTTTATTGTTTTTTTAGTTTTGGCTTCTGTTTTATTGGCTGTTGCTTTTGCTTTTCCGGCTGCTGAATTTGCTTTCCCGGTGGCTGATGCTTTGTTTTCTTTTACTTTATAGCGCTTATCCGGCGTGCCGTCTTTTTTTAAAGGTGCTTTGGTTGTGGTTTTAAAACGCTTATCCGGTGTGCCGTCTTTTTTCAAACGTGTTTTGGCTTCTTTCTCCGCTTTGGCTTTAGCTTCTTTTTCCTTTAAAGCCTTTTCTGAAGTTGCTTTGGCCGTCTTCATTTGATCTGTAAGCTTTTCTTGAGCATTCGTGTTTACTATAAAAGCAAAAAGAAAACACATTAAAAATAGTTTTTTCATCGTGATTAATTTAAATATTTACCTAGACTAAAAGTAAGAAAAAAATAAATGCAAAGTATTATTTACCATTAAAAATATGCTCTCAATTGAACATTTCCGGTGTGAATCGTCTTGCTGGTTTCGGTTTTTCTGCCTTGATAATTGATATTGATATCTAAAAATTGAGTCAAATTCTTTTGCAACAACAATCTCCATGTCAAATTTTTCCCCGGTTGTAATCCTTCTAACATTTGAAAAGCCACCGGTAATAAGGCATCGCCAACAAACTTATTGTCATACAAGGAAAATTCGCCATTCATCGTAAACTTCTTTTCACTGGCATAAGAAAACGAAGTCCCGAAACGACTTTGCTTTAATTGCTCCGAATTGCCTATTTGATTTTCTTTGTTTTGGTATTCATAAAATATATCCCAACTGGCATTTTTATTAAATAAATAGGAAATTTTTGGGTTGATTTGATAGGCTTTGACTTCAAAATTTTTGCTGGCATAATTTTCAGAAAATAAAGTAGTTTTAATGGTTTTGGCGCCCAAATTAAACAACCAGGTTTTTTGAAATAAATGCGTGTACTGCAATTGATGCGATTTGTTTTCGCTTTCTTGTGAACCAACTGAAAGGAGCGTTTGGAGCTCGTTTTGGGTAAAAGTATAAGTTGTGGAATGTTTTTGTTTGCCGCGGTTGTAAAACAAACTATTACGAAAACTGGTATTCAATCCTAACAAATTGTCATCGTCTTTGGAAAACGGATTGAGATCGAAATTGTCTCCGTTTCGACGAATTTTTCGTTCTATCAAATACGACGTTTGGTTGTAAAAATGAGACAGCACTTTCTTAAAACCTTTAGCATTTTGCCATTGCACCGGATTCAAGGTAAGCGATTGTGAAAACTTGTTCTGATGGGTTTTGACAAAAATCTGATTCGGCAAAAACACCCGAACATACCTCGCTTGATCGGGAAATGGCGCGATTTCAAATTCTTGTAATTCTTGAATTCCATTGTTGTTGTAGTCAATCCAAGTGTAAACGCCTTGTCCGGATTCGACTTCGAGATAGGTAAACTCTTGTTGAGCAATCGTTCCGGAGGTAGTTTCATAAGCTGTCGTGACTTGGGCAAATTGTTTGAAAAACTGGTCATTGTACAACAATCTTGAGTTTAAAGACGGTTCGTTTCCTCTTGTCGCATCTTCAAATTTCAAATTTCTGTAGTTGACAAATAAAGCCAAATTGGTTTTGTCAGTTTGAATCAATTTTGATTTTAAATAATAGGAATGCGAAGTATTTACTTTTTGTAAAAAACCGTTTTGCAAACTGTCGTTCACGCGTTGCAAATAACCCAATTCGACAAAAACTTTTGTACTATCGCCTCGACCGACAAAAGCGCCATATTCAGTAAATCTTTGGCTCAAGGCTGACAATTGATTCGTAGCCACCAGTTTTTCCTTGTTGTCTTCTAAGCGTAAACTACCGCCAACCCAATTCTTTTTAAAATGATATCGGGCTTGTGATTGGTTCCTGATAAAAGTAGACTTAGCATAATTACCATCACTGTTTAAAACGCTGGTGTTTTGGAATAAATTCCAATCTTTAAGTTTGAAAAATCCATTCACCAAATGACGATTTCCCGAAAAGCTTTCTGAAAAATCTAACTTTTCAAATTGATAAGTCAACTTTCCTTTCTCGGGCAAAGTAAAATCTAAACCGTTGACCAACAAACTCTGATTCCCTTCAAAAGTGGTTAAATTCCAATCACGATTGAATTCAATATTAAACAAACGCTCAATGGTTCGGAAATTTTCCTGTACATATTGGTAATTTCCAAACGCATCAATTTGCCATTTTTTGGAAAACAATCTTTGCTTGAAATTCAGCTTTCCGGCAACACCTTTATTATTGTTGTCATCTTGCGCAGAAAACAAGTTTTGATCATTGTTGCTTAAACCAATTTCGAAATCAACCAAAGTCTTTTCATTCGGATTGTATTTTCCTAAAACTGTTGCGATTTGAATTTTCGTTGGCGCAATCAATCGGGTAATTGGCTCATAATTCCCTTGAGGAATACCGGCAACTGGTTCGATATACTGGTAAATTCGACCGATAGCGGCGGTATTGGTTAAGGTGTAATTCCCTTGGTTGTTTCCGACCAAAGTGAATTTTACATTATATAATTCGTCGTCAGGATTGTTAGAATATTCGAAAACTTCTACGGTATTTACAAAGATTTTTTTATACAAAATTTTATTTTCAGAATAGGTATCTAAATACGCTGAAGGCGCATTCATCAGGTTGACATCATCGCCGGCATTGGCCAAAATAGCGACTTGTTCAGGTGACAAACTTTGTTGCAACGGTTGGTTTTTAACATCATTTTCAGAATACAAATAACCGCCTAAACTCCAGTTCTTCGACGTGTGATTTGCTCCGCCATAAGTCACAAATCGGGTGTAACTTCTGTCTGAATATTGGTATTCAATGACGATTCGCATTTCGGAAGTAATTGGAAACAATGACGTAAACGTAATTTCTCCGGCGTTATAGTCGATGATGTAATCGTTGTTTTCGCCGCGTTTTTTCAGAATTCCATTAACATAAACCCGTTCGGAACCTGAAATCACCAACACATACAATTCACCATTGTTCCCGCGTAATTTATACGGACCTTGATTGCCTTCTTGTCCGGTAAACGCACTTTTGGCATACTGCCCGCGAACCAAAGCCGCTGAAGCAAAAATCTCTGTTTTGTTTTCTTCGCCACCAAAAGTAAAACGCGTAGATAATCCTTGCACTTTCTTGTTAAAATTCAAAAAGCGCGATTGTCGGTTTTCGAGGAATAAATCACCGGCGCGAATGTTCCATTTATCGGTAAATAATTCGATGAAAATTTGGTCAAATTCATCCAACTTTTGCGAATAACCATTGTCTTGCAAAGGAATATTGGAATCCTGAATCGAGGCACGAAGCGAAACTTTATCTGAAATTTTTCCTGTGATTTGTAAATCGAGATTGGACGTGACGGAAGCATTTTGATTATTCCCAATCGTAACGCCACGCGTAATACTTCCGGAAGTATT